>CAIPDT010000122.1 GCA_903863905.1 uncultured Methylococcaceae bacterium
GTTAACCTTACAGAGTTATTCTATAACAAACTAATAACCCATAATGAATGAGCAATGCTAATAAGAATAAATATTACCAAGCTTTAATGACAGCATTATTAATAACCTTACCCTAAGTCATTACTCCTCTCATGAGTACTAATACGTCCTCCTTCTAACACATCGATAATATAAACCTTACCATCACCATGTTGTCCGCTAAAAGCTGCTTGCATAATAGTATCAAATATGTTGTCCACTAAATGATCTGGAGCAAAAATTTCAATACGCTTTTTAGGTAAGAAAGGCTTGTAATCTTGAATATGTTGCGTTCTTTCGCGCCCAAAACCATCACAATCAATAATCGTCATCCCAGGAAATCCCGGTATCTCTAAGAGAGCCATAGTAACATGACCTAACTTATGAGGCTGAATAAAAGCACGTATTTCTTTCATATTTGTCCTTTAAAGCTCATCTGGCTCCGCAAAATAACGATATAACGCGGGCAATAACGTTAAAGTCAACACAGTCGCTGTTAATAAACCACCAATAATCACCACAGCAAAGGGCTTGGCAGTTTCTGAGCCAACACTGGTCGATAAAGCTGCAGGAAAAAGCCCAAGCATAGCCATCATGGCAGTCATTACTACAGGCCTCAAACGACTCACAGAACCATTTACAATAGCATCATGCAAAGACTGCCCCTCTCTGCGTAATTTATTTAATTGAGAAACAAGAATGACACCATTCTGCACCGCAATACCAAATAATGCGATAAATCCCACGGCAGCAGAAACACTTAAATTAATTCCTGTCGCTAACAGAATAAGAATACCACCGATCATAGCGAAAGGCACGTTCAAAAGAATCAACAAAGCATTCTTAATTGACATAAACGCCCAAAACAACAATACAAAGATAAGACCCAAACTAATAGGGACGATAATAGCTAAACGCTTCATTGCACGCTGTTGATTTTCAAACTGACCACTCCAAACAATATGGTAACCTGGTGGTAATGCAATTTGAGCATCCACTTTTTGCTGTGCCTCTGCAACAAAACTACCTTGATCACGATTGATTAAGTTACATTTAATCGCAATTCTGCGCATATTATCTTCACGACTAATCCTAGAGGCACCTTGATTAATTTTTATTGTGGCCAACTCAGACAAAGGAATACGATAACCTTCTGAGGTCTGTACAGTCAAACTTTCTAATCCAGCAACTGAATTACGTGAGCCCTCTTCATAACGCAAGGTAATATCAAAACGACGCTCACCTTCTAAAAATTTTGACGCGGCCTTGCCGCCCATACCAATTTCGATGACTCTTTCAACATCCGCTACGTTTATGCCATAACGAGAAACCTTGGCACGATCAATATCTACCAAGACCTGTGCAAGACCTGCCTGCTGTTCAGCAGCCACATCAGTAGCTCCTTTAATCGACGCTAAAATATGGGTAATTTGATCGGCACTGTCTTGTAATGTTTTTAAATCACTTCCAAATATTTTTATGGCTATTTCACCCTTAACACCTGAGATGGCTTCTTCAACGTTATCTTGAATCACTTGAGAAAAATTAGTTAAAATACCAGGAAAGATCGATAACTCCTTATCCATCGCCTGTACTAATTCATCTTTTTTCTTAAAACGCCAAGTTGCTTTAGGATTTAGATCTATTAAAACTTCAAGATTATTAAATCCTTTTGGATCTGTACCGTCTTCAGGCCGACCTAACTGAGTTAAAACCATCTTAGCCTCAGAAAACGTTTCTAACTTATCACGTACCTTTTGCTCTAACTCTTTAGCGGTCGTCAATGAAACAGGAGTAGGTAAAGTAATGGTCAACCAAATATTACCCTCATCCAATTTAGGCATAAACTCAGTTCCAATCAATTTAACAGACATAAAACTCATAACCAAGACCGCAACGGCCGTGATAAATACACTCCTTGCATGACTAAGGACCCATTCAAGTAGAGATCGATACCATTTCTCCATAGAGTCAACTAGAGGATTATGACTTTCCGCAATTTTTGGACCTAACAAAAAGGTTAACATCGCAGGTACAAACGTCAAACTAAATAACATTGACGCAACCAAAGCAAAACTAAGCGTAAAAGCCATTGGTGAAAATATCTTCGCTTCGACTCGCTGAAAAGTAAAAATAGGTAAAAAAGCAATAATAATAATCGCCTTTGAAAATAAAATAGGCCGACCCATCTCAGTTGCTGTCATCAATAATGTTTGTCGCAAATGCCGAATATCGGCATTCCGATGTAAATCAAGAGTGATTTGCACCATGACGGCCTCAACTAAAACAACCGCGCTATCAACGATAATCCCAAAATCAATAGCCCCTAAAGAAATTAGATTAGCTGAAATACCACCGAGATCAACCAAAATAAAAGCAAATAATAACGACAGAGGTATGATTAAGGTCACTAAAAATGCAGCCATAAATCGCCTCAAGAAGACCAGTAAGATAATCATGATTAAAGCAGCACCCTCAAGCATATTATGCTCTACCGTATGAACCGTATGCCCAACTAACTCTGTGCGATCATAAATAGGTGAAATTTTAACGCCAGGAGGCAGACCAAACTCATTCAATTCCTTTATCTTTTCTTTAACGCCCCCTAAAACATTAACAGCATCTCTTCCCTTAATTAACAATACAATCCCTTCAACGACATCATCTCGTTGATTCATACCCACCATACCTGTTCTAGGTTGTGGACCAACACTAACATCCGCCACATCTTTGATACGAATGGGTACGCCTAAATTACTATCAACGACAATTTCACCAATTTCATCAATAGATTTTAATAAACCAATACCTCTAACAACGAGGGCTTCATCACCATATTCGATATATCCGCCACCCGTATTACTATTATTAGCAGTAATCGCATCAAACACATCTTGAAGATCAATATTATAATTTTTAAGGCGATCCAATTTAGCAGAAACTTTATATTCTTTAACGCCGCCGCCATACGAAACCACATCAGCAACGCCCTGAACGGCACGAATCTTTGGCTCTATGACCCAGTCCTGTAATGCCCTTTGTTCAACTAAAGGTAAATCTTTAGCATCAACCACGTACCGTAAAATCTCCCCAACACCCGTTGATAATGGTCCTAATTGAGGCTTACTGCTATCCGGAATATCTGCATTTTGTAAACGCTCTAACACTTGTTGCCTAGAAAAATAATCCTCAGCATCATCATCAAATGTTAACGTAACGACTGATAAACCAAAAATCGACACAGAGCGCATATTCATCAGGTGTGGCAAACCATTCATTACCCGCTCAATAGGTAACGAAATAAGCTTTTCAACCTCTTCAGGGGCTTGCCCTGGATATTGAGTCACTACTTGTACAAAAACATTTTGCACATCCGGAAAGGCTTGTACTGGCAATTTTTCAAAAGCAATAATACCGGAAATGGCGATGGCTAAAGTAGCTCCAATAACCATCCATCGTTGTTGTAGGCAAAAAGCAATAATACGTTCAATCATCTGTATGCGTCTCTATTTAGTATTATTTCTTATTGGTACTGGAATCAGCATCTACTTCTTCCTCAGAACGCAATGTCAACGCACCCTCAGCGACCAGATGTTCATTTGGACTCAGCCCTGAAGAGATAACCGCTTTATCTTTTAACCTTAAACTAATTTCAACCGGCCGTTGTTGATAATGATTTTCGTCAATCGCAATAAAAACAAAATCTTGATCACCCTCAGTAAATACGGCTGTTAACGGAATGACAATTGCCTGATCATCGGGCGCACTATCCAATGTAATTGTTGCATACATTCCTGGCAATAATAGACCATCTGAATTAGGTAAATCACACCGTACCTGAATAGATCTAGTTTTCTCATCCAACACTTGACCAATATATTCAACAGTTGCTGGAAAAAGTCTATTAGGATAGGCAGGGACTGCAATTGAAAGTTTTTGACCCAACTTAATCTTACTTAAATTAACCTCAAAAATCGCCATCAACAGTGTCAGTTTCTTAGTCTCCGATACTACAAACAAAGGCGTATCAAGATCAGGGCGCACCTCCATTCCTGGATTAACATGACGCTCAACAACAATACCCTTGATTGATGAACGTAAAGCGAACCGACCATCATTTTGTTGACGACTAATATGTAAATTTTTTAATCGATCTTGAGCACGCTGTACTTCACTAAGTGCGGCATTATAATCATCCTGAGCACGTTCAAATTCTTTTTGCGAAGCAGCTTTACCGACATATAACTCTTGTTGCCTTATAACTCCTTTATTAGCAAGTATTAAATCTGCTTGGGCTTTAGCATAATCAGCCTCAGCAGCAGCAACCTCAGGACTATCTAACTCCAATAAAGTAGAGCCCATACTTACCCGAGTACCTAACGCTACCGGCTCAGTAATAACGCGCCCGGAAACCGGAGAACTAATATGAGAAGTCTCATTTTCATTATATGTGACCCGGCCTGTCAAAGGCTCCAATAAAGGATGCTGTGTTAAACTTAAACTAATCGTTTTTATATAAGATTTTTTAGGTGAGTCAGGTGCTAAATGAACCTCACCTTTTACTATAGGGAGTTGAGGCAATGGTTGATCTTGATTAGATGAATCACTGCATGAAGCTAATAATAAACTTATTAACAGTAAACAGAACCTAACGGTTTTTTTTGTTTGAAGGGACATCAATTCATCCATTTCCATTAACATAACACCCTACTCTCTAATTTATAATATAGCTTGGTTTTAGTGCTTAATAATTTTAAAATCTTTAGAAGTGCTATTGTCAACCCCTAATGCTTTTTCTAAATTGTAATAAGCCGTCGCTCGATTAATCTCAGCCGCATAGTAGTCCCTCATTACATTTTTATAACTACGTTGTGCCTCAATAAAATCTAATACACTGGTTGCACCTTTGCTATAAGCCAACTCAGAGCTATTTCTCACACTTAGAGCGTCATTTAATAATCCGTCTTTAAATCTTTGTACAATTTTATCCGCACGACTCCAAGTCGCTAGTGCACTTATAACATCGTTTTTAACTGCTAATTCAGTCTGCTCTGCGGTAACTCGACTTTGACTTAAATTGACAGAGGCTTTATCTTCTTCGCCTTTATATTGATAAAAAATTGGCAACGGAACACTGAATCCGACAAAACCAGAATCTAAGGCATTATTACTGGGATCTTTTGCATATCCCCCCGTAACCGTCACATCAGGATATTTCAAACGCTTTGCTAATTCTAATTGCTTATCGGCTTGCTCAGCTCGTAATTTATCAGCTTGCAAATCAGGTCGCAGTGATAAGGCCTTATTAATTAATTCATCCGGTGTTAGCTGCTGACCCATATCTTTAATTTCCGGCCACTGTTCTTTTGCCTCAAATTGAAGGCTTCTTTCTGGCCACCGAAGAATAACAGCCAGATCTGCTTGTGCCATTGTCACGGCGCTTTGAGCGCTATCCAAATCAGACTGCGCACGAACACCTTCCATCTTAACTCTTAAAAAATCAGACTCTGAAATATCTCCACTCTTTAATCGTAAACTATTAGCTTCAGTAACAACCTGATAATGATCCACAATCTCTTGAGCTAGCCAAAGATTCTTTTGCATCTGCAATAATTGATAATAAGCGGTTCTAACTACATTAGTAAAAATTCGTACTGCATCACGAAAATCACTTTCGGCAGCTTGTATTGCAAAATCACTACTTTGTACACGTAACCCTCGCTTACCAGCCACCTCGATTAATTGACTAAAAGAATAATATTGTGAAGGTCCGCAGGAAACGCTTGAGTTATGATTACAGCCCGTCGCACTAGAACCTTTATTCAAATTCGTACTACTTAATTCTCCAAGTTGAAAACTAACTGAAGGATTAGGTATAGCAGCAGCCACAACCGCTTCAGCCACGGATTGATCAACATTATATCGAGCCGCTATTAAATCAAGATTACGTTGATAAAAAATCACCAATACATCGTCTACCGACAAAGCTTGATTTTGTGCATCCGCACAAAAGGTAAACATAAAACCTAATAACACGGTTATCGTTACTTTAACTAACTGATTCATCATAAATTCTAATAATAACAATAATTGTTTTTAAACCCTTAATTCAAACGATGCACAAATCATCACAACCGTATTAACTTGTTTTAATTAACTTAAAAGGGTTAGTATAAAAGCTGGATTATAACAACATTAAAAGACAACTTAAATTACACTACATAAAAACAAAAGCAATTTTCAGACCATAAAAATAATAACATTAAATACATATAGTTATTATTAAAGTATCTGACTCAAGATCTTCTAATAACCAAATATAGGTTTAAATGAACGCCGTTAAAGGGTTCATTTAAACCTATGACCACTAAAAAACTCAAGTCACTTAAGATTTCAAAGAATACACAAAC
>CAIPDT010000123.1 GCA_903863905.1 uncultured Methylococcaceae bacterium
CTTCTTTGTTGGGTCGTTAGCTCAGCCGGTAGAGCACCGCACTTTTAATGCGATGGTCGCGCGTTCGAATCGCGCACGACCCACCACAAAGACTAAATAAAAATAAGCGGTTACCTTAATTGGTTACTGCTTTTTTTTTGCCTGTTTTTTATCTGTAGTAAGATTATGCGCTACAGGGGCGTTTAAACTATCTACTTTTAAACAAAAATACCATGATTAATATTGTCATTGAAGGCCTAGAACAATCAGGTAAAAGCCATCTAATTGCACTTATTGCAAAACATATAATATCTCAAGGTTTAGATGTCAATATTCAATCTGAGCATACGCATAATGCCGGTGTTATGGAAATGGACAGAAAAGTAGTTTGAGCATTTAACCCAAACAAAAATCATCATTACAGGATTAAGAACTTTTTCTTAATGCTTCCAGTTAGTCGGTAATTTTTAATAGCCAACCCCCGCCACCATTGCAATTACTTTGTGCGGTTGCATCTATAGCAATTCTGGCGTAAGTGCCTTTTAAAGAGGCGGGTAAGGTTCCGCTGACCTCAAAACTATTGCCTCCATTTTTAGGGTTGATTTTAAGTGTCGTAGGTAAGTTTTTAACCGTAACAATAATACTCTCAGGATTAGTGTTTCCAGAGGCGGTAAAAGAAAAGTTTGAGTTAGGGGGTGCGTCAGTATTTTCTGCAGGAACAAAGTCACTAAATTTGGGCTTAGCACAGGCTTTTGTGCTACTGCTGCTTCCACCGTAGGCCCAAGAATTTGTAGTGACAAGCATTAACGTAAAAATGCCAAGGTAGTTATAGGGTTTCATTATATTTCCTCATCGTGTTGTTTTTATAATTATTGATGTATTAATACTATAAAATATCTGAATTTGACTGATTGTCAAATAAGAGGGAATAGGGGATTATAATTCTTGGTTTTTTGTCTGTGTGGTGTTTAATTCATCACGTTTGTGCTAGTTGTAGTGAGCCATCATTTAAATGCGATATTAATTTTTTGAATGATGATTTCGATCAATAATGCCACCAATACTGATAGGAATAACGAATAGGGCAATGACTAGCAAAAAAGTGTGCTTAAAGGGTTGTCCGTAACTGGCGCTTTCAATGCAATAAAAAGCAAGGCATCCAGTTAGTAGATACAGCCAATTAACACTTTTTTTCTTAATGACATCATTTCTTAGTAAAAGAATGGTGATACTTGCAAAAAGAATGAGTAATAATGCCGCTAAAAAAGCATAATAACTAGTAGGCATTAGATACCCCCCCTGCAGGATAGTTGATAAAAAATAAGCGGTAAGTCTTATTTGATTTTTAGTGATAGATATCTCATTATTAGCTATTCTAATTAAGAGACCTTATAAATTAAAGCATAATGTGGGCCATTGTTTTTTTATAATAAAAAACAGTTGGTTAAGTTTTTGTTAATGTGATGTATAGCACTTTGTTAGTGCAAATAAGTGATAATCTGATCAAAACTAGTGCATACGCACTGATTGTTTTAAGGTGAGTTTGTACTCAAGCGACTTTATCCGTATATTATGAGATTGTTTTAATTGCCGGAAATTTTTGATGGACACAATTAGTATCCGTGGTGCGAGAACCCATAACTTAAAAAATATTGATATTGATTTACCTAGAGATCAATTAATTGTGATTACGGGTTTATCAGGCTCAGGAAAATCCTCTTTAGCTTTTGATACTATTTACGCAGAAGGCCAGCGTCGGTATGTAGAATCTTTATCGGCGTATGCTCGGCAATTTTTGTCAATGATGGAAAAGCCCGATGTTGATCATATCGAAGGTTTATCTCCCGCTATTTCAATCGAGCAAAAATCTACGTCTCATAATCCCCGCTCAACCGTAGGTACCATCACTGAAATATATGATTACTTACGGTTGCTGTATGCGCGTGCGGGTACGCCCCGTTGTCCAGAGCATCAGGTGTCTTTGGAAGCGCAAACCGTGAGTCAGATGGTAGATTTATTGTTAGCGCAACCCCAAGATCAACGCTGGATGTTATTAGCACCAGTGATTAATGATCGAAAAGGGGAGCACACGCAGTTATTAGAAGATTTAAAAGCCCAGGGCTTTATTCGGGCACGCATTGATGGCAGTGTTTATGATTTAGATGAGGCTCCGGAGTTAGACTTAAAAAAGAAGCACACCATTGAAGTGGTTGTGGATCGGTTTAAAATTCGTGAGGATTTGGCCTTGCGTCTTTCAGAATCGTTTGAGACGGCCTTAAGAATTGCCGATGGTATTGCCATTGCAGTCTCTCTTGAAGATACGACAGAAATCGTTTTTTCAGAGCGTTATGCTTGTAAGCAATGTGGCTACAGTTTAACGGAATTAGAACCGCGTATTTTTTCGTTTAATAATCCTAAGGGAGCTTGCAGTAGTTGTGATGGTCTTGGGGTCAGACAACATTTTGATGCTGATTTAGTGGTGCATAATCCGGATATTAGTCTAGCCGGTGGTGCTATTCGAGGTTGGGATCGTCGGAATGGCTATTATTATCAAATGATGTTGTCTTTAGCATAGCATTATGGTTTTGATTTAGAAATTCCGTATGCGCAGTTGCCTAAAGAGATACAAGATATTGTGTTGTATGGCAGCGGTAAAGCGGCTATAGAGTTTAAGTTTTATAGTGGCACGGGTTCGGTTAAAAAGAAGAAACATCGTTTTGAGGGCATTATTGCGAATATGGAGCGGCGCTATCTGGAAACAGATTCACAGTTAGTCCGAGATGAATTAGCCAAGTATCAATCACATCGGCCTTGTAATGTCTGTGACGGTGCTCGTCTTAATAAATCAGCGCGTAATGTTTTTATTGAAGATTTTCCGTTGCATCAATTAACCCATTTACCTATTCGTAAGGCGTTAAGCTTTTTTGATACCTTAGCTTTGCCGGGGCAGCGAGGGGAGATTTCGGTTAAGATCATTAAAGAAATCCGAGAGCGTTTAGAGTTTTTAGTCAATGTAGGCTTAGATTATTTAACCTTAGACCGGAGTGCGGATACCTTATCAGGTGGCGAGGCGCAACGTATTCGCTTAGCCAGCCAAATAGGGGCGGGCTTAGTGGGGGTGATGTATGTGTTGGATGAACCTTCAATTGGCTTACATCAACGGGATAACGATCGTTTATTGCAGACATTATTTCATCTGCGTGATTTAGGCAATACCGTGATAGTGGTCGAGCATGATGAAGATGCGATTCGTGCTGCACAACATATTGTGGATATTGGGCCGGGAGCCGGCGTGCATGGTGGTCGTATTATTGCGCAAGGTACCTTACAAGATATTCTGGATAATGAGGCGTCATTAACGGGTCAATATTTATCAGGTAAGATAGGTATTGATGTGCCTGCCAATTTAACGCCTGTCGTTAAAGATAAGCACGTTACTTTGCGTAAGGCGTCAGGTAATAATTTAAAGAGCGTGGATATATCATTTCCGGTTGGCTTGTTAACCTGTGTAACAGGGGTATCGGGTTCCGGTAAGTCAACGTTAGTGAATGATACTTTATATGCGCATGCGGCCCGTTTAATTAATCGGGCGGGGATTGTTCCTGCGCCGTGTGAAGGAATTGATGGTTTAGAGCATTTTGATAAAGTCGTTGATATTGATCAAAGTCCGATTGGTCGTACACCACGCTCAAATCCTGCGACTTATACCGGCTTATTTACGCCAATTAGAGAGTTATTTGCCGCCACACCTGAAGCACGTTCACGTGGTTATACCGTGGGTCGTTTTAGTTTTAATGTTAAAGGCGGGCGTTGTGAGGCCTGTAAAGGCGATGGCGTGATTAAAGTTGAAATGCACTTTTTACCGGATATCTTTGTGCATTGTGATGCCTGTCATGGCAAGCGTTATAACCGAGAGACGTTAGAAGTTCGTTATAAAGGCAAGACCATTGATCAAGTTTTAGCTATGACCGTAGAAGATGCGGCTGAATTTTTTAGTCCGGTGCCCACCTTAGCTAGAAAATTGCAAACTTTGATGCAAGTGGGGCTAAGTTATATTACCTTAGGCCAAAATGCCACGACCTTGTCGGGTGGTGAAGCACAGCGGGTTAAGTTAGCTAAAGAATTATCAAAACGCGACACAGGTAAGACCTTATATATCCTAGATGAGCCGACTACGGGTTTACATTTTCATGATATTAAGCAATTGCTAGGGGTATTACATAAGTTACGCGATCACGGCAATACAGTGATTGTGATTGAGCATAATCTTGATGTGATTAAAACCGCAGATTGGATCATTGATATGGGGCCAGAAGGCGGTGATGGGGGTGGAACTTTAGTCGCAGAAGGCACGCCCAAACAAGTATCAGAAAATTCAGCCTCACATACGGGCTATTATTTGAAACGCTTCTTTGAGTAAAGCAAAAACTGGAGTGTGATAAAAAGCTGGAGTGTGTCCGAATTTAAGAGTTTTCGAGTTTAAGAAATTTAGGTATTTGAAAGTGGAAGTAGTATGACTTAAGGAGTTTACTCAAGACTTAAGATAAATTCCCATTCTGTAGCAGTCACAGGCATGACTGATAAACGATTGCCCGGTCTAACAACCGCCATTTCTATAAGTTCGGGGCGGGCTTTTAATTCCTTAAGGCTTATAGTGCGTGATAAGCGTCGAACAAATTTAACATCGACCATCATCCAGCGAGGTTTTTCAGGATTGCTTTTAGGATCAAAGTGATGATCATCGGGATCAAAAGCCGTGTGGTCAGGGTAACCTTCTTTGGCAATTTCCATAATGCCGACTATGCCGGGTTCATCACAATTTGAATGATAAAAGAATACTTGATCGCCTATTTTCATGGCGTCTCTCATCATATTGCGTGCTTGGTAATTGCGAACACCATCCCATGGTTCGGTTTGGTTGGGTCTTTGATAAAGATCATGGATGCCAAACACATCTGGTTCGGATTTCATTAGCCAGTAGTTCATGTCAAGCTCATCTTTAAGTTCGAAAGCCATAGTGTGCCATTAAATAGCTTAATATGCACGTATCTACTTGGATTAACTTTAGTGAGGTTAGGTACTGCAAGTCAATTACAAGTGACTTGCAGTGCTTAAGGTCTTACGTGTTATGTTAAGTATTATTTAATAAACAACATTTCTTGGTACGTTGGGAAAGGCCACAATTCATCAGACACTTCAGTTTCAAGTGCATCTGCAAAGATACGCGCTTCATCCATTAAAGGACGAATAGTTTTTGCACAGAATTGCATGTGTTCTTCAATGCTCTCAAAATCATGCTTAGCAAGTGCAGCACTTAATTGCTCAACCGCTTCAGTCAGTGAATTTAAACCCGCACTGATAATGCTTAAGCATTTGTTATCTAAGTCAATACCATTGATTTTTAGGTTAGCTATAGTCGATGACAAGTTAGATAAGTATTTAACGGTCGCTGGGTAAATGCCGGTTTTAATCATGCTAACCACTAATTTAGCTTCAACTTCAATCGCTAGGATATATTGTTCAGCATAAATTTCAAAACGGCTGGCTAATTCAACGGGTGATAAAACGCCCAGCTTATCGAATAACTCTTCGATATATTTTTCTTTTAAAACAGGTAAGGCATCAGCCGCTGTTTTAAGATT
The DNA here is from genome assembly GCA_903863905.1 of uncultured Methylococcaceae bacterium. Lineage (GTDB taxonomy): Bacteria > Pseudomonadota > Gammaproteobacteria > Methylococcales > Methylomonadaceae > Methylobacter_C. Next base: position 5,622 of record CAIPDT010000123.1, read on the forward strand.
AGCTAAGCCACGTTCTTCAACGGCCATTTTATGCCACTCAGCAGAATAACCATTGCCACCAAATACAACGGCACCGTGGGTATCGATAATTTCTTTGAGTGTTTCTAAGATGGCAGCATCAAGCTCAGTGCCTTTTGCTAATTTAGTTTCTAAACCGTCAGCAACCCAGTTAAGTGAATCAGCTAACATAGTGTTCATGGCCACTAAGGGACCGGCTACTGATTGACCTGAACCTACCGCGCGGAATTCAAAACGGTTGCCCGTGAAAGCAAAAGGAGAGGTGCGGTTTCTATCGCCAGCATCTTTATTAAAAGTAGGTAGCGTAGAAATACCAAAATCCATAACACCGGCATTTAAAGAACCGGTGACTTTGCCTTGGCTGATTTGTTCAAACACATTGTCCAGTTGAGAGCCTAAGTATACAGACATAATCGCTGGAGGCGCTTCATTGGCACCTAAGCGGTGATCATTACTGGCTGAAGCAATAACCGCACGTAGCAATGGACCGTATTTATGTACACCACGAATGACTGCGCCACAGAATAATAAGAATTGCGTGTTTGAATGAGGTGTGTGGCCGGGATCAAGTAAGTTACCCTGAGTCGCGTTGCCCACTGACCAGTTAACATGTTTGCCTGAACCGTTAATGCCTTTAAAAGGTTTTTCGTGTAATAAGCACACTAAGCCATGTTTTTTAGCGGTGTTTTTTAGTACAGTCATGATCAATTGTTGATGATCAGTCGCTACGTTGGCTGCTTCATGGAAAGGCGCAATTTCAAATTGGCCAGGCGCTACTTCATTGTGACGGGTTTTAGCGGGAATGCCTAAGCGATACAATTGCTCTTCGACATCTTGCATATAAACTTGCACGCGCTCAGGAATTGCACCAAAGTAATGATCGTCAAATTGTTGACCTTTAGCAGGTGCTGCACCTAATAAAGTACGGCCTGATAATAGTAAGTCAGGGCGAGTGTTAACAAAGTTAGCATCCACTAAGAAGTATTCTTGTTCAGCACCACAGCTTGAATTAACAGGAGCAATGTTAGTGTTACCTAATAAAGATAAAACGCGTTGCGCCGCTTTATTCATTGCTGCGTTAGAACGTAAAAGTGGCGTCTTTTTATCTAAAGCTTCACCCGTCCAAGAAACGAAAACGGTCGGAATGCAAAGTGTAGAACCGTTATCAGTCGTCATGATGTAAGCTGGGCTAGTAACGTCCCATGCGGTATAACCACGTGCTTCAAAAGTTGAACGGATACCGCCATTAGGGAAAGAAGATCCATCAGGTTCTCCTTGGACTAATACTTTGCCGCTAAATTCTGAGATAACAGAGCCATCACTTTGAACAGAAATAAAACCGTCGTGTTTTTCGGCAGTTGCATTCGTTAAAGGATAAAAAACGTGTGCATAGTATAAAGCGCCTTTAGATAGCGCCCAATCTTTCATTGCCAAAGCAACGATGTCAGCGACTGAATTGTCTAAAGGAGCGCCTGTTTCAATAGTTTTTTGAACAGATTTGAAAATCTCTTTAGGAAGACTTTCTTTCATTTTGCTGAGTGTAAAGACATCACTAGCCCAAAGGTTAGCCAAGGAGTCTGGTTTGGAAACAGACACGGGTTGACGTTGAGTGATGTTTTGGATTGCTTGAATGCGAGTCGCATTTCCAGTCATGTTTTTCCCCTGTATTTTAGTGAGTTTGGTTCAATAAATACTAAGCAATATTTGAACCAATTTTAAATAAGATACGCGTAGGGTCTAACTGCTTGAAATATCCTCTTGTTTGACTAGGTTATTGCACAGATGATGTGAGGTAGTTGTTCTAATGTGGTGCGAATGAAGATGGTTTGCACTTTATTTGTGCGACATGAGGTTTTTGAGTGCTCTTGTTTTTGTGGATATAAAAAATGCGCCCGAAGGCGCATTAGACAATACAGCCAATTGTAACGTTTTTTAGAAAGTGATGTTAAAGTCGTTAGAGAAGATAAACTGAGCTGTTTTGTTGTCAGCAAATGAGCCTTTGTTGCCATCAATCCAGTCATAACGAACGTTTGGACGTAAGTTCAGCCATTTAACGGGTTTCCAGTTTAAGCCGGCAGTAACTTCATAGTAACTTGCTGCGTTACATACGCTTACGCTACCTGGTGCTGCATAGCTATAGCCAGCGCCGTTAGTTGCAGCAGCAACGCGACCTGGTGAGCATACTCTAAAGCCGTTTTGGTCACGGAACCATTCAGCACGAAGACCTACAGATAAGTTGTCTTTGATGTCGTAGTATAAATGAGAGTTAACGCCGTACCATTGTGCATCTAAAGAATTAGGGGTTAGTGTTGCCCAGTTATAAGTTTTATCAGCAAAGCCGTGGTCATGTTGCAACATTAAATGAGTTCTATCAGTAATGTTGTGTTTTAACACGATACTATACATGGCAAATGGACTGCTGTTTTGCTCTGAAGTACCGCTGTAAGTACCGCTGATGTTGGCAGAGGTTGCTTTATCTGTACTCGTCCAAGTGGTGCCGAATAAACCGCCCCAGTTGCCTAATTGTTTGTTAAAGCCACCATCCCAACCGCCGGTAGCACTGCCAGTTGTTACGCCACCCATAACTGCCCAGTTACCATCAATGGCATAGTTACCCATGACACCTGTGTGGGTGAACGGTTCGCCATATTGCATGGTATAAGCATGCGTGTAAAAGAAGTTGTCTGGAGACGGTACTGTTTCAAAGCCAATCGGCGTGTAAAAGTGCCCCGCTTTAATATTAAGGCCATTACCAATGGGTACGTAACTTTCTGCATAGGCTTGTGGTAAGGCCATGCCGTAAAAACGGTTACCGCCAGTGCCTAAGATGTTAAGATCCCAGTTACTTCTGCTTTTAGCTTCTGCAGAGTTAACATCATAAGCAGGAA
>CAIPDT010000124.1 GCA_903863905.1 uncultured Methylococcaceae bacterium
GATTCTGTTAAACTAGTCGCTTTTATCTTAAGTCGTTTTAAGCATTAAATTTTTATGTCGTTACCTTCTAAATTAATAAGTCGTAAATTCTCTGTTGCACCAATGCTGGATTGGACTGACAGTCGCTGTCGTTATTTTCATCGATTAATGTCTAAACGTGCCTTGTTGTATACCGAAATGGTAACCACGGGCGCGTTGATTTATGGCGATAAACATCGGTATTTACAATACAACACCACAGAAAATCCTTTAGCGTTTCAATTAGGAGGCAGTAACCCAAACGATTTGGCACAATGTGCCAAAATGATTGAAACCTATGCTTACGATGAAGTTAATTTAAATGTCGGTTGTCCCAGTGATCGCGTGCAAAATGGTCGTTTTGGTGCTTGCTTAATGGCCGAGCCTGACTTAGTGGCCGAGTGTGTGACGGCAATGAAACAAGTCACCTCGTTACCGGTGACGGTTAAGTCCAGAATTGGTATTGATGATCGGGATTCTTATGAAGAGTTAGTGCATTTTATTGGCACCGTTGCCGAAGCCGGTTGTGAAACTTTTATCGTGCATGCTAGAAAAGCTTGGCTAAAAGGCTTATCGCCTAAACAGAATCGAGAAGTGCCTCCGTTACGTTATGACGTGGTTTATCAACTTAAAAAAGATTTTCCGCACTTGGAGATCATCATTAATGGCGGCATTACGTCCTTAACGCAAGTCGAAGAATTATTGACGCAAGTGGATGGGGTGATGATTGGGCGTGAGGCTTATCAGAATCCATATTTATTAGCCGAGGTGGATCAACGGTTATGGGGTGATGTAAGACCTATTTTAACCCGAGAAGAGGTGATACATGCCTTATTACCTTACGTAAAAGATTTGCTTAAAACGGAAGCACGGTTAAATAGTATAACGAGACATACGTTAGGTTTATTTCATGGTGAAGCTGGAGGCAGAGGGTGGCGTCGGCATTTAAGTGAAAATGTAAGCCGATTGGGTGCCGATGAATCGGTCATCTTAGAGGCTTTGGCTTATACGCAACGCGGTTAAAACCCCTTGTTTAATCAAGCACTAATTTCTCCTTTAGTTCAAAATGTGGCTTCAATAGGGGCGGTAGTGCTATACTTTTAAATATTTTTATTACAGAGACTGGAAACCATGGAAGAGCATTTCGCTAAAATTATAGAATCTGTCGGTGAGAACTTAGATCGTGAAGGTTTAATCGACACTCCAAAACGTGCTGCCAAGGCCTTCAAATTTCTTAACAATGGTTATGATAAAACTTTGGAAGAAGTGCTTAATGATGCTATTTTTACAGCTGACACCGAAGATATGGTGATAGTGAAAGATATAGAAATTTATTCTTTATGTGAACATCATTTATTACCGTTTATTGGTAAATGTCATGTGGGCTATTTACCTCAAGGAAAAGTCTTAGGCTTATCTAAAGTCGCTCGTGTGATTGATATGTATGCACGGCGCTTACAAATTCAAGAAAGATTAACTAAACAAATTGCGGATGCGATTGAGTTATCTATTGGTGCTAGAGGGGTGGCGGTTGTGATTGAAGCCAAACACTTATGCATGATGATGAGAGGCGTTGAAAAACAAAACTCAGTGATGACCACTTCAGTCATGACCGGTGTATTTCGTAAAGAAATTAGCACCCGTTCAGAATTTTTAAATCTTATTAATCGTTAAGAGACTGATTATGGTAAAAAAGACGGGTATCATTCTAGCTAATTTAGGTTCACCTAAAGCCCCCACGACTAAAGAAGTGAGGCGTTTCTTGCGCGATTTTTTGGGTGATCCTCGTGTAGTTAATTTACCAAGACCGGTATGGTGGATCATTCTTAACTGCTTTGTGTTACCCTTTAGACCTAAAAAATCGGCTAAAGCCTATCAAAAAGTGTGGCATGAGAAAGGTTCACCCTTAACCTATTTAACGCGTCAATTATCTGAAAAATTAGCGGGTACTTTAGCAGAGCGGGGCGTAATTTCAACCTATGCAATGCGTTATGGTGAGCCCTCTATTGCCACGCGCTTAAAAGAATTTAAAGCCGAGGGTGTGACTGATATTGTGGTGTTACCTTTATATCCACAATATTCTTCAACCACCACCGCGTCAATTTATGATGATTTAATCAAAGAATTAACGCAATGGCGTCATATTCCTAGTTTTGAGTTTATCAGTGATTATCATCAAGACAATGGTTACATTGCCGCGCTAGCGGGTAGTATTAAACAGGCCTGGGAAGAACAACCCAAAAATGAATTATTGGTGATGTCGTTTCACGGTCTTCCAGAAGTGTTAACGAAATGGGGCGACCCTTACTTTCATCAATGCCATAAAACGGCGGAATTGTTAGCTGAGCACTTAGGGCTTAAACCAAGCGAATGGAAAATTGTGTTTCAATCACGGTTTGGTAAAGCTGAATGGTTAAAACCTTATTGTGTGGATACCTTAGAGCAATTGCCCACTGAAGGGATTAAAGCGGTAGATTTGGTGTGTCCGGGTTTTGCCGTGGATTGTTTGGAAACGCTTGAAGAAATTGCGATGGAAAATAAATCTATCTTTATTGAAGCGGGTGGTAAAGAGTATCGTTATATTGCTTGTTTAAATGATTCGGATGCTCACATAAAGGCGCTAACTCAGTTACTTGAGCACACACTAAATCCTTAATAAGAATTGAGTCATCTCCATGAAAGAAACCTTATTTCAACGCTGGACAGAGGCAATTTGGCCTAATATTAAAGCAACAGCCCCTTTAGCAACCGGTGAAGGGGTGATTGATCAAAGTGCTTTTAATACCATGGAGGTTGATAGTGTATTTGAGGCAGTTAATGGGGCGTCAACGACTATTGGTCAAGCCGTTTTATACCGTTCTTTAACGCAACCCTCGGCGGATATAAATACACTTAAAGCTAAACAACAGGCTCTTGAAGAATTAAGCACGAATGAGGCACTTAGAGGTGCTTTTGAAGCCATTGTTGCCATGGCCGCCGAGCAAGAAAGAAACTTTTATTTGCTAACCTTTGGTGAGTTCTTAGGGACCTTTGGTACCGCGAGGGAAGAGCATGAGATTGAAGGGTATGGTTACTTACAGTATAAAAGAGGAGTACGTTTTATGCTGGATTTGGTTGATCAGGCACTGGATGTAACTGAGCCGACCAGTGCATATTTGCAGGCCCAACTCAATACGCTTAAAGATTTTGCCAATACCCGCGCGTATTCTTTAATGAAAGGGCCGGCTTATATTTCAGAAAGTGGCGTGCAATCCAAACAAGAGCGTCAACACTCTTGGTCACCGGCTATTATCTTTAGACCCCAACTGTTTAAGCCTTTGCTGATTGCAGTTTTTTTTGCCGCCATTTGGGGCTTAGCGCATTTTTTTCCAACAGATATGTTTAATGTATCGGTGGAAGCGATTCCAACGGCTACTATCTTTTTAGTGCCTTTATTGTTAGTGTATTATCCGGTAATTGGTAGTTTTGATCGAGATAGTTGTATTATCCCGCTTAGAAACATCTATAAAAATGATGGGGATGTCGCTCAAACCTTAGAAGCCTTGGGTAAAATTGACGAATTGCTGTCCTTTATTAAATTTGCTCAACAATTTGGTAATCCCGTGGTATTACCTGAACTGGTTGAGGGCAAGCATCACCGTATTAATTTAGTCGATGCCAAAAATCCGGTGTTAGCTAAACAAAATCCTGCTTATGTAGGCAATGATTTTGTTTTAGAAGACGATAAATTAGTCTTAGTAACCGGCCCTAACAGTGGCGGTAAAACGGCTTTTTGTAAAACGATTACCCAAGTGCAATTATTAGCGCAAATAGGTTGCTATGTGCCAGCGCAAGCAGCCACTTTAACGGTGGCTGATCGAATTTTTTATCAAGTCTCAGAAGTCAGCCATTTAACTGATGGGGAAGGGCGCTTTGGTACTGAATTAAAACGCACTAAAGATATATTCTTAGCCACCACGCCATTAAGTTTGGTCGTGTTAGATGAGTTATCCGAAGGCACCACCTTTGAAGAGAAAATGGAATCGTCTTCCAATGTGCTAAATGGTTTTTATCGTAAAGGAAACAGTACGATCTTAATTACGCACAATCATCAATTGGTTGATCAGTTTGTCCGTGACCGAGTGGGTTTACCTCGACAAGTTGAGTTTGCTGATGAAGCTCCTACGTATAAATTAATTCCAGGTATTTCTCGGGTCAGTCATGCTGATCGGGTGGCTAAGAAAATTGGTTTTTCAAAAGAAGATATAGATAATTATTTGGCGGATTCACGATGACAATAGGTACAGCATTAACAAAAACAGCCACTCGCGCTTTATTATTAGGCAGTGGTGAATTAGGTAAAGAAGTGGCTATTTCTTTACAGCGTTATGGTGTAGAAGTCATTGCTGTTGATCGTTATGCCGATGCGCCTGCGCATCAAGTCGCGCATCGCAGTTATGTGATTGATATGACTGATACCGCCGCCGTTAAAGCCTTAATCGCTAAAGAGCGTCCGCATTTTATTATTCCTGAAATTGAAGCCATTGCCACACAAGCGCTTGTGGATGTTGAAGCAGAAGGTTTGTGTACAGTTGTTCCCAATGCCAGAGCTATTCAATTAACGATGAATCGTGAAGGTATTAGAACCCTCGTAGCAGAACAACTTAACATACCGACTTCGGCTTATGCGTTTGCGCAAAGTTTTGATGAATTACAAGCCGCCGTTGATAACGGGATTGGCTATCCCTGTTTTATTAAACCGACCATGTCGTCTTCGGGTAAAGGTCAGTCCATGGTTAGGGAACCCAGTCAACTTAAAGCGGCATGGGATTATGCTAAATCCAGTGGCCGCGTTGATACCGGTAAAGTGATTGTAGAAGCCAAGATAGATTTCGACTTTGAAATTACTTTATTAACCGTTCGTGCTTTAGATGCACAGGGTGAGGTACAGACTTATTATTGCGCGCCGATTGGTCATCTGCAAGAAAATGGCGATTACCGTGAAAGTTGGCAACCCCAAGCTATGAGCGAGTTGTCTTTACAGCGCTCCCAAGAGATTGCTTTTAAAGTGACGCAAGACATCGGCGGCTTAGGCTTGTTTGGGGTTGAATTATTTATTAAAGGCGATGATGTTTGGTTTAGCGAAGTGAGTCCAAGACCTCATGATACTGGTATGGTGACCATGGTGACTCAAAGACAAAATGAATTTGATCTCCATGCCCGCGCTATTTTAGGTTTGCCGGTTAATACAGCGGCGCATATCGAAGGTGCTAGCGCCGTTATTTTAGGCGGGATAGATGCGGTGGGTGTAGTCTATGAAGGCTTAGAAAAAGCCTTAGCCGTCCCTGATACGGACATTAGATTATTTGGTAAGCCTGAAGCTTTTAAAACCCGCCGAATGGGTGTGGTACTTGCGACGGCAGAGACAACGTTGGAGGCGCGACATAAAGCCGTCACCGCAGCGCATTGCGTGGTGATTAAGTCCACCTAGGTTCTGAACATGAAACGGCTTACTTTTGGGATGTTAATAGCTTGCCTGTCATCGGTTGTCCAAGCCGATGTGTATAAATATACCGATAATCAAGGCCGAGTTTACTATACTGATAATCCTAGAAATAGTTTGTATCAACGAATTATTAAAAGTGCTCCTAAACCCGTTAAACTAACTAACTTTGTACCACCCTCTTTTGGAGGTCTCAGTAGTGAACCGTTAAAAATTCGCGGTTATATGGGTGCGGGGAGTTCGGGTAATTCGGATAATAAAAAAAGATACACGACTTTAATCGAACAAACAGCCTATAAGCATCAAGTGGATGCAAGATTAGTACATGCCGTTATTCAAACAGAATCCGCTTATAATACGATTGCCCAATCGCCTAAAGGGGCGGTCGGTTTAATGCAGTTAATGCCTGATACGGCCAAGCGTTTTGGGGTGATGGATCGTAATGATCCAGATCAAAATGTAGATGGAGGTACGCGTTACTTAAAACATCTGATTAATCTATTTAGCCCTAATTTAGAGTTAGCCTTAGCCGCTTATAATGCCGGTGAAAATGCAGTCATACGGAATAATAATTCGATTCCACCGTATCCAGAAACACAGAACTACGTTAAACAAGTGTTAGCGTTATATCGTCCAGAATATAATCAACGGTTTGTTTATAAGCATTAAGCAGGGGGGGCGCTGTTAAAATTCAAGTCGCTTTAAACCGGTATATTTCCGATTGATGGGTAAATTGTTCAGCATGTTTGTTGTTAAATGAGGTTAGCTGACTGTCGAATTATGGGCGGTAAAACTAATGATAACCTCACGCCCTTCTTTACAAGGTGTTTCATTTATGGTGATAGTTGCATCATGCATGTCAGCAATTCGCTGTACAATTAAAAGCCCCAAACCATTGCCATGACTAGCGACTAAATAATTCGGCATAGAATCGGTTCTCTGTGATGCCTCCTTGAAACAGTCATTAGTCTCGGCATTGACAACGCTAATAACCGGTATGTTTGCATCCATTTGAGAACTCAGTGTGATTTGGCCTTTTTTATCATGTTGAAGACCATTGTCAACTAGATTGTAAAGCAATCGGGTTAATGCTAGGGTTTTAAAACGCACCTTTGGCATAGTTGCCAAATTTAATTCTAATAAAACCCCTGTTCGTTGATATTTGCTCTGAATATTTAAAAGTAAGTCATTGATATCACCGTATACCCACGCTTCATTAGTATCCAGATTTATACAAGCTAACTCGATAGTCTGTTGAAGAATGTCGCGCATTTCATCAATATCTTCTTTCATCCCTTCTATAAATATTGATGAGTGGGGATCAAGCATTTCTATCGCAATTCGTAACCGACTTAAGGGCGTGCGCAGATCATGAGAAATTTCAGCAATAAAATTTTCACGCTCTTTTATCATCGTGTTGATGTCTTTACGCATGCTATTAAGGGCCTCAGAAAGCATGATAATTTCATTGCAACTGTTTAAATCCGGTGTAATAGATTCAATTTTTTTATCACGCCCCATTTGCACTGCATCATTCGTGAGTTTAAGCAGTGGAATACTAATCCGTTTAGCAATCCACCAGGCCATAATAATCAGCGCACTCAGGAAAATGGCGAGTGCTAATAAAACATAAGACTGCAGAAATTTATAGCCCAAAAATGGCATGCCCAGTGCAAATAAAGGTGGCTGATTTTTTTGCACCCATAACATAGGTACAGGATTCTTTTGATAGCTGATAGTAACTTTTCCTTGCCAGGTTGTATCGATTGTTTTTACAACAGATTTCAAGGTAGGATAATAGGGTAAATTAATGTCCGTTGTATGATCAATCCTCCCAGACACCAATCTAAGGGATGTATCCCGAAGTAAATTGTCAGACACTTGTTTTATTAAAACAGGATCAGCGTGAGTATAAACATTGTCCATTATCCGCATCAAGCCAGTCAGATTTGTTCCCAATATTTTTCCCACATGCGAAGCACTTAGCAGAAAAAAGGAGGATATGACAAGAATTTGAGTGACCAGCAATATCATAACAAACCGTCGCCAAATTTGATTGACAAACGTTTGTGCGCGAGAAAATTTCATAAACTTGACTGATCCAGAGACATATTCCTAAAAACGTACCCAATGCCCCTCACTGTTTGAATATATTGATGCGTTGTAGAATGATCTATAAGTCGTTTGCGAAGACGAGACACCAGCATGTCGATATTGCGCTGTTCGTTTTCTTGATTACCTGATCTAATCTGGAGGGCTATTTGAAGGCGAGTTATTGGAAGTTCTGGCGAATTAACTAAAATCTTTAGTAGTTCAAATTCATCAAAACTGAGTGATACCCGTTGATTATTACACCACAATTGCCTAGATGATATATCGAGAACAAAGGTGCCAAATTGAAACTGATTGGGCTGTTCTTGATAATTAATCATAGGCTTATCTAAGCTTCGACGTAAAACGGACCGGACACGAGCGAGCAGTTCGGTGGGATCAAAGGGTTTAGTAATATAGTCGTCTGCACCATATTCCAAGCCGAGGATTTTATCTGCGATATTATTTCTTGATGTCAACAGTATTATGGGGGTCTTGTCGCCTATCGTTCTTAATCTTTGGCAAATTGATATGCCGTCTTCACCAGGCATGTTTATATCCAAGATTAAAAGATCGCAATGAAAGCGTTCCCGCTGTTTTTTCATTTCAATAGCATTAGCCGCTAATAGGGTATCGAAACCTTGAGTTTCAATATAGTTAGCTAACAAATTACGATGGCGAGTATCATCGTCAATAATAAGAATTCTTTGTTTCATGGTTTAACTTATGACGGTAAATGTCAACATTGGCGGGCAGACTTTACTTAACAATTAGGTAAAATACTGGGTTTTTGACGCTATTAGAGAATAGGCCGCGTATTTTGTAACTCAATGTAATAGCTATGAAAAATGATTCAGGGATAAATGAATCGATGCCTATAGTCAAGAAACTAAAGGTGCTTCAGATAAGCAGCATCAAAAAGTAACTGTATTATAACAAAACTCAGCAGCCAATAAAACTTTATTAATTATTATGTTAACTTTTTTATTTTATTGCAGTAACGATTTCAACATGATTTTATGTGGATAGTGAGATCAATGTAGCCGATTCTTTTGTACAGGAAGAGTCGTTTTGTATCATCCTAGCAAAGGCTCAGGATCAAGATCATGTCCGAGTATTGAAGCGAAGCGGTCTAATGTGGATTGATTATTGCTGCAGGTGTTATTTTATTTTAATTTAATTTAAACGTCATTTATGCGTATAAATGTTGGACGTTATGCGGTAAGTATTGTTATTATCCCTATTGCTGAACAATATGAGCATAATACTCATTAAAAGCACTGAGAAAGGTTTGATTGTTGTTCATTCCGACTTTATTTTTATATAGCATCACTTTAGCTATTTGGTAAAAGTGTTAATTAAACTCTGGAGATAATTATGCACAAGGTCACGTTGATAAAAGGTGATGGTATTGGCCCTTCCATTATGGATGAGGCTGTAAAAGTAATTGATGCGTCAGGGGTAAAAATTCAATGGGAAGAAGCCTATGCAGGTTTAGCGGCGTTTGAAAAGTTTGGTACGCCTTTACCCGATGAAACCTTAGCATCTTTTGATCAAACGCGTTTAGCCTTTAAAGGGCCCTTAACGACTGTAGTGGGAACCGGTTTTAGAAGTATAAATGTGGCGTTACGTCAACAGTATGATTTGTATGCGAACGTGCGTCCTGCTAAAAGCTGGCCCGGTATTAAGACACGTTATGATGATGTTGATATCGTGATTGTCAGAGAAAATACAGAAGGCTTGTATGCGGGCTTGGAACATTATTTAACGCCTAAAAAAGACATCGCAGAAAGTTTAGCGGTGGTAACTCGGGCGGCTTCAGAAAGAATTATTGATTATGCTTTTAAATATGCACGTGATAATCAACGTAAAAAAGTGACCGTGTGTCATAAAGCGAATATCTTAAAATATTCACAAGGTTTGTTCTTAGATGTGGCGAGAGAAATTGCGCCTCGTTACCCTGATATCGAATATGATGAAAAAATTATCGATGCGGCTTGTATGCACATGGTAATGAATCCAAACCAATTTGATGTTGTAGTGACTACTAATATGTTTGGGGACATTTTGTCAGATTTAACCGCAGGCTTAGTGGGTGGTTTAGGCTTAATTCCGGGTGCCAATATTGGTAAAGATGCGGCGTTATTTGAAGCGGTTCATGGCAGTGCGCCGGATATCGCTGGCAAAAACTTAGCGAATCCTATCGCTGTTATTATGGCGGGTGTCATGATGCTGCATCACTTAGGTGAGCATGAAGCGGCAGAGCGTATTAAAACAGCCGTTGATAAAGTGGTTGATGAAGGTAAGTTTGTAACTAAAGATATCAATCCAGAATCAACTTGCGGTACCGTTGAAATGGGTGATGCTATCGTCGCTGCGATGGCGTAAAGAGTCTTAAGGCCTTAAAGCTCATCTCTAACAGCTTAGAGATGAGCTTTTAAAGTTAACTATCCCAAGTATTTCAATTAACTAACGTAAATATTGCATGGGGTTGCTAGCAATTTCTCTAGCCGCCAAGAACTGAGCATAATAATTACGAGAAGCAAAACCAAAAGCAGGGCCATCATAGCTTCTGACAATGGTAGCAAAATCATGTCCCACTTGATTTTGGGCTTTTTTCATCCCGCCAATACCGTGGTTATATGAGGTAATGGCCGCTGGCCAGTCTTTAAGTTTATTGTAAGCAAATTTTAAATACCGAGCTGCTCCGGTTGCAGACGCCATAGGGTCAAGGCGTTGATCAATTCTATCTCCGGCTGGCATAAACGTTTTAGCTGCACCTTTAGTAAACTGCCACATACCCACTGCACCTGCTGAGGATTTAGCATTCGGTTGAAAAGAAGATTCTACGTGCGGTAAATAGGCCAAATCTTCGGGTAAACCTGCTTCGCGAAAGATCTTTCTAAATTGACGATCGTACTGACGACTGATTTCTAAGCCTTTTTGAAAGCGTTCACGAGTACCTCGTTGTGAGCGTACCCGTTCATTCGCACCGGGTAAAACGGCATTGAGTGTTCGGCCATTATTTCTTAGTTTAGCTAAGATTTGTTTTTCACTCGCAGTTAAAGCCGCGTTAACGCGGACTTTGCTGTCTAACACCATCAATTCATTTTTCCAAAACTCACGACGGTTTTTAACATGTTCTTTTTGTTCGGTGGTTAAGCTTTCTTCAACGACACCGGGCACTATGATCACTTCGTAAATGACATCCATATAACGATCATCATGAATAGCGACATTGGAACGATACCATTGTGCGTAAGTTTTACGCCAAAACTCGACCGCGGGTTCTAGTTCACTGGGTTTTAAAAATACCCCAGAATAAGTCGCCGGTCCATAGTGGTTGGATGAAGGGTTTGAGTCTTCATAAGGATGGACGGGGAAATTATTTGAAGCGTCTGGTTTTAGTTGAGGTGCAGGGCCGTTACAGGCAGTAGAAAGTAGTGCACTGGAGAGTAACAGCAAAATTCGAAGAATTAAAATGTGCATGTTCTTATAGATTTAATTCGAAGTGATTCGGTATTAAATACCGGCATTGCGTAAGGTTATCTTTTACTCTAATGACTAAAGAAAAGTCAAGAGGTTTTAAAGGTTTTAGAGGGGTATTATAGCAGATAAGACTTAAGTTCACTCAATGCAAGTTATAAAACTACTTAATTATCACCGTTTGATGAGCTTCTATTTAGCTCTTAATTCACATTTAATATTTGATGTATATGTTTTGCGCCACAGAATGTTTATGTTTAGTGCAAATATTTCATTTGTAATATTTCTCTTCTAGCTAATATGAGTTTTTTTTGTTAAAGTTTTTTAAATTTTAAAACTGAATAACATTCAATCGCAATGCGATTAATAGGAACTGAGACATGGCAAGTAACTTTGATAATGCTAAAAAGACTTCATTAGATGTGAACTTGTTTTCATATAAAATGGAAGATATACATGCTGATAGCACATCTATTAGAGGCGGAAGTGACAATATTAATTTTAGTATGCCTCAAAGTTTCACAGAATTTAGTGGTAGTCGATCTGTAAGTGCAAATGTAAGCGGGGGTATCATTGGTACTTTAAGTGCAGTAGCCATTGCACCTACAGCTACGTTAGTGGGAGCTACAGGTGGTTTTAAAATTAATTTAGTTTGGGATACAACGGTTAGCACGGCTCCTGCGGCCTTTCAGGCTGGAATAATTCAGGCAGCACAACAGCTTTGCAATGTATTATCGAATAATATTACTATAAATTTAGGTATTACTTGTAGCGGAACCGGTGGCGGAGCATCCGCGGGTCCAACAGGCGGATTTCTAATATCATATTCTACTGTTCGTGCTGATTTGATTAGTCATGCCACTGTAGGAGACACTACTTTTAATATTTTACCTGCTACTAGCACTATTCAGGGCCAAGCTAACGTGGCTGTTTGGGATGCAGAATGTAAGATTTGGGGTATAGCAACAACCGACGCGCTGGATGGACATGCTACTTTTGCAACTGACATTGCTCAAAATGCTTTAACGGGTGTGGCATTACATGAACTAACTCATGCTTTAGGAAGAATTCCTTACGGTGCAGCCCCTGATATCTTTGATTTATTTAGATTTACATCGGCAAGTAACATGCTTTTTAATGGCGCTAGTACGGGTGTACCTGCCGCCTATTTTTCTATTGACGGTGGTGTAACTAAATTAGCTGATTATGGTCAAAATTCTGATCCCAGTGACTTTTTAAATACAGGTGTTCAAGGAAGTACTGATTCATTTAATGAGTACTATAGTCCTGGTAGTACACTTCAAACACTCTCAAATGTAGATCTTACCCAATTAAAAGTTTTAGGCTTTAATTTACAATCAGTCACCGTTGCGACTTTTTTAGCGGCAAATCCTATTGTATCTAATGCTATTAGTGACACCGGGGCTGCTATTGCAACTAATATAGATAATTTACAACTAAATTTAGTTAATATTACCAGCCTAACTCAAAGTGATGCCGCAGCTTTAGCAATAACGGCAAGTCAATTAAGTAGTGATGCCGGTGTATTAGGATTACTGAAGCCAAATACCTACACTTTGAATGTCAGTGGTGCCACGACAGCCAATTACGCGACAGTGCTTGCCAATAGTCATGTGAGTTCGGTTGTTATTTCCGATACGGGAGCAGCCATTGTTTTAGCACTAGATGCTATTCAGGCTAATGCTAATGCCACTAAAATTGCTAGTATTACATTGACGGATGCAACGGCTCCGATCTTGGCCATTAGCGCAAGTCAATTGACCAGTGATGCAAGTGCATTGGCTAAGATTTCGAGTGCTTATAGCTTAACTGTTTCGGGTGTTACTGCAGCTAATTACGCGACAGTCATTGCGAATACCCATGTGAGTTCGGTTGTGATAGCCGATACTGGATTAGCCATTGTGACGGCATTAGATGCCA
>CAIPDT010000125.1 GCA_903863905.1 uncultured Methylococcaceae bacterium
AAAAGTGGAGCAGTATTTGGTAGATGGTCTACATGGTCTTACATTTGGTGCAACCCAAAGATACTCTCTAATTGAATCAGTTTTTGAGACAGACACAGGCCCGCTTTTGCCCAAAGGTACCTTAGTCGCTAGAGTTCATCGAGCCACCTCTCAATTAGGATTTCCACCGGATATGATCCCCAATGGCCTTATAGCCATGCCAAGATTTGAAAATACCGGCGTAATCCCTCATGCCATTATTGATACCGATCATTTTGTTGAAGGGATTATGGACTTAGATTTTGATAAAGTTAACGAGCAATATGTTAATCTGCACTCGACCATTAAAGAGGCGTTCAACCAGATCATCAGCGACCACGCCAAAGATACTTGGAAATAAGAAATGTCAGATACATCTAAGTTCACTAATCACACTGGATCAACAGAACTAGGTTTAAAAAATCCAGTTCAAACTACTTTTGCCATTATTAGCACGGTTCTAGTTAGTACGGGGAGCGCTTATGGAACAGACAGAGTTGAAGAATGGCTTAACCATATTCAATCACGCACAAATGCTGTTATCTATATGCCTGTTAGCACGCTTAGCCAACCTGCAAACCTTGACGTCCGTTCGCCCGTAGAACATATCGAGAATATACGCACAGTACTTAACCCCTCTGTTTCAGACCTTGCCAGTTTATTTGATGTCACTCGACAAGCCGTTTATAAATGGTTAGCGGGGGATTCAACGCCAGAAGAAGTAAAACTAAAACGCATTATCAATCTGAGTGAAATTGCAGACACCTTTAAGGCCGCAAACATATCGCGCGCGGGATCTTTGTTAAAAATGAAAGCTTTTAACGGCCAATCATTATTAGATCTATTAAAAACGGATAAAGATTGTACCGCACAAGTTTCAGCTTTAATTTCTGAAGCAAAAGCAATGGAAGTCTCCTATCAAAAATCTGGTTTAGCCACATCAAAAGCCAAACCCACCAATGATTGGCAGGCATCTATTTCTATTCCAGGCGCCATTGAACCCATCAATTAGTGATAAATAAATGAGTGATCATAACGAAGCATGGCGACAAGGGCATGTATTAACCCATGCTGATGCACATTCATTAAATTTAGTTGTCTCAACACCATCTGATGAGCGTGTCGTGGTTATTTCACATGACTGTGATCTAGCTAATCAAAATGAATCAAAGACCGAAGTAATAATCGGCACTATTATTGAAAAAGTTAACCCCATATATGCAAGGGCCCGCCATCCGCGTTTTTTGCATCTTACCTTCTTAACCTCAACCGGTGAAAAAAACTATATCCAAATTCAACACGCAGATCGGCGTGAAATTGATAGAGTTGCGTTTTCTAAAATAAACGCTGCTGATGAGGATTTTATTTTAAGCACAGATGAAAAGCGTGGCTTAAAACAATGGTTAGCGGCTCGATATGGAAGACCCGCTTTCCCAAATGCTTTTGAAAATAGATTACGTAAGAGAATTAAAAATAGAACAATTGAACAGCACATTGCTAAGATTTTAGAATCCGCCAGCGAACATTTAATCGGCGTCTTTTTTGACTTAGATGAACAACGCGATTGCGAACTAGCAGAAAATGAACCTTATATCCTAAAGATATCGATCGTTTATGACGCAATAGAGGGTGGAATAGTCGCTAGACAAGCCGCAGAAAAAACCGCCGACGCTTTAATACAACTCTTTAATGAAGCATACGGCACTCCAGATAAAACAACTGAAATTGCTCTTGAAGCCTGCAATGCTGTAGCAGATACCCAAATAACACTTGCTGATCTCCGTAAAGTTGATCAATGGCGTGTTGAATACATTAGCCTGCGCGAAGAGCCTATAGGTGACTTTATAGCCATTGGTTAAGTGGGCTAACCTGCTCACTCGAACCTTTGCTAACCATCGGCAGTTATTTGACTGATTGACATAGATTCCAAGGAGTATAGAATCAAGTCACTAGCCACGGGACTTGTTGATGTGAATCTCCCCCCGAGGACAGACGACAAATTAAAATAGTTGTCACCTCAAATTTTAAGAAAAAATAAAATTTGAGATTAGAAATGAAGAAATATAAAAAGTATTCAACCGGCTTTAAAGAGCAGGCCTTAGTAAAAGTTTATAGTCGTAGCAATGAGCAATCTATACAATCT
>CAIPDT010000126.1 GCA_903863905.1 uncultured Methylococcaceae bacterium
CTAAAAGCAGTTGAGCAAAGTAAAACCGCAAAAACCAAGTAAAATGTCACTCGGTGTTTTTAGTCACTATTTAGTCACTAAAAACACCACTAAACACGCTTCACTAAATTAATACGCACACCGTTATAAACGCTTATTTATGTAATTGCGTAGCAAGGCCCACTAACCCCATCGCATGACGAGTCAATACTGATTTAGCCTGAGGTATATGATCCAAGATGGTCAAACCTAAATTTCTGGCTACAGCCATGACCAACCATTCATTAGAAAAAACCTTCACGACTGTATCCGTAAAGCCAATAGTACGATCATGATCTTTTTTTCTGAGCTGTGCATATGCAGCCAGAAACTCGGCCGATCCAATATCTTTCTGCAAATTAATGTGTTTCAGAAGCACTTCGGCTAAATGAACCACATCTCTTAAGCCTAAATTAAAACCTTGACCCGCAACCGGATGTAATTGATGTGCCGCATTGCCAATAATGACAGCCCGACCAGAAACCATTTTATCAGCACGTATCAAAGACAATGAAAACGCACGTCTCGGGGCAGATAAACTTAATGCACCCAATTTAAAACCGAAACAGCGTTGTAATTCAGTTAAAAAATCAGCTTCACTTCCCAACATTAAGGCTTCAGCATCGTCTTTTGTCCGCGTCCACACCACCGCACACTGGTTTTTAGCGATCGGCAATAATGCTAAAGGGCCCGAGGAGGTGAAACGCTCATAAGCTGTGTTTCTATGCGGTAATTTTGTAGTAACTGTTGTGACCAACGCTGTTTGCTCATAATCCGTGATCTGTTGTGGAATATCTAATAAGGTTCTTACAGAAGATAAGCCCCCATCGGCCCCCACTAATAATTTAGCGGATAAATTAATAGAATCATTACCTTGCTTCAAATTAACATGAATCGCGTCCTCTGCAGACATTATTCCCACGACTCGAGCAGGAGAGATCACCTTAATGCCAACTTCTGCTACCAAATCAGCGAGATGCGTTTCAATATCTCGTGCGCTTATAACATAGCCTAAAGCGTCAACTTGTTCTTTCTCTGCGGATAATCGCGTTTTACCGAAATGACCTTGATCAGAAATATGAATCTGTTTTATAGCAGTAGCGACGTGCTCTACCCCCTGCCAGGCGTGTAATTTTTCAAGCATCAGCACCGTTCCTGATGCTAAAGCAAGTGCTCGATCACCTGAATGGGTCGAATGCAATTGTTCTCGTGTCTGCGCCTCAATAATGGCTATCTTTAACCCACTGTCTTTAAGCGATAAAGCTAAACAGTTTCCAGCTAAGCCACCACCTACTATTAACAAATCATAATCTAATTGCATTAGAGTGCCTGCATCAATGCTTCAATTTCTACAATTGATTTAGGCACACCGTCAGTCAATACCTCATAACCATCTGCCGTTACCAATACATCATCTTCTATACGGATACCTATTCCCCGCCATTTCTCATCGACTGTTTTGCAATCCACGGGAATATAAAGTCCGGGTTCAACCGTTAATACCATACCTGGCTCTAATAGACGCCAAGCGTCATTTACTTTATAAGCGCCAACATCATGAACGTCCATGCCCAACCAATGCCCAATCCTATGCATATAAAACAACTTATATTTTTCATCTTTAATCAGTTTCTTTAACTTACCCTTCAATAAACCTAAATCAATTAGACCTTTTGTTAACACCTCAACAGAAGCATCATGCGCCTGATTCCAAGGCAATCCGGGTTTAATTTGCTCAAGAGCCGCACTTTGAGCATCTAGGACTAACTGATACAGTTGTTTTTGTGGCTCACTAAAACGACCTGAAACTGGAAAGGTTCGCGTAATATCCGCCGCATAATGATCACATTCAGCACCGGCATCAATTAATAATAAATCACCTGATTTTAATTTAGCTTTATTTTCAGTGTAATGTAAGGTGCAAGCGTTACTGCCCCCAGCCACAATAGAAGGATACGCAACTGAACGTAAGCCATTACTCATAAATGAATGAATTAGCTCAGCCTCTATCTGATACTCATATAAGCCAGATTTACATACTTGCATTGCTCTAATATGCGCATTGGCAGAGACAGTGGCAGCGCGACGCAATAATTTAAGTTCATTTGCACTTTTAAACAAACGCATTTCATGCACAATTGAATCCAAAGAAACTAATTCACTCGGGGCAACCACGCCTGATCTTGACTGACTTCGAATATGATTAATCCACGCTAGCAAGCGTTGATCAAAATCTAAATTTCGACCCAAGGGATAAAATATCTTGGTTTTATTTTCCAAAAAGCCAGGCAAAATATCATCTAAATCATCAATTGGAAAGGCGTCATCTGCCTCATAATGAACAGTAGCTCCTTCTAATCCCGCATGAGCGCCTTCCCAAAGTGCTTTTTTCTCGTCAAATTCCCGACAAAAAAGCACGTACTCGCCTTGTTCTCGCCCAGGTGCAAACACAGCCACTGCATCAGGCTCATTAAATCCAGTTAAATAATAAAAATCGCTGTCCTGACGAAATGGAAAATCGACATCTCTATTACGTATTTGAGTAGAAGCGCTACTGATTAAAGCAATATTACCCTTCCCAATACGCTGCATAAACTGCTTACGTCGTTTTTTAAACTCACTCTGTTTCATTTAGCCTTACCATCAATCACTCGTCTCATTATTAATATAGGTCATTTCATCACGTACTAATAATAACGCAGATCGAAGATACTCTGTTATCTCCATCAATGCATTTTCGTCATCTTCACCTTCGACGTGCGAATCTAACTTAGTAAACTCCGTAATGTCTTTTAATATTTCCAATACTTCTTTAGAACAATTTGATGTTGAAGCACTTGAACCTACACCAAATAAAAAACCTCTACACCAATACTTTAAAGCATCAACACGCTCAATTAGTGAAGCCTCGTCATCAGGCAAAAACAAATCAAACTCAAATTCATTATTCAATAACAAATGCTTCGTTTGCTCAAATAATCGGATCAAAAGAGATTCATTTTCATCGCTGATAGGCATAGACTGACTATTCGCTACTAGCTCCGCCAACCATAATTCACTATCAGTTTGTGGATTAACACACAATAACCCCGTAGCCATTCCATGCGCTTCTGCTGCGGTAATATCAGCATCTATATTTAAAATTATTGCATTACACCTGTTATAAGCCATAATATTTACTATCACTAAAAGAAAAATGTTGCTTATGCTACCATTGATCATTACCTTAGTTTATATTTGTTCCATTAAATCAATAGAAAAGTATGATTCTAAATAGATAACGTCTATTATTAATAACAAAAAACATTTGATTACTTGCTATAACCTCAATGACCACTATGACAGAAACACATATATCCACAGAATTAAAATACGTTGAACACAAACTTGATAAGTTACTCGATCAATATCAATTCCTAAAAAATGAAAATAGCCGTTTAAAATCTCAGCAAGAAATCTTAATACAAGAAAAGGCCGAATTGCTCGAAAAAGCAAGCTTAGCTAAAGCACGAGTAGACGCACTCATTACCCGATTAAAAGCGATGGAGCAAAGTTCATGAGTCAAAAACCCCCTACTGTATCACTTATGATTATGGGTAAAGAATACAAAATAACCTGTGATCCCGAAGAGCAAGAGGAACTTATTTACTCCGCCCAAAAACTAGATCAACAAATGCGAAAAATGCGTGACTCAGGTAAGGTTGCGGGCCCAGACAGAATTGCGGTGATGGCAGCACTTAATTTGGCTCACGAACTACAAATGTTAAAAAGTGAACATACTCGATTACTTGATCGATTTGATGAATCACTTATTAAATTAAGTAAAAAAATAGAAAACGTTTTAGAAAATCCTTAAACAAGCTAAAATAGAGCTGTTGTATCTCCTGCCGCGTTTGAGAGTGTGCTGGGTGTTTCCTGAACCTGTATTAACCCCGGGAACAAAATCCTCTACTGGTGTGCATGCCCGTTTTATACGGGAAGCCTAATGTTTTGATTACGTTCCCACTTGAACCGCTGGTTCAAGGACGAAGGCATATAGCGGCGCTTGCGGGAGATACACTTTAAATTAAAGTTCAAAATGCACTCTGGCATTATAAATATTAACCGGACCTCGATCCGCATTAAAAGCAGGATTGGCTAAATATTGATAATCAAACGTCAACCAAGTCGATTTGATAACGTGCCATTGATAGTAAATATCAAGAACTTGCTCGGGCTTATAATTAATCTTGCCATCACCGATAAACCCATCTATACCACCCATATTTAAATAGTTTACATGGTTTTTTGAAATCCAACTCTGTGCATAACCAAGACCGACAGTATCTTTTTGCCGACCCCAACGTTGCCCCTTTATAGCTGAACCAAAGGAGATCGACCTATCTGAAGAGGTATAAGAATACACTTCTGTTTTACCATCCGAATACATGCCTCTAAAAAATAGCCCTATATCTTGAGTAATACTCTGCTCCATATTGAGTCCGACACCCATTTTTATATTTGATTTTCTGGCCCAGCAAAGATCCGGTGCGCCGGCATTATTAGAATTATAGTTATAACCATTACAGGTGGTTGCATTCTTTAAAGGATCCGCTTGAAATTCCGCAATGGCATCTGTATAACTCCCAGAATTCTCCTTATTTCTATAACCCAGAATTCTTATCGCCCCGGGTTGATCTTTGATAACGTGCCTATGCTCAAGTTCTATCTGCTCACCATAATGACTTAGCATCTGAAAATTTAAGAATAAATCATTAGGATTTTTGGGGCCGGCAATATGTGCAAATCTAAAGGCCCAATCATCAAAATAAAACTCACCCGCCAAACCCGTCGTATAGCCGCGTGCATCTGCAGCAAAATCGTAGGCTGCATTGGTCAAAAATGCCATGTTTACAAATTGTCGACGCAGATCTCCAGCATAAGTATTTTTATCAAATATATCGAGAATACTGAAAGTACCAGCAGTGAAAACAAAACGACGACTATCGATAGTCCCAGCTAATTGCATGGGGCCTGAATTAACACTGCTTTGTTTTCCACCAAATGAAAGTGTTTGTCTGTAAATGGCTCTTGATGGATACCAAGTGGAATGTGCTGAGCCATTTTTTTGAAGTTCAAAGTTTTGAATACTTCCACCGATCCCCTTTAGGCTCGAAAGAGGTCGTTCAGAAATCATTTCTGGAGCCACATAGAGTTCCGCACCGGCCCAAGCCTTAACGCCAACGTAGAAAGTTGTGGTTCCAGTAAACCCTCGCTCTGCCCCAGGTAATAATGAACTGGTAGAGCCATTTAGATTAGTGTAGGCGGCAGGAAATGCTTGCTTCCAACTAGAAATATAAGTCGCTTGCGAATAGAAATTCCAGCGCTCGTCTTGAATGTTGTGCAAACCGCGATCAGATAAAGCCCCCATGAGAGAAAACTCACCATCCTCATTCAAATCAGGATAATTTTCAGCCTGCACTGTCATTGTCAAGAATGGAGTACAGAAGAGTAATATTTTAAAGGTCTTTATCAAGTTAAACATTTTTTGTTCGGTGTGTCAGATCTTTTGATGCGGAGGATATTCTTAAATTCTCCCGAGCAATGCCATCAGAGTTAAATTTTTATTAGA
>CAIPDT010000127.1 GCA_903863905.1 uncultured Methylococcaceae bacterium
ATTAACCGCATCAGCCGTTGCACTTAAACCTACGCCAGTACCACCATAGTTACCAACAACAAAACCGGTTGGAATGTTTGTACCAAACCAAGCCGATTTATAATTAGCATCAAGTGTCGCATCATTAGTACTTAACGCGGCTCCCTCCAAAAACACAACAGATTGTCCAGCCGCAATACTTGTTACACCACGAATAGCAACAGAATTAGCAAATAGATTTGAATTGTCATCCATTTTCCAACCCGTAATATCCACTGCGTTAACTAAATCTGTATTCGTCAACTCAAACCAATCAGCGGCATAAGCAGAGCCACTGCCATTTGGATCAACTTCAGAAATGATAATACTAGCTTGCGCTTGTGTAGTCGCTGCAAGCATTAAAGTAGCGATTAAACTCGCCGATTTGATAGTGCTAATTGTCATAATTGTCTCTGTCTATAAAAAGTTAAAAAATCTATCATTTAAAGGTCTTACAATTTCTTACACAGCCACTTTACGTTTACGAGTAAAACCCAATAAACCCATCAAACCCGTGCCAAACAACCAAACCGCTGCCGGTACAGGCACAGCTGAAATTTGTTGTGCTTGATAAGTTAACGCCGTGTCTGCAACTGCAAATACATAGAATTGATTAGTTCCAGAAGAGGCTGGAACAAAGTCATTATCATTAGCGACGTATAAAGTATGGAATAACACCCCGTTATCAGTAATATCTTGACCAAAGGCGACCCCTTCAAGTTTAGAAGGCACATTTGCACTCGTAATACCATTGGCTACTAACTTTGCATAAACATCTAAAAATATAGTTTTAGGCACTGCCGCGTTAGTTAATGCCGTTTTATCGGCCGCTGAACCAGTAGTAGAAAAATTAGTCACATCGGTTGCGCCAGCAATATCAATTTTAAACAATGATTTTACCGCTGCATTATTACCCGCCCCTAAACCATTACCATCACGCTCATCAACCAAAAACTCATGACTGTTAATAGCCACAATTTCACTCACGCCAGAACCCGTAGTTAAATGATAAGCGTATTCATGTGTAGCACCTGAATTAATATCAATAGTCACTATACGCGTGTTGCCACTGGCTTTAACATCTTGTCCTAAAGGCGCTTGCATAATACCAACCAAGGTAGTGCCATCTGGCGTAATCGCCAACCCTTCCATACCTTTATTCGTCACCCGACCATTAGCGGCATTATTAGCAATCTCAGTAGCACCTACGGGTGATTGATTCGCAATCGCTAAATTAGCGGGTAAAGCAAAAGACCTAATTCTTTCACCAGTTGCACGATTAAACTGATTAACATACGGGCCGTATTCATCCGAAACAAACACGCTTAAACCGTCATTAGACACCCGAACCCCTTCTGGATCTAACCGCGCATTACTAGGATTAGCTGACGTTGAATCAGCAATACCGGTAATAGGATTTGCAGAACCAAAGTTATCAGAACGACCGGTAAAATAATTTGTGGTGTTGATAGTATTTAAAGCGGGTGCACCAGAACCAATCGGCGTAACGCCATCAATCATAGTACCTAAACCAGCACCGGTACCATAATTAAGTGCCGTAGAACTTGATAATAAAGTGGTTGCTGTTAAAGTCGGCGTTAAGTTATATGCCAAACCTGAACCCGAAGTATTAACCGACAAATCCATAGTCATGGTTTGAAAACGAGAAATATAAGACGTAGTATCGTCAATCGCCGCGTTAAAAGCCACCGCATTAGGGCCACGGTCTGGCGTCGCAATAAAAGTATTGCCGCCTGCATAGGCAAGACCCGAACCAATACCGCCTAAAGAATTACCAGCCACCCCATTTTCAAGTGCGCCTGTTAAACCTGATAAATCGGCATAAGCACCGGCAGAACTACCCGTTAAACTACCAATCGCAATCAATTGACCCGAAATAATAGATGCGTGTGCAGACGTACTTAAAATGATTGAACTGATTGCTGTGGTTAGTATTAGTTTTTTTAGCATTACAACGCCTTGATAATAGTAAAATAAAGATTACGGTATTCTTAATTATATTTATGATCTATTGATGACACTTTCGTGACAAATTAAGTATTTGTATTACTTAACCCCTTTGAAAAAAAGACTTTAGTTAATTTTTAAGGTACACTAAAAATAACAAATAAAATAAATAACTTACGCAAACTATGAATATTTGGGTTGATGCGGACGCCTGTCCAAAAGCGGTCAAAGAGATTTTATATCGAGTCGCAGAACGCACAAAAATAACGATCACCTTGGTGGCCAATCAATATTTGCAAACGCCCCCTTCGCGTTATATTAATTCTTTACAAGTTAAATCCGGCTTTGATGTTGCGGACAATGAAATTGTAAAACGACTTAACGCTGGAGATTTGGTGATTACCAGTGACATTCCTTTAGCGTTTGAAGCGATTGAAAAAGGCGGACATGCACTTAATCCACGCGGTGAACTGTATAGCCTGGAGAATATAAAAGATCGTTTGACGATGCGGGATTTTATGGATACGTTACGAGCAAGTGGTATTGATACCGGTGGCCCCGCCGCACTTAATGCTAAGGATATACAAGCCTTTGCTAATCAGCTAGATTCTTTTTTAGCTCAAAGAAAAAACCTTAAGATATAAGTCATCTAAATTTATCACCACGCACTCTAACCGTTTACAACCTAATTTTACCCTACCTATTAGACTTTGTATTACCCAACGTCTATTTCCATGTCACCACAATATACGCTATTTTACGTCATAACGGCTTAGACATTGGAAAGAGAGATTTCTTAGGTGATATTTATTAAACAGCCATATCTCTTTACACCTATTCAAATCTTTAATAATTAACGCAGGGGTATTTGACTGCTTAATATTTTGATAGTTAGATTGTTTAAAGTCTAATTTAAGCGCTATTTTAACGGTTTTGAGTGGTAAAACTGCTTCGTAAATCACTACCAGAGCTGTTTTCATGGGAGTAAGGCCTACTCTGAACAGAATAAGGCCTGTGCTGTTAGGAGTAAGCCCTATCCCCAACAGAGCAGGAGCTGTGCTATTGGGAGTAAGCCCTATCCCCAACAGAGCAGGAGCTGTGCTATTGGGAGTAAGCCCTATCCCCAACAGAGTAGGAGCTGCGCTATTGGGAGCAAGCCCTATCCCCAACAGAGTAGGGCCTGTGCTATTGGGAGT
The DNA here is from genome assembly GCA_903863905.1 of uncultured Methylococcaceae bacterium. Classification (GTDB taxonomy): domain Bacteria; phylum Pseudomonadota; class Gammaproteobacteria; order Methylococcales; family Methylomonadaceae; genus Methylobacter_C. The sequence continues at coordinate 3,183 of CAIPDT010000127.1, forward strand.
AAGCCCTACTCTAAACAGAGTAGGGCCTATGCTGTTGGGAGTAAGCTCTATCCCCAACAGCACAGGCCTTTTCCAATACAGAACAGGCATTTTGCTTTATAGAGTAGGGCCTACTCCACTTTATATCGACAATATCCCTATATTTATCATAATGTTACCTGTTTTTAAAATAACAAAGCAATATGCAAATCTATTCAATTGAGCAATATTAAGATGCGCCCGATTAAACCGGCCAACACAAATATGATTCATGAAAATACTATTTCTCAAGACTAACTCAGTGACCTAGGCAGCGGTACAGAAATTAAAGACGACATAACATCCGTTTATAAAATACGGCTACAATACCGCCTACTTGCTGAGAATTAAGCTTAAACCTAATTAAAGACACACTCCTCAAGCCTACATACCTAAAATTAAGGAAAATTGTCGCCGAACACACGCCTCGTCCTTTGATTAAAACCATTGTCAAAGTCGTCGCCCCTGAAATAGGGCAAACTATTTATGATGGCGCGGTGGGTTCTGCCAGGTTCTTGTGTGAAGCGTTTGAATATTTAAAACACAGCAAAACCTTAACAACGACGGATGTTATCACGCTACAAAAGCAGACCTTTTACGGTAAAGAGAAAAAATCATTAGCCTATATCATTGGCACCATGAATATGATTCTGCATGGTGTCGAAGCCCCCAACATTGTGCACACCAACACACTAACTGAAAATATTGCCGACCTGCAAGAAAAGGATCGTTACGATATCGTGCTGGCTAATCCACCCTTTGGTGGCAAAGAACGCACTGAAGTGCAACAAAACTTCCCCATTAAAACCGGAGAAACCGCGTCTTTGTTCTTACAACATTTTATCAAGATTTTAAAAGCAGGCGGCAAAGCGGGCGTGGTGATTAAAAACACCTTTTTAAGCAATACCGATAACGCTTCAATCAGTCTCCGAAAACTATTATTAGAAAGTTCTAATCTACATACCGTGTTAGATTTGCCCGGTGGCACTTTTAACAGAGCAGGTGTAAAAACCGTGGTGTTGTTCTTTGAGAAAGGTCAAGCCACCGAAAAAGTCTGGTTCTATCAACTCAATTTGGATCGAAACTTAGGCAAGACCAATGCCCTAAATGAAAAAGATTTGGCCGAGTTTGTTGAATTACAAAAGACCCAAGCCGAAAGTGAAAACTCTTGGAACATTCAGGTTAAAGACATAGACCAGACCACCTTTGATTTAAGCGCCAAAAATCCTAATAAAAAAGCCGAAGCCCCATTGCGTCAACCAGAAGACATTCTAGCAGCCATGGCAGCCTTAGATAAAGAAAGTGCCGACCTTCTGGCGACTATCAAAACGCTACTCAAATAGGAGAAACAGACTGTGCAAGATATTCGCTGGAAACAACGCTTTGAATATACCTTTGAACTGGCGTGGAAAGTACTGAAAGACAAAATGGAAAATGACGGCATTATATTAGACCAGATTTCTCCTAAAGCAGTCATTAGACAAGCCTTTGCAGCCAAGTACATTAACAATCCTGACACGTGGTTAAAAATGATTGGAGATAGATATTTAATGAGCCACACCTATGACTTTATTAAATTTGAAGCCGTGATTCAATCGATAGCTGCTGATTATTTACCCATGCTTGAAGAATGGCACTTGCAATTGCTCACGGAAATTATGTACGCATGAGTGCTACAGGTTTAACGCCCGAACAACTAGCACTTTTACAACAGGTGTTTAACCAGCATCCAGAAATCGATGCCGTAAAATTATATGGATCTCGTGCAAAAGGTAACTTTCATGAACGCAGTGATGTGGATTTAGTGTTGATCGGCACAGGCATTGACCGGTTTTTAGTCGCTGATATTTTATTGGATTTAGCCGATACCGATTTGCCTTATACGGTTGATTTGCAGAATTATAGTGAGATTAAAAATCGCGCTTTAGTTGAGCATATTGATCGAGTTGGGATGGTGATTTATGAGCGGTAAGATTAAGGTGGGTTGGGAAGTTAAGAAGTTGGGATTACTATCACAAAAAGAGGTGCTAGACTTTGTCTTGTTTTTAAAAAACCGGATTAGCACTCAAACAGATACGGATTATTTAACAAATAATGTTGACAGCAAACAAGCGATTATTGACGGATTACCCCCTCCCCGCTGGCTCAATGCTCAGAGTCATTGATCTGGTAGCACGAACAGTTAAGTTATGGTCGAAAAAGAAAGCCAACTTTAATTAAACAATTATGTGCAACATATCAAATAAAATTAAACTTTGCAGCTGTACTAATCGCTCAGTTAACAAACTTGACCATTACTGGATTCTGCATCGTTTTAATGAAGCCAAGGATATAATCATCATCGGTGAGCCGATAATGCCTTACGAAATGCCCAATCCTAATTACGGCATAAATGCAGCTACATTAACAACTCGATTAAACGATAATGATGCCTTTGATATCGTGATTAAATTTGAAGAAAAAGACCAGTTAGAAATCGTTTTTAATAATCTAACAAAAGATCCGTCAAAAATACTCACTTACCATTTTAAGTATACTAACGGAAAATGGTTCGAAGAAGACAATGATCCCTTTTATCTAATGAATCATTATGACGAATTTAAGTTTGGCAAACTTAAGGACATAACGCCTATATGAACGAAGCAGAAACCCGCGCCGAGCTGATTGATCCACAACTAAAAGCCTGTGGTTGGGGTGTGGTTGATGATTATATTTACACCAGTGATGATCAGGTGATTGAAGGCGAAGTTGAAGCCGGTAAACTGTATACCGAGGACGACTTTAATAAAATTATCGAAATCAAAGCCAGAGAAGCCAAGCGGGTGCAAATTTATCTGGATGATGCCAATCAAGCTGAAAAGGCGATTATCTTTTGTGCTACCCAAGAACATGCAGCGGCTGTTCGGGATTTGGTTAACCAATGTAAAGAATCACCGCACCCTAATTATTGTGTGCGCGTAACGGCTAAAGATGGTGAATTGGGTGAGCAAGCTTTACGCGAGTTTCAGGATAATGAAAAGACTATTCCCACCGTACTAACCACGTCACAAAAACTATCGACCGGCGTGGATGCCAAAAATATCCGTAATATTGTCTTGTTGCGTCCTGTTAATTCAATGATTGAGTTTAAGCAGATTGTCGGTCGAGGCACGCGATTGTTTGAGGGTAAAGACTTTTTTACGATTTATGATTATGTGGATGCGTATCATCATTTTGCCGATCGGGAATGGGATGGCGAAGCGTTACCCTGTGAGATCTGTCAGCAAGTCATTTGTGAGTGTCCTGATAGCTCTAAACCACCCCCAGCTATTTGTAAACAATGTCAGCAACAACCCTGCCTTTGTGAAAAAGAGCAGGTAGAAGTTTGTAATACGTGCGGTGAAAAGCCCTGTATCTGTCAGCAGCGCCCTAAGAAAATTAAAATTAAATGAAGGATGGGAAAGAGCGTGAAATTCAGCATTTCATCTCTACTTCATTTTGGAGTGCCGATGGCAAACCCATTTCAGCCGAGGAGTTTTTAAATAATCTATTTGGCGAACCGCCTAAACTATTTAATAGTGAAGCAGAGTTAAGAACCCTTTGGAGTAACCCCATTACGTGGCTTAATCAAATAAAAAAGGCCTTACAATTGCTCGTAAGGCCTTTGATTTTATTGGTGGGACGTCCGAGGCTCGAACTCGGGACCCATGGATTAAGAGTCCACTGCTCTACCAACTGAGCTAACATCCCAATATGCGACCATTATATTACATTTTTAAATAATTTTCTTGCTCAGATCTAATAATTTAGCACTTCAGGCAAAAAGAACTCACTGACTAACAGGGTATTATTAGCAATACCATACACCGTTCTTCGCCCCCAAACCGGTTGTTGTATTCCCACCTCTGTCACTATCGAACTTTTCCAAGTAGGCACTTCAACCAAACTCATATCCATCGCCACTCGTTCCAACTTAGGATATGAAAAAATAATTTCACCCAAAGGACGACTGCCTAATTTAGACAAATCACTTTTAGCCGTCTTAACCGTCACACGTGGAATAATAGTCCTCGCCAAAATTAACGGGCGCCCTTTCACATGCAATAACACTTCCCGCGTCACACTGTAATGCTGTTCGGGCAACTTTAGTAAACGTCGCTCGGTTAAAAAAGGATGCCGCCAAGCATTAAACAACACCTTAACCGCCACATCAGGCCCAAACTGTCGGCGTAAACGTTGGGTTAAAGAACCTGATTCATAAGTCCATGATTGTACAGCGAGCGGTAAACGATGATGTAAGCCTTGCCGATTTTCTAACCAGATCGGTTCTCGATTAAATAAAACACTTTGCGTTGTCAAACTAAACTACACCTCTGCGTAATCGGTAGATGCACCCAACCAACGATCACATAAGGGTTGTATCGCGTGTGGCGCTTGATTAAAAATATGTTCACCTACCTGTTGAATCGATGCCAACAAATCGGTATCTCTGGCTAAATCGGCAATTTTAAAGGTCATGGCACCGGTTTGGCGTGTGCCCATCACTTCCCCTGGACCTCTTAACTCTAAATCTTTTTCAGCAATCACAAAGCCATCATTACTGTCTCTTAAAATGCCTAGGCGTTGCCGAGCAATGTCGGATAAAGGCGATTGATACATTAATAAACAATAACTGTCATCTGACCCTCGACCCACACGCCCGCGTAATTGATGTAATTGTGACAACCCTAAGCGCTCTGGATTTTCGATAATCATCACGCCGGCATTGGGAACATCAACCCCCACTTCTATCACCGTGGTAGCGACTAATAAATCCACTTCATGCAGTTTAAAGGCTTGCATCACCGCTTCTTTCTCAGCACTTTTCATTCGACCATGAATCAAGGCGACCCTGACTTCTGGTAAAGCTTGCGTCAATAACTCGGTGGTTTTTTCGGCCGCTTCACATTCTAAGACTTCGGACTCTTCTATTAAAGTACACACCCAATACACTTGCCGACGTTTTTTGACCCAACTATTAATCCGCTCAATCACATCTTCCCGCCGTTCTGCAGGAATGACGCTCGTTACAATGGGCTGACGTCCGGGGGGTAATTCATCAATAATAGAGATATCTAAATCAGAATATTGCAACATCGCTAAGGTTCTAGGAATAGGCGTAGCCGTCATCACTAATTGATGCGGTCTTAAATTTCCTTGCTGACCCTTCTCTCTTAAAGCTAAACGTTGATTAACCCCAAACCGATGTTGTTCATCAATGATAATCAAGCCCAATTGCTTAAAGGTGACGGTTTCTTGAAATAAGGCATGCGTACCAATAATAATACCCACTCTCCCCTCGGCTAAATCAGCCAATAATTCTTTTCTGGCTTTACCTTTTACCTGACCCGTTAAGAACACAATCTGAATATCAAAGTCTTTAAACCAGTGACTAAAGTTGCGTAAATGTTGTTCGGCTAACAATTCAGTCGGCGCCATAACGGCGACCTGATATCCCGCGGTTAACGCTAATAAAGCCGCATACGCAGAGACAATCGTTTTACCAGAACCTACATCCCCTTGCACTAAGCGCATCATGGGTTGGGGTAATTGGCAATCAACTTCAATCTCAGCAATCACTCGTTGTTGAGCGCCAGTTAATTTAAAAGGTAAGCCGGTTAAAAACTGTGCAATCGCGGCCGCTTGGGTGTCAGCGCCTAAAAACTGGGGGGCTTGCCAGTGTTTAGCTTTATTTTTACTCACCGATAATCTTAAATGATGCGCCAACAATTCTTCAAAGGCTAAGCGTTTTAAGGCGGGCAGATTGCCACTTTGTAAGCGCTGAATAACCAAAGGATCATCGGGCGCATGTAAAGTCGTTATCGCGTCCGCAAGACTGGGATAAGCGCGTTTTGTTAAAAAGGCTTCGGGTAAATAATCAATTAATAACTCGGGTTGCTGATGGCAAAGCATTAAAGCCTGCTTAACGGCTTTTCTTAAAGTCGTTTGGCTTAAGCCCTCGGTTAAAGGGTACACTGGTCTTAAACTGGTTTCAGTAACCTGCGCCTCTGGGTTTAAAAGCACTTGATACTCAGGGTGTATGATTTCCAAACCACCAAAACCATAACGCACTTCACCAAAACAACTGATTAACGTGCCGGGCTTGAGGATATTATGTTGATTGGCATTAAAATGAAAAAACTTTAAAGTCATGACACCGGTGTCATCGGTGATTTTACACACCAGGCTTTTTCGACCTCTTGGTAAGATATCGATTTCTTCAACCCGTCCGACAATTAAGGCAGACATCCCGACCAAAAGACCACGAATAGGATACACCCGGGTTCTGTCTTCATACCGCAATGGCAAATGAAATATAAGATCTTGAATCACTCGGATACCGAGCTTCTCTAAACGATATAAAGTCTGGGCACCTACACCGGTTAAGATGCCCACTGATTGCTGTAAAACATTCACCTGAAACTAAAACGAATACGCTAAGAAGCCGGATAGTCTTGCGGGGCTAAATGCATAATCGCATCCATTTCCACTGAAACATTTTTAGGTAAAGCCGCCACACCGACTGCGGCTCTGGCAGGATAAGGCGCTTGAAAATACTGTCCCATAATTTCATTAACCAAAGGAAAGTGTGCTAAATCGGTTAAGAACACATTCAACTTTACAATATCAGAAAATTCACCGCCTGCGGCTTCAACCACGGCTTTTAAGTTCTCAAACACTTGGGTAATTTGTGCTGAGATATCTCCTTCAACCACGATCATAGTTTCGGGAACCAACGGAATCTGTCCAGAAAGATAAACCGTCTGCCCCACTTTAACCGCTTGTGAGTAGGTGCCAATTGCTGTGGGCGCTTTAGGGGTATGAATAATTTCTTTAGTCATTTTTAATCCTGAAAAATAAAATGCCCTGAGGCAAGCAATAAACTGAATAGAGGTTGAAGCATTATAGCGATTATAACTCTATGATTAAAAGTGTTACGTCAACTCAAGTCCCGACTCAAGGCCTAATATGACCTAATACTTAACTATCAAAACCTGATCCGTCTGTTAAAACCGGGCTGTTACATAAAAATTATAATCGTTAGCACGAGGTTTCCATTAGAATAAATGCCTTTATCACCTGTTTAATCAAGCGACCACTCTAATAATCATCACTATGCGTATTTTAATCGTTGAAGACGAAACTGTGCTCTGCCACCAAATTCAACAATACTTTGTTCATAAAGGTTTTGCAGTAGACATGGCCCATAATGGCACAGACGGTTTATTTATGGGTAAAGAATATGCGCTGGATGCGGCGATTATTGATATTGGTTTACCTGATTTCTCTGGGATTGAGCTGATTAAGCGCTTACGAAAAGCACAAGTCACCCTTCCTATTTTAATTTTAACAGCGCGGAGTCGTTGGCAAGAAAAAGTAGAAGGTTTAGAAGCCGGTGCGGATGACTATTTAGTTAAACCGTTTCAATATGAAGAATTACTGGCCAGAATTAATGCCTTAATTAGACGCTCAGTGGGGCAATCTCAACCGGTTTTAAGTCATGATAATATTGAGCTAAACACCTTAACTCAAGAAGTATTTGTCTCTGGTCTTAAACTTGACTTAACGGCCTTTGAATATAAAGTCTTAGAGTACCTTATGTTTCGGAAAGGCGAGTTAATTTCTAAGGCGGTGCTAACCGCCCATATTTATGATGAAGATTTTGATCGGGATAGCAACGTGATTGAAGTCTTTATTGGCCGTTTAAGAAAGAAACTGGATCCCGATGGTTCACGTAAACCGATAGAAACGTTCCGGGGACGCGGTTACCGTATCCCTTTGCAATAATTCACTTGATTAAGTAAGCCTCTATGAAGCGCCATTCTTTAAGCTTTCGCTTATTAGTTACCGAAGGCATTGTACTCAGTATTTTTTTTACCTTAGTCACGCTGATACTTGAACAAGGTTTTCGGGATAGTGCTGAACAAGCGTTAAGAGATCGCCTGCAAGTACAAGTATATGGTTTATTATCGGCCGCTAAACTCAATGAGCATGGTGATTTAATTATGCCTCATAGTTTACCCGAACCTCGTTTTGAGAATCCCGGTTCAGGACTGTATGGTTTTATTCAACAAGCTCATAAGAATGTAGTGTGGCATTCTAAATCTGCCATTGGTTTAGAAGAACTCATGGAGCCCATTGAGTTAAGCACCGGTAGCACTGAATTTGTGACCATTAAGCAATATCGGTATGCGATTCATTCTAATGTACTGTTAAAAACACCTGCGGGCTTAGAGCGAGAATATATCTTTACCGTGACCGAAGATGCCAGTTTTGTCACCAGTAATATTGCGCATTTAAAGGAAACCTTACGAATATGGCTTTTGGTAATTGGCTTACTGTTAGTCTGGATACAATTTGCCTTGTTGCGTTGGAGTTTAAGACCGTTACGTACTATCGTTAGCGATCTTGAAGCAGTGGATCAAGGTAAAAAAACGGTATTAGATGGCTCCTACCCAGCAGAATTAACTGGCTTGGCTAATAATCTTAATGCCTTTATTGTGCATGAGCGTGCCCATTTAGAACGTTATCGCAATACCCTGGCTGATTTAGCGCACAGTTTAAAAACACCCTTAGCCATCTTAAGAGGCTGTGTAGAATCGTTTAGTGATAATAAGGAAACCGTACAAGAACAGATTTCCAGAATGAATCAAATCGTTGATTATCAATTACAACGCGCCGCCGCTAAGGCCAATACTAACGCCTTAAAAACCACCGATGTCTGTCAGGTGATTACCAAAATTAAAACCTCACTAGATAAGGTCTATCTTGATAAACAACTTCACATTGATGTACAAATTCCTGAGCACTGCTTTGTGTCTTGCGAAGAAGGTGATTTATACGAAATTATTGGTAATTTAATGGATAACGCCTGCAAATGGTCTAAACACCAAATCAATATTACTATTCTGCTTAAGCCACGAAAAAATCGTCAACTGTTTACCCTGTTATTAACGATAGAAGATGATGGCCCGGGTATTCCAGTAGGCAAATATCATGAGATTTTAAAACGAGGCATTCGTGCGGATGAAAATATTCATGGTCATGGCATTGGTGTTACCGTGGTCAAAGAATTAATTGAATTAATAGAGGGGCATTTAGAGGGTAGTCAAAGTGAGGCACTCGGCGGCATGAAATGGAGCGTGTATTTACCTTAATGCGTATCTTATTAGCTTATATTACGATTGTTTTATTGTGGGCAACTACTCCCTTAGCGATCAAGTGGAGTGGTGAAGGCCCCGGATTTTTATTTGGTGTCACAGCACGCATGTGTATCGGTACAGTCTGTATTTTAATCGCCATGCTTTTGGCGCGGCAACCTTTACTCTTGCATCGCAAAGCTCTTTTCACCTATTTAGCGGTCGCCTTACAAATATACGGTGCGATGTTACCGGTGTATTGGGCCGCGCAATTTATTCCGTCTGGCTGGCTCTCCGTTGTCTCTGGCTTAACACCCTTAATGACAGCGTTATTATCAGCTATATTTTTAAAAGGCCAGCGTCTTACAATCGGTAAATTAATCGCATATAGCCTGGGTATTGCGGGACTTTATGTTATGTTTGGCTCGGCTTTGCAATTAGGGGATCACGCTGTATTGGGTATTATTGGAGTATTGGCGTCTACTTTATTTCACTCTATTAGCGCTGTTTGGATTAAACGTATTAACACCCCCATTCCGGCTTTATCTACAGTAGCGGGCGGCTTATTAATCGCCTTACCGGCTTATTTGTTCACGTGGGGCTTAGTAGATGGGCATTTACCGACCACATTAACGCAAACAACACTCGCATCCATTATTTATTTAGGGGTCATCGCAACGACACTCGGTTTTATATTTTACTACTATTTACTCGCTAACTTAGCGGCCACTCGTGTCGCTTTAATTACCTTAATTACGCCTTTGTTATCATTATTATTAGGTGACATGATTAACCATGAAACCTTAGATTTAAAGACCTTGCTCGGTGCGGTGCTGATCATTTCTGCGTTGATTATTCATGAGTTTTTTGAACGCTTGCCCTCATTTAAATCTAAATCTAAATACAAAGAACGCCGTTAGGCAAACATAGAAATCCTGTTAGATACAAAATATTCGATATTTAATGAAAATGTTTTTTGCTCTAGTTGTATTTTTAGTGCTACTATTTAGCCGTAGTTAACGTTTAAGTCGGCTTCTTTAGGGGGGCTGGAATTTGCAAAGCCAGTATAAATGGCGTTTTTTAAGTTAAAGAGTGTAATATGTCTGATCAAGTTGTAGGTACCGTTAAGTGGTTCAATGATGAAAAAGGTTTTGGATTTATTGAACAAGAAGGTGGCAAAGATGTTTTTGTTCATCACAGTGCAATTAACGGCTCCGGTCGCAAAACCTTGCGTGATGGCCAAAAAGTAACTATGGATGTTACTGTTGGTCAAAAAGGACCGCAAGCTGAGAATGTAACCCCTGTGTAATAATCTCAATAAATCGCCCTCTAACTCCCTCGGGGGCTAGAGGGCGGCTTATCGCAGTACTCTTATCACGCCTAAGTTAACCGATCTTTATTAAAATCGCTCAACGCAAGCGCTTAGTCTTTAAAATAACAAACTTATTATTAGTGGCTAACGTTGTACAATTGCCAAAGAGTTGTTTTACAGTTAAATGATAGTTTAAGTGTCGATTACCCACTATCCAAAGTTCCCCACCTTGTTTTAAGACTCTTTTAGAGGCTTTTATCATGCTGTTCGCAATCTGATCACCTATGGTGTTTTGTTGATGAAACGGTGGATTACAAACAATACAATCGACTGAATCCGATTCAAAACTCTCCAAGCCATCAGCCACGGTAAAAGTAGCCTCACGACCCGCTAAGCCCAGTGCTCTATTAAAATTATCTTGCGCCGAGGCCACAGCCATAAAAGATTCATCGACAAAGTGCACCTGTGCGTTTGGATTTTGTGCGGCAATCATTAAACCTAATAAACCATTCCCACAACCTAAATCAACCACCGTACCCGTCTCTAACTGCTGGGGCAAATGTTGCAAAAAAAACCGCGTGCCAATATCCAAACTGTCCCGTGAGAATACATTGGCATGATTACCAATACTGTATTCAGTCCCTTCTAATTGATAATAAACCGGATACGGATTGCTCGGGATCTTAAGTTCTAAGTCAGGTGTAGCAAAAATAAGCCGGGCTTTCTTCTTAGCCAGTGACGTAGTGGTGGGGCCCACTAAGCGCTCTAATAGTTTCCATACTGAGGCCGGCAAGGTTTTAATCATACCAGCCAGTATCACTCGGGTAGACGACTGTAAATGCGGGTGTAAACGGATTAACTGCTCTTCTAATAAGGCAAGAGTTTTGGGAGCTTTAATTAAAACCACATCATAAAGCCCTTCAAATTGCGCCAAACTATCCAACAACGTCACACTGTGTTCAGGCAACTGATTAGCCTGTAAATTAAGACGAGTCGCTTGCTGAGAAAGATAAGAATCGGATACAAGCTGAGGCTGATAAGCATTAAGCCCCAGTGCTAAGGCTCCAAAACTATCATTTAGGATAATCATCCGCACCGAGGTCGAAGGCTTAAGCCCTGTTAACACCACGTCCAGCAAGTATTCATCAGCCGCATCCCAAGCCCGTAATAATTCTAACGGCCTTTTAGGCAACCGTTGTAAATTAAACGCCTGCTCAGCAATGTTTAACACGGTATCGGTCGTTTCTACTAACATGCTAATAAACGCTTAAACACGCGACATATATTTACCGGTTTCAGTATTCACCTTAATTAATTCATCCACTTCTAAATACTCAGGAACTTGAACTTCAATACCCGTGACTAAGCGAGCTGTTTTAGTCCGTCCAGAAGCCGTTGCGCCTTTAATAGCAGGCGCGGTTTCTATAATCGCTAAGACCACTGAACTGGGTAATTCAATACCAAAAATATCATCATCAATCAATAAAGCGACAATACCTTCTAATCCTTCTGTTAAATAATTAACTTGATCATCCAGATCGTCAAGACTTAAGGTATATTGTGTGTAATCTTCCATGTTCATAAAAATGTAACTCTCTCCATCCACATAAGAGAATTGCACTTTAACTCTGACTAAATCACTGTCTTTTAAATAATCATCGCCTTTTAAAGACTCATCCAACTTTTGACCAGTTTTAAGATTAGTAAAGCGAACTTTGTATAAGGTTGAAGCCCCTCTTGAAGACGGACTCTTAGCATCAAAATGTTTAACCATGTGCGGCACACCGTTAATCTCGACCACCATTCCGCGTTTTAACTCACTTGCCTTTGCCACACATACTCCTAATCGTTAAGAAATGAGTCGCCATGCTGACCACTCGAATAAATATTAAATAAGGTATTATTATACCGTAGAAGATAAGCAATGAACCGCGCTTAAAAAAGGCATCTCTACGCTTAAATTTTCTAATCTTAAAATACGTTAGCGCTTATAATTAAGTTCTTTCATCCCCCTTTATCACTAGTAATGGAAAGCAATAAGCATGGGCTTAAAACTAATACCTCTTTTATTTTTAATTGCTTTAACCAGCTGTTCAACTCAAGAAGTTAAGCAAGTAGACACGGTTAAAAAAATTGCCCCCCTAGACACAAACACCCTAATAATAGATCAACATACCGATGCTATTTTAGGATTAACGCCGCCCATGGTGTTAATAAAAGATGATAAAAAATTATCCATTGTTAAAATTATGGACGGTGGAATTTGTAAGGATGACTTAGAGGGTGCCAAAGGTGAGTTTATACTGTATGCCGATAATACAGATGTCGAGCGCCTTAAACGTGAAAAAGGAAACGCCATCTTTAAAACCTTTGAGAGTCAAATACAAGAGTTAGCGAGTAATGTGTTACACACAGCCATTGAAAACACCAATCTCTCCGTGGACCCTTTTTCGCTAGGCGCCGATGAGGCACAACAAACACTCGCCAATCAGTTTGTCGTGCATTTTCGCAAAGCAACGCTAGAAGCTATTAGTCAGTTTCAAAAAGACACCACGCTGTCTATTGAGATTTTCGCGTTTAAACCCTCGTTGTTCTTCTATCAAAAAGGATGCAATGAAGCCCGCCTTGAAGAAGACCCGGCCGCACCTAGTCATTAATCTTTTTAATTAATCTCGCAAACGCACGGCCAACACATCACATTTTGCATAATGCAAAACACTGTTGGCCGTTGAACCTAATAATAGGGCTAGGCCATGCCGACCGTGCGAACCCACCACAATCAAATCGACCTGCTCTTGCTCGGCAATGTGAATAATTTCTTGCTTTGGAATACCCCACATTAACCAGCGGTTCGCCAACTCTACGTTATATTGATCCCCTAACTGCATCAATTTTGCTTTCTCTGCCTCAAGCAAGGCATCCTCTGTTTCTTCAGTTAAAGAGATCACCGTACCATAAGCCGTATCTGGCATAGGAATGTTATCCAATACGTGCACAATACTTAATTGAGCCTGATAAGTATTCGCCAAGGTACGTGCTTTTTCGGCCACATCAGCGCCGTGTTCTGAAAAATCGACCGCCAGCAAAACATGTTTATAGTCTGTCATTGTCATCCCCTTAAGGTGTTTAAGTTTACAGATAAAAAGTATAACCGTTCACTATGATAAAATGTAGATGAATTGAACTCCAACCCGTTACCGACACCTATTTAGCACCCCATGCAACCAGCCTTTGTTCACTTAAGAGTGCATACCGAATTCTCCTTGGTAGACGGTATCGTTAAAATAAAACCCTTAGTTAAACGGATGACCGAACTGGCCATGCCGGCCATTGCGATTACAGACCATGCTAATTTATTTTCCTTGGTTAAGTTTTATAAGGCCGCACAAGGTTCAGGCATAAAGCCGATTGCGGGTGCAGATGTGCTTATCCTTAACCCAGACGATCCAGCCTCGCCGTATTATTTAACCTTACTGGTTAATAATTACAAAGGCTATATCACCCTCACAGAATTAATTTCAAAAGCCTATCAAGAGGGCCAACATCAAGGCGTACCACTCCTTAAATACGAATGGATAGAGGCTAATCATGACGGCTTAATTGCCCTCTCGGGGGCCTTGCAAGGTGATATTGGCAAAGCCCTTTTAGCTGAAAATAGCGCCGAAGCCACTCGCTTAGCCAAATACTGGGGACATTTATTTCCAGATCGCTTCTATCTTGAGCTACAACGCATTGGCCGTCCTGATGAAGAACGCTACATCGCCAGTGCCATCGATTTAGCCTTAGCAACTGACTTACCTGTTGTTGCCACGAATAACGTCCGCTTTATTCATCAAAAAGACTTTGCTGCCCACGAAGTCAGGGTTTGTATTAATCAAGGCCGTGTTTTAGATGATACCCGTCGCCCTAAAGATTACACGGATCAACAATACCTGCGTAGTACAGAAGAAATGTTGACCTTATTTGCCGATATCCCTGAAGCCTTAGAAAACACCGTACACATTGCCCAACGCTGTAATTTAAAACTGACCTTAGGCAAAAACTTTTTACCTGATTTTCCGGTGCCTGAAGGCATGACTTTAGGTGAATTGATGGCGACTGAATCAGAAAAGGGTTTAGAAGAACGCCTATTACAATATCCCGCCGTCGGTAAAGGCAGCGCCCAAGATAATCGCCAAGTTTACTTTGATCGTTTAGCTATCGAACTTAAAGTGATTACCGAAATGGGTTTTCCCGGTTACTTTATGATCGTGGCCGACTTTATTCAGTGGGCAAAAAATGAACATATTCCCGTTGGACCAGGCCGAGGATCAGGGGCTGGTTCTTTAGTTGCGTATGCGCTTAAAATTACCGACTTAGATCCCATTGAATTTGATTTACTGTTTGAGCGTTTCTTAAACCCCGAACGGGTTTCAATGCCAGATTTCGATATCGACTTTTGTATGGATAGACGGGATGAAGTCATCGATTATGTGGCCAGACATTATGGCCGTGATCACGTTGCCCAGATTATTACCTATGGTTCTATGGCCGCTAAAGCGGTTATCCGAGATGTCGGGCGCGTTTTAGGCTTTGCGTATGGATTTGTCGATCGACTCGCTAAGCTCATTCCATTTGAAATTGGCATGACGCTTAATAAAGCCTTACAAGACAGTCCCGATCTTAAACAATTATATGACACCGAAGAAGAAGTTAAAGCCCTCATCGATATGGCTTTATCTCTGGAAGGGACTGTTAGAAATGCGGGTAAACATGCTGGCGGGGTCGTTATCTCACCGACTAAACTCACTGACTTTACCCCTTTATATTGCGAAGAAGGCGGTGGCAATCTTGTTACTCAATTCGATAAAGACGATGTTGAAGCCGTTGGCTTAGTTAAGTTCGACTTTTTAGGTTTACGTACCCTCACTATTATTGATTGGGCACTACAAGCCATCAATCAGCGAAAACGTCAATCCGGGGGCACCTTGGTAGACATTACTACTATTCCCCGTGATGATTTGGCCTCTTATATACTGCTAAAGAACGGCCAAACCACCGCCGTCTTTCAGCTTGAATCTCGAGGGATGAAAGAGCTGATTAAAAAACTAAAGCCTGATTGCTTTGATGACATTATCGCCTTGGTGGCGTTATTTCGTCCGGGGCCTTTAGAATCAGGCATGGTGGATGATTACATCAATGTAAAACACGGGGCCAAAGCAGAATACGCCCATCCTTTGCTTGAACCTATCCTTAAGCCCACCAATGGCGTTATCTTGTATCAAGAACAAGTCATGCAGATTGCACGAGAACTTGCGCTTTACACGTTAGGTGGTGCGGATATGCTTAGACGCGCCATGGGTAAGAAGAAACCCGAAGAAATGGCTAAGGAACGGGAGAAATTTACCAGTGGTGCCATTGCCAATCAAATTGATGAATCGATTGCCACCTATGTGTTTGACTTAATGGAAAAGTTTGCCGGCTATGGTTTTAACAAATCACATTCGGCCGCTTATGCCTTAGTCGCTTATCAAACCGCTTGGTTAAAAACGCATTATCCAGCCGCTTTCATGGCCGCCGTACTCTCTTCTGATATGGATAACACTGACAAGGTGGTGATCTTAATCGAAGAATGTCGGCAAATGAAGTTAGTCATTTTACCGCCTACCATTAATGTGTCTACCTATCGCTTTACCGCCAATGATGATGATCACATTGTTTACGGTTTAGGCGCCATTAAAGGCGTAGGACAAGCGGCGATTGAAGACATGCTCATCGAGCGTGAGAAGAATGGGCCCTTTTTAGGTCTGTATGATTTATGCAAACGCGTTGATTTACGTAAATTTAATCGACGGGTCTTAGATGCCTTGGTTCGAGCAGGTGCTTTTGATGAGTTTGATCCCAATCGTGCCAGTCATTTAGCTGAATTACCCACCGCTTTAAAAATTGCTGAACAACATGGCAAGATGGAGAAAACCGGACAAAATGATTTATTCTCCCTAACCGGTGAAGAAACAGAATCTACAGACGCCTCCAAAGAGTCAACGGCCTATACCCAAACGGTTGAGCCTTGGTCTGACAAAGAACGCTTAGCCGCAGAAAAATTAACCTTAGGTTTATTTTTAACCGGTCATCCGATTGATCAATACGAACCCGAAATAAAATACTTCACCCACAGTAAGATCGGGGCGTTACAAGTGGGACGTGGCAAAATGGAAGCCCGAGTAGCAGGCATGGTCATTGAGATTAGAACGCGCCAAAATAAAAATGGCAAAACCATGGGCTTTGCTACCCTTGACGATAAATCAGGGCGTTTAGAATGTGCTGTGTTTGGTGAAACGTATGATCAATACCGAGATATTTTCGTCCGAGACAACTTAATAGTCGCAGAAGGTGCTTTAGCACTGGATAACTTTTCAGGCGCCTTACGGTTAACCGTTGAAAAACTCTATACGATGGATCAGGCTAGAGAAAACTTTGCCCGAGCCCTACATTTAAAGTGGGATACCTCAGACAGTACAGAAGATTCAGCTCGTTTTATTGAAAAATTAACCGAAGTGCTAACTCCGTTTAAAGGCGGTGGGTGTCCTGTAAGTCTTACGTATACGTCAAAAGAAGCGAAAGGAGATGTGCAATTGGGTGATGCGTGGCGAGTAAAACCCACCGATGAACTTATTACTAAATTAAAATGGCTATTGGGTACCAACGCTGTTGAAATTCGTTATAAATAAAAATAGAGTCAAGAAAAGGTTGCCTCCTGTTCGGAAAAGATAAAAGCTGGATCTTAATAGTTTAATGATAAAGCCCATTAAGCAATGTTTCTTGCGATTGGCGAAAGTGCATCCAGTACCTTGGTATTTTCAAGTGCTATAACTCTAAAATTATCAGACAACCGACTCTCTGAGGCGAGTTGCATCCAATAGGCACGGGCATTTTCCATGGCAATACTCCACACATCTAAGCTTTCACTACTCGGCATGGGCGGCGCTAATTTACGCGGCACTATTTCTCCATTAACAGGCGCATACAACATGGGGAGCACATCATAAGCGGGTGCAAGTCGGTAGGGAAAAGGATCATTGTGATTATTAAGCAAAGACGCATTTCCAAAATGCTGATCTGTATTACCAATCAATTGTCCAAACACAGCTTGATAACGCAGCGCTTTAGCCTCCGTCGACGAGATCATTTTTTGATCGACTAAGCGGATGGCCGCCTTAAGCCATATATCTCTCATGCCAAAATACTCATCATCAATCGCCCCAAGAGAAATAACCCCACTACGCCCCTGAGCGCCATGCCGGTCAAACCGTATCACCTCTAAAAACACCCGGTTTCCAGCAAACAAAAGCGCTGATTTAGCGGCAGCAAATTCGGTTTGTCTGATAGATTCTAAAGCAAGGTGTTCTGCAATCAGAAGATCACGCCACCGCGTACTAACGGGTGTTTCATCCGCAGGCGAAAATTTCACAATCACACTGTCTATTCCGTCATCATGAGGATTAGATAAGATGGCAGTGGTGAATTTAGGTTGCTCCCCCCCTGCACTCGACCCCGCAACTGTACCGGCCATAGCCTCTTCTGCCAATTCCACATAACGTGTTTCACGTTCGTTTGCCCGTATCGGTATAACCGGTGCCGCTAATGATTGATAAAAATGGTGTAGCGATTCATTCCCCACAATAATGTCACCGATACCATCTTCCCCACGACACACTAGGGCATACAATGCATCATCATCGCTCCAATCAGCGATGCGTTCTGGCAAGCGAAGATCTCGATTTTTATGGGTAAATGATCGACCGACAAAACCTTGTGGCCGCAGGTCCTGAAGAAAATAAGGCAACCCATCAAAGAGTTGCCTCCCTTTGTGTTGAGCCATTTCTACAGCAAACTGTCCGGCTACCAAAACACTCAACTCACCATCAAGCTGAACCGCCCCTTGTGAAGTGACACGAAATATTGGAAACTGCGAACCCAAGCCCCGAAAATTGCGCCTACTCGCATACACGGTAGAACGCGCCTTACCAATAGAGATTACGTTATCCCCCGCACTGGCAATCAGCCTAGAAAACTTAGATTGACTGATATTAAGCTTAGGCAACAAATCAGCCGGTTTCTTAGCCCCACCTTGCAGCGCACTGATAAGTTGATTGTGTAGGTTGTGCATTGACACTTAATAGCCTGAATTGATACTGCATAGATTTTGAATAGATTATACTGATAAAAAACTAAGCTAATCAATTGCTTTTAGAGGGATAAGAATTTAATTTGCATAGATTTAAAACTTATTTACCGGCTTAATGATCAATAATAGCGTTAACTACTAAAGGGACTGCTTAAAAGGTTATCGGCTTAATTTGACAATCTCGTGCCTAAAGTCTATCTTGATACTATCAAATTTTATCACAGAGTAGCGTAAAACCCCGCCGTTCAAGGAGAGGATGTAAGTGGCTCAACTCACGCAAGTCATCATTTTGGCGTTCTTTGTTGTTCAATGTACTGACGAATAATGGATATAACTGCACCACCACAACTGCCGGCAAAAATACTCAACCTGATAAAAAACGTTAATTGAGTCCTAATGTACCGGATACCGGAAGCGAACTCTAAGACGCAGAATATACGAAGCTAACTCTAAGATTAAATCTCTAAGATGCGCAAATTGAACGGGAACGTCTGTTTACCCTTATTCGTAAATTGGTCTTATGGGAACACACTAATAACGAAGAAGTATTAATCGAAGCCCATGCCGAGATATGAAAAAGTTGACGTGAGACCTGTGCATTAAATAGCGGGAATGAAGTAACAGGTAATTGGTATACGTGTGAAAAACTTGGTATTGATGAATAGTTATGCGGTGCTTTGTATAAATATTTTGATGTAGAACCTGATTCTATTTATTTACAAGTTAAAGAAAGTACTCCTAGCTAAATAGCTAATTAAAACAGCCCTAGCGTATTTTACCAACACGCCAGGGCTTTAATCAATTACTCTGAATCGCCTTCATTTCGGCTGACATCAACCGACTTGGGTGCTGATTCAAATACTTCTCTAACCACCTCATCAGGTTTAGGTGCTTCTGCTGCAACCACTGGTTTGGGCTCTACAACCGGTTTAAACTCAGGCTCTGGCTTTGCAACTGGCGCAGGAGCAGACTCTGGTTTTACTTCTACAACTGGTTTAGGTGCTTCTGATACCACCACTGGTTTTGCTTCTGCAACCGGCTTAAACTCAGGCTCTGGCTTTGCAACTGGCGCAGGAGCAGACTCTGGTTTTGGCTCAGTTTTAACTTCAACCCTAGGTTCAATTTTAGGCTCAACTCTTGGTTCAACAACTTGTGGTTTCTGAACCTCAGTGCTAGGCGCAGGAACTGATACTTGCGGTTGAACTTCCGTCCGCTCGAATTTCTCAACTCGTTGGGCAAAATCACTGTCATAAGAACGTGCTGCTGGCGCCTTTACCTCTCTTACCTCTGCAACAGGTGCCTGACTCTCGTCCACAAAATACGGAGTAGCATCGACTTCACCATTTGAAGTAGATTCACCTTCGTTCTCTGCGCGTTTGTAGTTTGGATTACGCGGTCTTCTGCGATTAGGTCCTCTGCGATTATTATTCTTTCTTTCTGACTTAGGCTGCTGCTCATCTTGTGCTACGACCGACTCAGCAACATCTATATTAACCTCAGAATTAACCACTACTTCAACAGGCGCTGTTTCTGTTTTAATCAATTCAGCGGCTTCTTCTGTGACAGGACTTACAGGTGCTAAATTACGTCTAACATTACGGCCACGACCTCGCATATTACGATTGGAACGAGGTTCTTTATTGTCTACCCCCTCGTTATTTTCTTTAATTTCCTTATTTTCGCGTGGCTCTTTAATCTCTTTATTCGCTTCAGCATTTGCATGACGGTCTTGCGACTGTTGCTGTGGCGGACGATTAGAGCGTGATTCTTGGTTTCTTTGGCCTTGGTTATTTCTACCGCGTCTATTATTACGGTTTCTATTATTTGCACCTTGCGACTCTTCAGAAGATGAAGATCTCTCGCTCGTAGGTGCGACAGCGACTGTTTTTTGTTCCGTTTCTGAACTGCTCGATCCAACTAATTTTTCCCAGAAGCGCTTAATTAAACTGGCTGCTTCATTTTTAGCTTGAACAGGCACTGGCGTTTCATGAGAGAACTCTTTAACCGCTGGCTTTTCAATACGAGGTTTAATTTGCTGAGCAAATTCAGGTACCGCGATTTCTTCTGATTTAATTTGCAAATAACTGGGTTTATCATCCACAAATTCTTTTTCTTTGATACGCTCAATATCGTAAGCAGGTGTTTCCAAATGCTTACTTGGCAAAATAATAATGCCTACTTTTAAACGTGTTTCAATTTGTTCAATCGCATGGCGTTTTTCATTTAACAGAAAAGTCGCACACTCAATCGGCAAATGGGCAATCACTTTCTCACTGCCCTTTTTCATCGCCTCTTCTTCGATAATACGTAAGACAGATAAAGCGACTGATTCAACGTTACGAATAGTGCCCTGCCCCTTACAACGTGGACACGCTAATTGAGTCGCATCCCCTAACGAAGGACGCATACGCTGTCTGGACATCTCTAACAAACCAAAGCGAGAAATACGGCTGGTTTGAATACGCGCACGGTCAATCTTTAACGCATCACGCAAATGATTTTCGACAGTCCGTTGATTTTTATTAGATAACATATCAATAAAATCAATGACGAATAAACCACCTAAGTCACGCAGTCTTAATTGACGCGCAATTTCATCTGCTGCTTCAAGATTGGTATTTAAAGCCGTCTCTTCAATATCACTGCCTTTAGTCGCCCGTGCAGAGTTAATATCAATCGAGGTTAAGGCTTCAGTATGATCAATCACTAAAGAACCGCCAGAAGGTAACGACACCTCACGGCAATAAGCGACTTCAATTTGAGATTCAATTTGATAACGACTAAATAAAGGCACCGCATCTTGATACAACTTTGCCTTAGGTAAAAAATGCGGCATCACTTCTTTTAAGAAGTCCTGTACTAATCTAAACGAATCTTCGTTATCAATTAATATCTCATCGATATTGCCCCGTAAATGATCACGCAAGGCTCTGATAATGACATTACTTTCTTGAAAGACTAAAAACGGTGCCCGTTGTTCGGTTGAGGATCGTTCAATCGCTTCCCAAAGTTGTAATAGATAATTTAAATCCCATTGCAACTCTTCTGCGTTTTTACCACAGCCTGCAGTTCTGACAATTAAACCCATTGATTCAGGAATCTCAAGGGTCGCCATCACTTCACGTAGATCACTACGGGTTTCGCCTTCAATACGACGAGAGATACCACCTGCTTTAGGGTTGTTAGGCATTAAGACTAAATAAGTCCCTGCCAAACTAATATAGGTGGTTAACGCCGCGCCTTTATTACCGCGCTCTTCTTTTTCAATCTGAACGATAATTTCTTGGCCTTCTTTGATCATGTCCTTTATAGCCGGACGACGACCCTCTTCAGTTCCTTCAGGTGTTTGTCGATACAGAGGAGAAATTTCTTTAAACGGTAAGAACCCGTGTTTTTCTGCGCCGTAATTAACAAAGGCCGCTTCTAAACTAGGCTCCACTCGCGTGATGATACCTTTGTAAATATTCGACTTTTTTTGTTCTTTTGAAGGGATTTCAATGTCAAAATCATACAGTTTTTGACCATCTACCAAAGCGACTCGCAGCTCTTCAGCCTGCGTAGCGTTGATAAGCATTCTTTTCATTTTATATCCTTGTTGTTTCCTGCTCCATTCTCAGACTTTACTGAACTAGACTTTCTGGTTATTGCATCAAATTATGTATCAATACAAACATGAAGTGATAGCTTTATAGAGACTATCCACTTTGTTTTAAAGGTCTTATGTTCCCTCAACTGCGTTGTTGTCGCCCGTATTGCCTGCAACGTTGATGAAGTCAGGCTGCGATAACAGATGCTAATTTAATTTCTTTTCAGTCTTAATTGGTAAATTCTGTTTTAAACAGGTATTAAAAAATCGTGCATCTAGGGTCGAACGATGAACCCGAAAATCGTATAATGAGCTATTAATCACTTAATATAGTGTTATGTTAATCCTCATTAAGTTGCTCACAGCTCGTTTATTAAATAAAAACGGCTAAGCATTTAAGTGTGTTTTTCTTAAAAACTTGCCTAATATAGCAACCTTATTGCCTTTCATCAATTTTAAAGAATCAAATAACACAAGATGCTGGTATTATTTACAACATGAGTATAGAAGAAACCCAAAAACCCCAAGTCATCTACGTTGAAATTACTGAAGATAATTGCGATCAACGTCTTGATAATTTCTTAATCGCCCGCTTAAAAGGTGTGCCCAAGAGCCGCATTTACCGCCTGGTCAGAAAAGGTGAAGTCCGCGTTAACAAAGGCCGCATTGATGTAAAGTATCGTTTAGAAGCCGGTGACATCGTCAGAATTCCGCCTATCAGAGTTGCAGAACGCACTGAAGAATCTTTTGTGCCTCAAGGTTTACAAGCCGCGTTAACCAACGGGATTTTATTTGAAGATGACGGCTTTATTATTTTAAATAAACCCGCCGGCTTTGCCGTGCATGGCGGCACTGGTGTCAGTTCAGGTATTATCGAAGGTCTTAGATTACTTAGACCCGAGGCGCGCTTTTTAGAACTCGTCCATCGACTCGACAAAGATACCTCTGGCTGTTTACTGATTGCTAAAAAACGTAGCGCCCTAAGACTGTTACAAGCTCTGTTTCGCAATAGCGAAATTCAAAAGACCTACAAGGCATTATTATCCGGTGAATGGGCTCGTAAAAAATTAATTGTTACCGCACCCTTATTAAAAAATGTCAGTCAAGGCGGAGAACGCATCGTTGTAATTAGTTCCGCAGGTAAAGCCGCCGAAACTTTATTTAGACGTGTTCAGCTTTATCGTAATGCCACACTCGTAGAAGCCTCACCTAAAACCGGACGTACCCATCAAATACGGGTTCATGCGGCCAGTTTAGGCCATCCGATTGTCGGTGATGACCGTTACGGGGTTGACGAAGTTAATAAAGTTTTTAAAAACAAAGGTTATAAGCGAATGTTTCTACATGCGGAAACCCTCACCTTTAAACATCCAGTGACTGAAGAACTGATGCGCGTTACCGCACCCTTGCCTACGCAATTAGCTCAATTACTCAATCATGAGGAAATCCTTTAATTAAATTTAGTGTTTTCCTTTTATTGTGTTACAACATTCAAAGTTATAAATTATATTAGAGTAACAATTATGGAAACGCCACAAGCACCTACTCCAAAAACAAATCCCAGTCCGAATGGTCATTGGGAAAGAGACATCATTGAAAAAGTAGCCTTAGCCGCTATTACTGAACAAACCAAAGCCCGACGCTGGAGCGTCTTCTTTAGATCTTTATTATTCCTGTATATCTTAGTTTTCTTTGGCGTGTCCATGTACCCCAAAATTAAACAAAACATGGGTGGCAGTGGCAGCCAACATACCGCTATTATCGATGTAACCGGCGTAATTGCTGAAGATAAAGAAGCAAATGCCGCCGACATTATTGATAGTCTTAGAGATGCGGTGAAAGATGAGAACACTAAAGGGATTATCTTACATTCTAATTCCCCAGGCGGCAGTCCTGTGCAATCGAATTATGTCTATGAAGAAATCAGAAACATAAAGAAAGAACATCCTAACTTACCTATTTATGCGGTCGTTAGCGATATCTGTGCCTCAGGTTGTTACTACATTGCTTCCGCCAGCGATAAAATCTTTGTTAATCCCTCTAGTTTAATCGGCTCTATTGGGGTGATTATGGATGGCTTTGGCTTTGTTGATGCCATGCAAAAAATCGGCGTAGAGCGACGTTTATTAACAGCAGGCTCACACAAGGCTATGCTAGACCCTTTCTCTCCACCTAAGGCCGATGAGACTCGTTATATGCAAGAACTGATTGACCAAGTGCATCAACAATTCATTACCGCTGTTAAAACCGGTCGGGGTGACCGCTTAAAAGAAACCCCGGATATGTTTTCAGGGCTCGTATGGACCGGTGAAGCGGGTATAAAAATAGGGGTAGCGGATGCTTACGGAAACGATGACTTTGTTGCCAAAACAATTATCGGTGCCGAAAAACAAGTGGATTATACTCAAAAGACCAGCTTTATAGACAAAATGACCAGTAAATTAGGCGCTTCTTTTGGACAAGCCTTAGGTAGCTTACTCTTAACACCAAGTTTACGTTAACCGGTTATACCATCTTCAGCTCATAAACACTTAAGACATTTTAAAGATGACTACACGCTCCGCCAACGATGCTATATTCTCAACCGTGATTGGGAAAGAATATGAGATGTTAAAACTGATTTGTCCTGCCTCTACCGAGATGAGTCGTTTAGTCGGTGTTACCATTGGCACCTATCCCCATCAAGATTCTGAAGAGTTATACTTGGTTGAACTAGGCGGTGGCACTGGCATTACCACCCTGTCTATTTTATCGGCGCATGAGCATGTAAAAATTCTCAGCATTGATAGCGAACCCACCATGCAAAATCAAGCCAAGCAACACTTGGCTCAGTGGGTACAAGCAGGTCGATTAAGTTTCTCGGGTGACGATGCGTTAACCGCCCTTCAAAAACTGG
>CAIPDT010000128.1 GCA_903863905.1 uncultured Methylococcaceae bacterium
ATTACACACTGTAATTATGAAGTTGTTTGAATGGTGTCAATGTCCAATAGAATTGAGCCACTTTTCCAGAGAAAAATCACTTATTTAGCTTGGCTTTAAGCCTACAATCCCCTTGGCAGGTCAAAGACGTGACCTTTTCTTCAGATGAATCAGCTACGTATCATTGACCGTAAAGAACATGACGTATTGAAAAGCTGCCAAAACTCCAGCATTTATGAAGCTTGCCAATACGGTTCGCGCACATTGGTCTGGGATTGTTCATTTTGTTGAGTCACACATTACTAATGGTATTCTTGAAGGCATCAATAGTAAAATTCAGTTGGCTAAGCGGCGAGCCAGAGGCTATCGCAATATCAATAATTTTATCAACATGATTTACTTTCTTTGTGGGAAGCTATAATTTGATTACCCACTCTATTTCACATAGAGCCGTTTTTTTCATGATCTTGCCTCTCACTAACGTCATCTATTAATACCCGTTCGGCTTGAGCCAGCTCTTCAAATAAATCTAAATAGCGATGCACCGCAGGTAAAAGCCAATACACGCTATCCGTACACACTAAAAATCCAATACGCGTGGCGCTATCCAAGATTTCCTTTAAGCCTTGCTGCTGATGAATCTCTTCCGCTTCCAGAATCACTTGATAATGCAGCATGAGTTTTTCTAATAAGGTGTCATTTAAAGGCCATTGCTGAAACTTAAATAAATGCAGACCTTGATCGGCTTGATATTCAAATAATAACATCAGCACTAAGGCTAAGCGCCGAGTCAGTTTACCGGTATATGAACTGGCTTGATCGGTTTTAAAATAAGCAAAGCCACGACCATCTACTACCAAGCTAAAGCCTAAACTAGCAAATAATGTTTGATAAGCATCTTGATGGCTTTCAAGCTCTACCCACCATTCGGTTTCTTTTAAACGATTTAAATGCGCACCCGAACTCAAAAGCTTAAAGAGCGGTTGCAGGTGCTTGAGTGTTGATAAATCAATAATCATAAGAGGGTGTTGAGTGTATGGCTGTGTAATGAAATAGCCACCCGTTTAAGTTCAATACGGGTTTCGTTTGCCTGAGGCAGGGCGGTGATATCCGGTAACCGAATTAAAGCATGATACAGCCGTAATACGGTAATATCTTGATAACTGCCATAATGATGTATTAGCCACGTCATTAAATCAGCGATAGGTAGGCTTTGATATAAGTGCTGGCGAATAGCGTCTTCATCAATACGTTCTAATTGAATTTGCGTCTCTTCAGTATTCAACTCTGGAAACTCAACCGCTTTAGGTTGATAATTTCGGACTTGCTCCATTAAGGTTAATAAGTCAGGGCCAATGGCAATAGAACTGGTGCTTTCTTTACGCCATAGCGGTAAACTGTGTTGAGGAAAGGTTCGACTTAAACCTTTTTTACGCACATCACCCAGTAATTGACCAATCGCAGCACTCAGTTGGTTGTGCCGACGCACTTCTTCACGCAGGGGCATTAAGGTGTTGGTACATTTCTTTAAGGCCTTTAAACCGGTTTGACGTAATATCTTAACGCGCAAGCCTATTTGGCGTAATAACCGTTGGTGACTGTATAAACCCCCTTGGATGGCGAGTTGGGTGCCCAGACTTTCAAAGACGCGTTCGGCTTCTTCTAATAAAGGATAAAAACTGCCACCGGCTCCGGTATCCATGAGTTCGGTCATGGGTAAAACATAGCGATCATAGGCCTCTAATACTTCGGCATAGCGACGGGCTAAAGGCATCCGCTCATCGACACTTTTAGCGCGTTCGGCGATATCTTGAATCGCGTGGGTATCTTGTTCCAGTTGTTGTAGAATTTGTCTCAGTTGATTATCAATCCGCACCGCACCTCGTTGTAAGGCCGCCATATCATGATCTTGCAGGGCTTGATGTAATTGCTCTAGTCCGGCTTTGATATCAATAATTCGGGCTTTTAAAATATCCGACAAACCCAGTTCATGTTCATGCAGTAAGCTCCCTACAAATTGCCGAATCGATTCATTGAGTTGTAGGGTATTGCTCTGAGACATTTCGATTAATAATTCTGTATTAACCAATTGTTGCAGGCGTTCTAGGTGTTGTTCTGTTGCTTCGTTTAAATAGGTTTTACCTAAGAGTGCCATTACTTCGCTGCGTTCATAGGTAATTTGATCACGACCTAATAATACTAGGCGTTCCATAACGTCCCAGTGTTTATCCAGTGCCCGAACCAGACTGCGCGGATTAATCATAGTAAGTCGTGTCTTAAGAGATAAAAGTTATCCACAAAGCTGTGGATAACTCTGTGGGTAGTTTGTGAGTTAATTTTGTAAGTGTTTATTTAAGTTTACTTTTTAACGTAATTCCAACGTTGTAAAAAGCTTAAGGTAGCAAGCATTAAAAAGGCTAATAATGTCCAAACCGGCATACTAAAGCCTAATAAAGTCCAATCGACTTTGGCGCAATCACCGGTGCCGCTAAGCATTAATTTAAGCGTATCAAACAGGGGGAAGTATTGAAACATATAGGCTAGTTCTGGGCCACATTCAGGTACTTTATCGGGCGGTAAGTGTTGTAACCAGACGTGACGTGTTGAGATAGACGCACCGAGTAAAGCAGTGATTGTGCCTAAGAGTGCATAACGTTTAACGCCAACTTCTCCGGGATAATGTAAGCCTGCGATTAAAAACACAATGCCGGTTAAGAGAATGGCTAAGCGTTGTGAGATACATAAGGGGCAAGGTTCTAAGCCTTGAACCAATTGAAAATAAGCGCCCATGCCTAATAAACCCGCACAAGCTAAAAATCCTAAGAAAAACCAAATTCTTGCATTAAATTTAAGCGCGTTAAACATTATAAATATCTCAGGTGTAGATTTTAAAGTCGAGGAATGGATTAATAGTGACTGATTAAAACGTGGAGAGTCTTTTGAAAGGGTGGATTAAAATGGCTAATCAACACCCTTTATAAACATTATAACGATTTGGATGACTTTAAAAAAGTAATCTCTATCGAGATTTAAGTCGAGGGCTTATTTTTTTATAAAATAGTAATACCCGCCGTATTTACCTTTTAAGGTCATACTGCTATCGGCTTTATCAACCACGGTAAAAAGATCAAAACGACTGCTGCCGATAATGGCGACTTTTAATTTACCGTCTTCTACATCATAAGCAACCGGGGGTTGATCATAATAAGCGCCTTCACGGGGGATATGTAAGATAGTGACTTTGCCATCTTTAAAGACCCAAGTGTCTTCTCTATCAATAGCTTGTTTGTCAGTTAAAGAATTCTTGGTTGACTGTAGTTTCCAGGTACCTTGTACTTCATCTTTAGTTTGTAAGGTAACATCAGCTAAGACAGTTGAGCCAAAAGCCGCTAACACTAAAAATAGTGCTGTTTTGTGCATTGTTTTCATTATTATTGTCCAATGTGCGACTAAAGTTTAGTCGCACTTATTCTACTCTTAAAACAGCACTCGCTGTCCAAATTCGATAATGCACTTCAAAATCAGTAGGAACATAAACCACGATGGGTAATTGACTGTTATAGGGGATCAAGTTTTGCTCTGATTGCACGGGAACAAAGGCTTCTTTTGGTTTCTGTTTAGTTAAGCAGGCCATGCGTGTTGATAAGGGGCCGCCTAGGTCTTTAAGCACAAAATATGGATAGCCCCAACCTTGTAATACTTCTTCTGATAGCTTGCCATTAAACCAATGCTTGTTACAGTCTACTTTAAACGTTTTGCCAAGGATGATTTCAAGTTTGTTATTCGTCTCTTGTTTTAACGGACGCAGCTGAATCACTAACCTTTTGTAACCGGATTCTGCTAATGGGTAAAGCTTAAGGTCGGGCGTGGCAGATAAAACACTATTGCTAAGCAGAAAAAGACTGCTTGCCACAATTGCATGAAGCAATCGATTTCTTATTGCCTTTATAGTCCGTACATCATGATTATCCATAGTGCCCCTGGCAAATAATCGTTAGCGTTAACTTTTTACAGCGTCAGAATATGTTAATGCTTACGAAGTCTAACGCTACTAGCGATAGAAAATCTGATGAACAATAATGTCATTAGGGTTGGAAATAACATAAAGTTTTGATGCGACTCTAAACTTAATAAGATGCCCACCATGATAATAGCGGGATGCAGTAAGACTTTTTTATCAATCTGTTGCATGATGGCAAAACTGTCTTTATCTACTTTGGTTAGGGCGTTAATAAAAAACAAAGATATTAAGGCCGATAGCATTGAAAAATAAAGTGGATAAAAGAAAAACATCGGCGAATCATCTTTAAAAGACGTTTGCCAATAGGCGAACCACACCACGGTGGTTGCGCTTGAGAATAGGTCAAACCAAACTAAGCTATTAAATTTTTTAATCAGACTGCCGAGTAGACTCACAATGGCAATGCCTAAGTTTATATGCATGAATAGCGGAATGAGTAAAAGGCTTTTAAAGACACTATCGGTCTGCGCAAAGAAACATAAAGCAAGATTAATAATGATAAAAAGAGGCATGGTCGTCTTCTATAAAGAGAGTAGGTGCTGTTAATTGTACACACGTTTGACGATGTTATAAAACCAATAGGGTCTTATTAAAATAATTAAGATCGCTATAAATGGTGTAACGGGGACTGGGGCAATGTCAATAATGAACAGTGTTAATAAAAACAAAAAAGTTTTAACGCGGGCATTATTAGATTCATAGCTTAAAGAGTTTGAGGCGTTTGGGTGGTTATAAAGATTTTCTACCACTCGCAATAACCAAGCGGGGCGCATAATAACGCTATACATGCCGATTAAACAACCGGGTGAAATGGGACCAAAACCAATAATGGCAAATAAAGAAAAGACGCCAATACATTTGAGTTGAGTGTGGTTCATAGACATTGACTATTAAATCCTTATAGATATGAAGTTTAAAAGACTATACCTTGAGAGACTTACAATCTCTCAAGTTGAAACAGGGCTAAGTTAGTTTCCCTCTATACCTCCCTGTATAATATCGTGATAGACTCCCAGTCAATCATCTAACTTTTAATGAGTACAACCATGACTACCCTTACGCCTTATGTCGTTATCGGCGGCGAACCAGCCATTCTTAATTTAGTGGAACGTTTTTATTTTTATATGGATACTTTGCCCGAAGTAAAGCCGCTTCGTGATATCCATCAGCCTGATCTAAGCTCGGCAAAATCTAAACTATTTAAGTATATATCCGGCTGGTTAGGTGGGCCAAATTTGTTTATTGAAGAATTTGGCCATCCCATGTTACGCGCTCGGCATTTACCTTTTTCAATTGGTGAACAAGAACGAGATCAATGGATGTTGTGTATGAATATGGCGATAGCTGAAATGACAATGGACCCAACGCTCAGAACCAATCTGCTCAATGCGTTGCAAGATTTATCAACCCACATGATTAACCGTTAATCATCTTAAGTCCTCTCCAACACCTCTGCTTTTAAAACATCAAACTTATTAAAGGCCAGCGCGATACTCAGTTTTAAGTTAATGATGCTGGCTAAGGTGGTGCTGGTAAAGATACAAATCATGATAGCAATTTGATATTTCACGGCTAACCAAGGTTCACTGCCACCTAAGATTTGTCCGGTCATCATGCCGGGCAATGACACCAATCCCATCGTGCCCATGCCGGCAATGGTTGGATTAATGGCGGCTTTAATCGCCTCACGAAAATAAGGCCGCGCAGCTTCCCAGCGGGTTGCCCCTAACATTAGATAGGTCGTATATTCAGTTTCATTCTTTTTAATCGCTGAATAAAACCGTTCAAGCGCGATCACATTGCCTTGTAAACAATTGCCTAAAATCATCCCAGCTAAAGGCACCACATAACGGGCATCATAAAAATGCGTGGGCTGAATCACTAACACCACCAGATAAGCTGTCACTAATAAAACACTAGTCGCAATGGCGATAAAGGTTGCCAGCACAAAATAGCGCGCCTTTAAGCCGGCCCGCTTTAAAATACTTAGGTCGGCGACCAACAACATCATCAATATCCACAAGCCATTAAGATAGGGTTGGTTATACTCAAACAGCATTTTTAAATAGATGCCCACTAACCCTAACTGAATACTCATCCTCAACACGCTATCAGCAATATCTCGACTTAATCGCAGTCCAATAAATCTAAGTAAAAACCACGGTATTAAGCACAAGCCATACAAGATAGCCATCTGTGATGATTTAATATCAAGCACTTCCATGACGGGTTTCCTTAAGCAATTGTCCAGCCTCTAACTCATACGTCACCTGACAACGGGCTAACCATTCAGGGTCATGGGTGACGGATAATACCGTTAATTCAGGATCAGAAAACACCTCAAACACGGCGGCTTTGCTTTCTGAATCCAGGGCACTGGTGACTTCGTCCAATAGATACAACTTTTTCCCTAACAATAACCCCCGTGCTAAGGCAATGCGTTGTTTTTCGCCGCCTGAAATCCGGCTACAGTCTTGGTTTAAAATATCGGCTGATAATTGCAAGCGCGATAAGACTTCGATCAAGGTCTTAGCGTTGGGTTGATGGCCTAAGTGGGCTTTAAATTGAAACGGTAATAACAAAGCGTCCCGCACCGTGTTAGCCCCTAACATGGGTTCTTGACCTATGTATGCGGTATAGCTTCGAATCGCTTGAATTGACGCGATGGATAAGGATTGTTCTTGAAAATAAACTTGTCCAGAATGTATCAGATGTAAACCCATTAAGGTTCTTAAGACACTACTTTTACCCGCACCTGATTTACCATAAAAGGCGACCTTTTCTCCCTCTGATACCTGAAAGCTGAGCTCTTTTAAAATAAGCTTTTCTTGGGCTAAAACAGAGACCAGCTCAAAACGAATCAGTGCACACATAAGCCCTTAAAACTGTTGCGGCAACCAACCGTTTTGCACGCAAGCTTTAAAGCTCCATTGCGGCATGGTTTCGGTTTTATAACTCCAAAAGAACCAACCTAAGTATTTTTCAAAGGTGAGTAATTGTGCGGTGGCATAACTGGTGTAGATTAAATTGCGTTGAAACGCATCAACGCTGTCAGCGGGATAATCCAAGGGCGCTTGCGCCCACAAGGCTTCGGTTTTTAAATCTAAACCTAAACTCCATTCGCCCACTATGGTTTGATGACCGAGTTGAGTAATAATGTTATCTGCTTCTTGCTTCCACTGCTCAACGGTTTGTTTAAGATGGCCAAAAATATCTAAATCATGATCGGCTTGGGTAAAACATTGATAACGATGGATATCAAAAATGACCTGACGATACGCGGGTTCTGGTAAGAACTGCTCATATTCATGAAAGGATCTAAACGCATCATGAAAAACCACCGCCACCTGTTCGGGCGCACAAACCTGTCGAATCCGTTGATAGGCGTCTGTGGTATATTTTTTTAACAACTGAGTATCAATATCCCAATGCGGTTCGTTTAAAACTTCAATGGCATGTAAGGCGGTTTGGGACTGATAGCGTTGGGCTAGGCGCTCTAAAACCGTTAACGAATAGTCAATATAATCAGGATGAGTATCCCAGTCACGCACATTTTGAATGCCGCCATTATCAAAGCCATTCTGACAACCGGGTGCGGCATGTAAATCTAACACCACTTTTAAACCGTACTGTTCGGCCCAAACAAAAGCCTGATCTAACACCGCTATGCCGCCTTTTACATAGGGGTGTAACACTTCACCATAAGCCGGATGATAAGGATAATCATCGGTTAAGATCCAATGCCCCACGGGAATTCTGACCGCATTAATGCCTATTTTGGCTAACCAAGCAAAATCCGCTTCGGTGATAAAGGTTTGCCAATGTTGCTTTAACCGAGCTTCAGCTAAGGGGCCTAATTCAACACAAAAAGCGGTTTCATCTTGAGCCTGTAAACCTTCAAAAAGGCTGGGGGTCATCCATCTTTCAAGGACTAACCACCCCCCTAAATTAACACCCCGTAACTTAGTTGAATTTGTTTGCACGGTTAAGGTCATGTTAGCCTGCCTTTTTTAGTTTAATTACACAATAATATAACGAGAGTGACACGCCTCGGCACTGGGTTGGTTTGAAATGGTCAACAAGGTAACGTCTGGCAGTTGACGACAAATTAACCGTAAGATAGCCACCTCACCGTCTGGCGTTAACGAGTCAAACGCTTCTTCTAACAACACCCATTTAGGCGCATACAATAATAATCGCACGAGTCCTAAACGCTGCTGCTGTTCACGGGTTAACACATCGCCCCACGCATCCACTTGGGTTAATTGCTCAATAAATTCTTCAAGACCGGCTAATTTAAGTAACTCATCTAAAGGTGTGATACTACACACACTGGGCAAACATGGATAGCAAATTGCGTCTCTCAAGGTGCCCGTAGGTAAATACGGTAACGGTGGCATAAAAAATAACGGCTCACCATCCGGTAATTCAATACGTCCTGAGCCCCAGGGCCAAAGTCCCGCAATCGCTTTAAATAGTTTTGAAGCAGCGGCGGTATTACCTTTAATGAGTAAATGCTCACCTTGGCCAATGCGTTCATTAATACCACACACAATGGGTTCGCCATTTAATTTTGATAAACATAAATTATCAAAGACCAAGACATTTTGTTCGGGCTTTTCTACTAAGATACGCTCTGGATCGGGGCGTTCAATTTCTGCTTCTAAATCTTCTAAGGCTTTAACTAAACTGACTACCCGCTCCACAGAAGCCCGCCATTGTGCAATAGCCGCCATGTTATTAACCGGCCAAGACAAGGCCGAAGACATCTGCTGAAATACTTGTACTGACTGCATTAAGGCGCCCAAGGTCATATTACCTAAAATAAACCGCGGGGCTGCAATTAAAACGGGAAAGGCAGTCGATAATACGGTATAACCGGAGTTAAATACCAAAATACTCGACCATGCATTGGTTTGATGATTAAACGCATTAACGATCGTTTGGAAGAAATCATCCGCCCGTTTTTTCTCGTTCGCTTCACCATGAATTAAGGCAATGGCTTGTGAATGTTCTCTAACCTTACCTAAGCCAAATCTAAAATTAGCTTCAGCGGTTTGCATGGCATTCGTGGTGACTGTCAGAGGTTTACCGACCCACCAACCGAGCCAGGAAGCAGCAGCCGAATAAATCAACGCAATCCAGACTAAATAACCATAAACGGAAATGCTAAATAAGCCTAAGTCAATAGTCACCTTTCCGGATAATATCCAGAGAATATCGGCAAAACTAATTAACAACAACAGACTATAGATTAAAGAATGCGATAAGGTAATCGCTTCATCGGTT
The DNA here is from genome assembly GCA_903863905.1 of uncultured Methylococcaceae bacterium. Taxonomy (GTDB): domain Bacteria; phylum Pseudomonadota; class Gammaproteobacteria; order Methylococcales; family Methylomonadaceae; genus Methylobacter_C. The sequence goes on from CAIPDT010000128.1 coordinate 9,290, forward strand.
GAAATTCGAATATCCTCGGCAATACGGCCATCTGGATTATCATGTTCTGCGGTTTGAATATGGGTGACTTGATAATGGTGACCTTTGGACATCCATTGACCCACCACCTTTTCGGTTAACCAGGCCCGCCAACCGATTTGTAACTCTCGCTTTACTTTTAAATGCGCGGCCGTTACGACAATACTCGCCACAAAGATTAGAATGAGATAGCCAATTTGCGCTAATAATCCTGACATGGATCGGGCCTCAATGGAGTTAAACAGCGCCGCACTCCATTCAGTGACCACCACTGCAAGCACTATTTGTAATACCGTCAGGATAATTAACCAGCCGGTTTGCTGGCGAATAGTTGTCTTATTTTCAGAGCTCCAAAAAGGCCCTGCCAACTTTAAAAACTGCATAAAAAATCCATTTTGCGCTTGCATATCTCATTCTCCTCTTAAGGTGAAATAACTTAATCGCCTAGAACAACCCATTGCTCTAAGGCCGCAATAATACTTTTTGCTTGATCCTTACTTGATATATTAAATTTTGATTTTTGTTGATATTCACCGTTACGTTTTTGATAACGACGAATAGTATATTTATCAGGGCCGTATTCTTCTTTAGTTCGGTTCCAATCTTGGTAGCGATACATGATTGTCGCCCACGCCCCTTTAGTTAACACGATTTTATCAAGTTCTTTAACGGTTTCAATACCACCGTCTTCGTAAGTTACCGTTAATTCATCTACCGTTTCAGCCATTTCATTCTCATCTATTAAATTTCAATTCGTTTATTTAAGTATCAATTAATGACTTATTAATGACCTATAAATTGCCCAAAAGCACGACTGCCTTTGCCGGTTTTAATCGTATCTAAAACTTTTAAGGTTTTTGCATCAATCACAGACACGGTATTATCAAACCAATTGGCCACATAAACATGTCGATCATCGGGATGAGTATTAATCCCTTCGGGTTTATTACCCACTTCAAGCACGGCTATTTCATGTAACGATTCGGTATCAATCACCGATACCGAACCATCATCTTGATTGGTTACTAATAATCTTGAATCATTCAGTGATAAGGCGGTGGCATACGGTAAGGTCTTAACCTTAACCGTGGCAATAGGCACCATTCGCTTGGCGTCTATAACCGACACATCATTACTTTGTACATTGGCGACATAAATACGCTCACCCCGGCTATCTAAGGTTAAGCCAAAAGGGTGTGAGCCCACATTGACAGTCTTTATAACGGTTAAACTGTTTAGGTCAATTTTAGACACCGAGTCACTGAGTCGATTAGCCACAAATAACCAATGATTATCAGGACTCACCATCAAACCGGAGGGGGATTTACCCACCGCAATGGTGTTGATCACTTTAAGGCTTTTGGCATCGACAACATCCACCTTATTGTTATACCAATCCGCCACAAAAATACGCTGTCCATCTATAGCAACAGCTATCCCTAAAGCGCCTTCGCTAACAGGTACGGCCGCAACAATCGCGCGTTTTTTTACATCTAAAACAGCAAAGCCTTTTGCTTCTGGGGTACTGATATAAACCTTATCTCCGGCAGGAGCCACAGCAACACCAGCAGGTTTACCTGCTACTGCTACCGTATCAACCACTTGTCCCAGTTGCGTATCAATAATAGAAACACTGTCTCCTAATTGATTACTGATATAAGCAAAAGGGGCCGCAACGACGGATGAGGAAAATAAAGTTGTAGCAACGACCATCGCTACAACTCGGTATTTACTTAAAAACACCTAAGATATCCTTACTTTTCAGCTAAAGATTTTAGGTTAAACAAACCTGTTTTAATGACCGCGCCCACAGCAGCATTGGCGGTTTCTTCATTCATTTCAACAGGAGGATTGTTGTTGGTATAAGCACGGTAGTAACCTGCAGTCCATGAAACCACAGACGTGTCGCCTTTAGCTTCTACTTCTATGCTGGCTGAATAGTTATCAACAGGCAAAGCAGGTACTTTTTCTTCAACGCCGGCATGAACAATGGTTTTTGCAACGCTGATGTCAGTGATTTTGTAAGCATAAGACATCTTAGCTTCATCATATTTTTTTAATTCTTCGGTGAGAGTGCCACCGTCTTTTAAGGTCAATACGCGAGTTGCACCTTTTGCATTACCGCCATTAGAAGTGGTGTTAAAAATATCAGGGTGCCAAGACATATCGCCATAAGTCTTAATGATGTCCCAAACTTTGGCAGCCGGTGCATTAATTGTGATTTGTTCTTCGGTCTTTTGACGAACAGGACCGTGAGCATTGGCAACCGCTGAGAACAAAAATAAGGCGATTGAGCCAACAAACATAACTTTCTTCATGATAACTCCAAATGTAAACTTAAAAACTGAGCTGAGCATTATATGACAACTAAATAATGCAAGCATCAGTTGACGCATTTAAATTATCATCATTCCCTCAAAACCCCTATTTAAACTACTTTCTTTTAATGCCCTCACAGATGCTTTATTGACAACAAGGTAATGAACTGTTACTTTTTGAAATTGGCACTCTTTTAAAGTGACTGCTAACTTGGCTTTATCTAAGAGGTGTTTGTGAGTGTTAATACGCTAGATTTAAATGATCGATCATTGCAATTACTAAAAACACTGGTCGAACGCTATATCAGTGAAGGTCAACCCGTTGGGTCCCGAATTCTTTCTAAAGATTCCGAGCTTAAATTAAGTCCCGCGACCATTCGTAATGTCATGGCGGACCTTGAAGACTTAGGCTTAATACATTCACCTCATACATCAGCAGGACGTATCCCTACTGTCAGTGGTTACCGTTTATTTGTTGATAGTTTGTTAACCGTTAAACCTCTCGATTCAAAAGAGATTAATCGACTCTATCAGGGCTTATCAGAAACCGAAGATCCTAGCCACATGATTGGTACCGCTTCCAAGTTAATGGCGGACCTAACTCGCATGGCGGGCGTAGTCACCATGCCTAAAAGAGAGTTGGTGTGTCTTCGACATATAGAGTTTTTACCCTTATCCCATAATCGAGTCTTGGTGATCTTTGTCACTAATGAGCAAGAAGTCCATAACAAAGTGATTCATACGGATAAGGTGTTTAGTGCCCCTGAATTACAACAAGCCGCTAATTATCTTAATTCTGTGTATTGCGGGCAAAGCTTAATGGCCGTTCGTACCGCTATCTTAAAAGAGTTGCAAGACGACCAAGAACGAACTACTCAAGCCATGTTTGACGCTATTAAAATGGCACAGTTAACCTTTGACTCCCCCGAAAAGACCGATGACTTTGTGTTAACCGGTGAAACTAATTTAATGGGCTTTTCTGAACTGGCCGACCGTCACCACTTAAAAAATCTGTTTGAAGCCTTTAGCCAAAAGCAAGATGTGATTCATTTATTAGATCAATCTATGAAGGCGGAAGGCGTGCAAATTTTTATCGGTCAAGAATCCGGTTATCAACCTTTTGACCAATGTAGTTTAGTGACGTCTTCCTATTCCGTTAATGATGAAGTGGTCGGCGTCTTAGGTGTCATAGGCCCTACCCGCATGGCCTATGAAAAAATAATTCCTTTTGTTGATGTCACTGCAAAATTATTAGGCGCTGCCTTGAATCCAAAAACATCGACCCCATGATAGGTAGCAACATTTATTTGTGCCTTTGGGCACGTACCTACCATTCTAGTTAAGGAACCGTAAAATATGAGTACTGATCAGGAAAAACCTGACGAAGCAGTTTCTGTTGAAACAGAAGTTGCTTCAGAAATTGTTAACGAAGAGCATCCACATACCGAAGTGGCTGAACATGAATATACCGTCGAAGAGCTAAAAAAAGAATTAGAAGAGGCTCATCAAAAAAACCATGACACTTGGGATAAAGCGGTTCGTATCCAAGCTGAAATGGAAAATCTTAAAAGAAGAACTCAAAAAGACCTAGAAGATGCGCATAAATTTGCCTTAACCAGTTTTGGCAAAGAGTTATTACCGGTCTTTGATAGTGTCGTACTCGGTTTACAAGCCGCCACCGGAGAGAGCGAAGACGTTAAAAAATTCCGTGAAGGCAGTGAATTAACCATTAAACAATTTGAAGCGCTTTTTACAAAATTTAATATCGTTGCGGTTGATCCCTTAGGGCAATCCTTTAACGCTGAACTCCATCAAGCGATGCTGATGCAAGCCGTCGAAGATGCGGAGCCTAACACCGTTATCAATGTATTTCAAAAAGGTTATACGCTTAATGGCCGTTTACTTCGACCTGCGATGGTTGTGGTCGCAAAAGCGCCAGAAAAAACATCAGAAGATAATAATCAGGCTTGAATACCCTAAAACAGCCCCTATATCCGAAACAACTTTTACATCTTTTTATACAAATTCAGTCTGGAGCATTCAATGGCTAAAATAATTGGCATAGATTTAGGAACCACCAACTCATGTGTGGCGGTATTAGAAAACGGCGTTGCAAAAGTAATCGAAAACAGTGAAGGTGCACGTACCACGCCCTCTATTATTGCTTTTAGTAACGATGATGAAGTGTTAGTCGGTCAATCTGCAAAACGTCAAGCCGTCACAAACCCACAAAACACCTTATTTGCAATTAAACGTTTGATCGGTCGTCGTTTTAAAGATGACGCCGTACAAAAAGATATTAAGATGGTCCCTTACAACATCGTTGAAGCAGAAAACGGTGATGCTTGGGTAGAAGTCCATGGTAAAAAAATGGCCTCACCTGAAATTTCAGCACGTATCTTAATGAAGTTGAAAAAAGATGCTGAAGCTTATTTAGGCGAGCCTGTCACTGAAGCGGTTATCACAGTACCTGCTTATTTTAACGATTCACAACGTCAAGCTACTAAAGACGCAGGTCGTATTGCGGGCTTAGAAGTTAGACGTATCATCAACGAGCCGACAGCATCAGCCTTGGCTTTTGGTATGGATAAACCTAAAGGCGATACTAAAATCGCGGTTTATGACTTAGGTGGCGGTACGTTTGATATTTCTATCATTGAAATTGCTGAAATTGATGGCGAACATCAATTTGAAGTATTATCGACTAACGGTGATACGTTCTTAGGTGGTGAAGATTTTGACTCAAGAATTATTGAGTTCTTAGCCGCTGAATTCAAAAAAGACAGTGGTGTTGATGTTCACAACGATCCTTTAGCCTTGCAACGCTTAAAAGAAGCGGCAGAAAAAGCTAAAATTGAATTGTCTTCCAGCCAACAAACCGATGTTAACTTACCTTACATCACCGCTGATGCTACTGGCCCTAAACATTTAAATGTTAAATTAACCCGTGCAAAATTAGAATCTTTAGTGGAAGAGTTAATCAATCGCACTAAAGGTCCTTGTGAAATGGCGCTTAAAGATGCAGGCGTTAAAGCCTCTGAAATTAATGACGTTATTTTGGTCGGTGGTCAAACCCGTATGCCAAAAGTACAAGAGATGGTTAAAGACATCTTTGGTCAAGAGCCCCGTAAAGATGTTAACCCTGATGAAGCGGTTGCGTTGGGTGCGGCAATTCAAGCGGGCGTATTGGCGGGTGACGTTAAAGACGTCTTATTATTAGACGTTATTCCCTTGTCTTTAGGTATCGAAACAATGGGTGGCATTTTAACCAAGTTAATTGAGAAAAATACCACAATCCCAACTAATGCGGCACAAGTATTTTCAACAGCGGATGACAATCAAACTGCGGTAACTATTCATGTGTTACAAGGTGAACGTGAAAAAGCAGCAGCGAATAAATCTTTAGGTCGTTTTGATTTAGCTGACATCCCACCTGCTTCACGTGGTGTACCACAAATTGAAGTGTCTTTTGATATTGATGCAAACGGTATTTTAAACGTTTCTGCAAAAGACAAAGCGACTGGCAAAAAACAATCGATTGTGATTAAAGCCTCTAGTGGTTTATCAGATGAAGAAGTTGATCGTATGATTAAAGATGCTGAAGCACATGCTGACGAAGATCGTAAATTAACTGAATTAGTTCATGCGCGTAACCATGCAGATGGTATGATTCACGCGACTGAAAAATCACTGAAAGAATTTGCTGATCAAGTCGATGTTGAAGAAAAAGCCAGCATTGAAAGCGGTATTGAAGCGTTAAGAGAAGCGATCAAAGGCGACGATAAAGAAGAAATTGAAGCTAAAACGACTGCGTTAACTGAGTTAGCGGGTAAATTAGCTGAACGTGCTTATGCACAAAAAGCGGGTACTGAAGGCAGTGATGTACAACATGCTGAAAACGCCTCGTCATCACACGCTGCTGATGACGCAGTTGACGCTGAATTTGAAGAAGTTAAAAAAGACTAAGTAAATCAATCAGCCCAAGGCTGAATTGATAGCTAACAGTTAGTTTAAATACCAAGCAGGTTAGGGCTTAAATTTGCCCTAACCTGCTTACTGCGTTAAGCTTCTTAGAAAGAAGCATACTCCAATGCTAAATTTAAACCATTCCGCGCTAACACAAGGTGCGGTTTCTAATAACCCTCGCAGCAATGCTTAATCTCCTGAATAACATCAGGAGCGGATTGAAACATGGCAACAAAAGAAGATTTTTACAAACTGCTCAACGTTGATAAAAATGCCAGCGATGCTGAGATTAAGAAAAGTTATCGTAGCTTAGCGATGAAATTTCATCCTGATAGAAACGCTGACAATCCAGAAGCTGCAGAAGTCAAATTCAAACAAATTAAAGAAGCTTACGAAGTCTTATCAGACCCTAAAAAACGCTCTGCTTATGACCAATTTGGTCATGCCGGCGTTGATCCATCAATGGGCGGTCGTCCGGGTGGCTTTGGCGGTGCGGAAGGCTTTAGTGATGTCTTCGGTGATGTTTTTGGCGATATCTTTGGGGGCGGTGGTAGACAACAACGGAGTGCGTCACAACGGGGCTCTGATTTACGTTATAACCTTGACCTAAGCTTAGAAGAAGCCGTCGCAGGCACAGAAACTAAAATTCGCATTCCTGTGCTAGTCGGTTGTGGTGAATGTAAAGGTTCAGGTGCTAAGAAAGGCTCAAACCCCATTATCTGTACTACCTGCCATGGCCATGGCCAGGTACGGATGCAACAAGGTTTCTTTTCTGTACAACAAACCTGTCCCACTTGCCGGGGTACCGGTAAACAAATTAAAGATCCTTGCGGCTCTTGTCATGGTGATGGTCGCGTTCAAGAAACTAAAACGCTGTCAGCTAAAATACCCTCGGGTGTTGATACCGGTGATCGAATTCGCTTAAGTGGTGAAGGTGAAGCCGGTGAGCGTGGCGGCCCATCAGGTGATCTATACATTGAAGTCCGCGTTAAAGACCATGCTATCTTTACCCGTGATGGCTCCAACTTATACTGTGAGGTACCGATTAGTTTTACGACCGCCTGTTTAGGTGATGCCATCGAAGTACCCACCTTAAATGGCCAAGTTAAACTGACTATTCCACCAGAAACTCAAACTGGCAAATCTTTTAGATTGCGCGGCAAAGGTGTTAAACAAGTCCGTGGTGGGCCCGTCGGGGATTTACTCTGTAAAGTAAGAGTCGAAACACCCGTGCAACTCACTAAAGATCAAAAGGAGCTTATTGCTAAGCTGGGTGAGTCTTTATCGGATGGCGGCAAACAACACAGTCCACAAGAACACTCGTGGATTGATGATGTTAAAAACTTCTTTAAGAAATAATAGGTTCATAGATGATACGTATTGCTGTTGTTGGAGCATCAGGCCGTATGGGCTTGTGCCTCATTAAAGCTGCAGAATTAGGAGAAAACACCGCCTTAACGGCGGCGATATCCCGTCCTGACAGTGTGGCTGTTAATAGAGATGCGGGTGAATTAGCCGGCATTGGCACACTGGGCATTAAAGTCGTCGATGACTTTAACGCCGTGCTTGATCAATTTGATGTACTAATAGACTTTACCCGTCCTGAAACGTCGATGGATTTAATTGAAACGTGTCGAAAAGCGGGCAAAAAGATTGTAATTGGTACCACAGGTTATACTGAGCAACAAAAAGCGACTATTGCCGAGGCCGCTAAAGACGTGGCTATTGTCTTGGCACCTAATATGAGTGTCGGTGTTAATCTGGCACTGAAATTATTAGAAATGACCGCTAAAGTCATGGGTGATTATACGGACATTGAAGTAATTGAAGCGCATCATCGTCATAAGATTGATGCACCTTCTGGTACGGCTTTACGCATGGGCGAAGTGATTGCTAAAACACTTGGCCGTGACTTAAAAGATTGTGCCATTTATGGTCGTGAGGGCAATACCGGTGAACGTGAGCGTAAAACAATCGGTTTTTCAACTATTCGTGCGGGTGATATTGTCGGTGACCATACCGTGTTATTTGCTGATGAAGGTGAACGCGTCGAAATTACTCATAAAGCCACCAGTCGAATGACCTTTGCCAATGGTGCTGTTCGGGCTGCTGTTTGGCTAGAGGATAAACAAAATGGCCTTTATGATATGCAGGATGTGTTAGGGCTGTCGTAACTCCTTATTTTCTAAACATCATTTCAAATTAAAACCCCACAAAGTCAAAACACCTTTGTGGGGTTTTTGCTTTTAAGCGTATCCAATAAAACTAAAGCTGACGTTTTCCTTATTCACTTTTCTTTACCCTCGTTACCTGCCTTAACTTCTCCTACCCGCTTTTATTTTTCTATATCCCACCTCTTTTATAACCCACCTTATCTTCCTACAAATAGCCAATTCATCTATAAATCAGATATATATATGAAAATATGTCATTAAATAATTCAAAACATCGCTGTTATAGTGCCTACCAACATGGAATAAACGTAAATGACTAATTCATTTTGATTGGTAACACACCACTTAGAAAACCTATATGACTTTTGAACAAAACAAAAACAACTCAACACCACTAAGGGTTGAAATGATTAATCAGATTGCCACTATTGTACAAGGCATTCGTTTTGGATCCGTTGAAATCATTATTCATGATGGCAAGGTTGTACAAATAGAACGTAAAGAAAAAATTCGCTTTGATACCAAATAAATAAAATTTTATCTACCGTACCAACGATGAAAAACATTAATAAAATTGACCATCTGACCGGTTAACCGGAAGTTAACAATTAACGAGGATAATTAATATGACCCCCTTTAAACGTACCGTACTTAGCAGCATTACTCTTGCTTTATTAGGAATATCGAGCGCGCAAGCAGCAGATACTCAAGCCTTAGAGAAACGCATTAAAGAACTAGAGAGTCGTTTAGAAAAACTAGATCGTGCGAATGCTTTATCAACGCCCGCTATCACGCTATCAACACCTGCAGCAACGTCTCCAGAAGTTGAAAAATTAAACCGCAAAGTAAATACTTTAGAACGTAAATTAGAAGTCCAGGATGAAGTCACTACGGGTGCTTTAAGTAAAATACCTAATTTTGAAGCTGGCGCTGATGGTTTTAGGGTGACATCAACTGATAAAAAACATCAATTACGTATCGGTGGAACTTTGCAAACTGACTACCGTACCTTTATGGGCAGTAATGCGGCGGTATGGACTCCAGCGAGTTCAGGAGGATATTTAGCACCCGCCGGCCCTGATTCAGTTTTCTTAAGACAAGGTCGTATTATTTTAGACGGTTATGTCTACAGTGATCTCTATTTCAAAATTATGGCCGATTTTGCACAAACCAGTAATACGGCCAATTTATTACCTGATGCCTACCTTGATTACAACTATCATCCAGCAGCGAGTCTATTGGTAGGTAAATTCAAACCCTCAATCAGTCTTGAGCGCTTACAAGGTGATGCTGACACTGTATTCTTAGAGCGCAGTTTTGCTGCCAACTTAGCGCCTAACAGAGATGCAGGCGTACAAATACATGGCGCATTTGGCGCTCCCGGTTACAAAGCAGAAAGAGCAGCAGGCCCAATCGACTCTAAAAATGCCTTTACTTATCAATTAGGTATTTCAGATGGCACAGGAGATTCGGGCAACTCATATGGCAATGGTGTACCAACCAATAACAGTTCATCGACAGCCTTTGCAAGTGACAAAGAATTCGATGGGCGTATTTTTGCCCAACCTTTTCAACACACGGGCTACTCGTGGTTAGAAGGCTTTGGATTCGGTATTGCAGGCTCATACTCTGATCCAAACCACCAAGCCATTAACGCTCAAAGAACGCTATTAGGTCAATCGCAGTTTATTGATTATACGAAACAAAATACCATTACAGGCCAGACTATTGGAACCGTTACTTCAAATGGAGCTTCTCACCGTATTTATCCCCAAGCATTTTGGTATGCGGGGCCGTTTGGCTTAATGGGTGAATATGTAGAGTCAACTCAAACCTTAAATGGGGGTTCACTGGTTGCGAATAGCAAATACAACAACATTTCTCAAACCAATAAAGCGGCTCAATTCCAAATATCCTATGTGGTAACAGGAGAAGATAATGCCTTTGCCGGTATTAAGCCAATGAGGAACTTTGATCCTCTTAAAGGGAGTTGGGGTGCCCTACAATTGGCGGGACGTTGGAGTGAATTAACTGTCGATAGTGATACTTTCAAAATTCTTGATCCCTCTAAATCTGCGAGCAAAGCCACTGCAGCAACCTTTGGTGCTAACTGGTTCTTGAACAAAAATGCACTGATTAGATTGGATTACGAGCAGGTACTATTTAATGGTGGGGCAGGTACAGATTCTTCTCATGTAAAAAATCGCCCCTCTGAACAAATTTTTTCAAGTCGCTTTCAATTAGCGTTTTAACAAATATCCTAAGAGATTTAATAATGAAACATAATATTTTAAAATTTGTCTTTGCCGCATCGTTGTCTATTCTTGCAACGGGCAACAGTCAAGCAAC
>CAIPDT010000129.1 GCA_903863905.1 uncultured Methylococcaceae bacterium
AGTATTACAAAGTTAGGCACTATCATTTGATACGCTCTATATAACATCGCTTTAATTTTTAGAGTCATTTTAACCAAAGTATTCGTTTCGTTTAACGCATTGAACGTTCGAGGATAACCCAAAAATTGGAGAACGCGGTCTAATTGTACCGATTGCTCCGAACTTTCTTTTACTATTTTTTTATCCGCAGGTTTATCTGGTTTTTTAATAGGCTTTTTAAGCCTTGCTACATTAAATGTAGCAAGCACTTTACTTGGAAATTGTTTCCATTGAGTATTACTAATGTTTGGCATTAAGGGGATAAAATGTGCTTGACACTTGATTAAGCCTTGTTCACAAGCCCCGTTAATTTCTTGCGTGATACGCTTATAAAAGGCTTCTGCGTGCTCAGGTCTATCATAATAACCCTGACTGGCCACCGCATCCCTTAATGCCCAATCAAACCACCCGCCCACATAATCTTCACAAGCCCATGGATAATTGCCACAAGCAAGCCCTTTCCATCTGTTTTTATTAATATCAAAGAACTCATAAAGCTCATTAAACGAGGGACTGACTTTATAAATAACTTGTCTTTTGGTAAATGATACGGGTATGTAAGGCAGATCTTCTCCCACATCAACACTATTTAAACTTTTCAGGGCTTTAGCATACGCGGAACCCGTAAAATCAACAGCCTCAAACTTGCCATAATAAGCATAATTGATCCCTGCCACTAAATTAACCAACGCTATCGCAATAACTGATAAACAACATAGCCGATACAAAACAGGCTTAAAAGTTAAGTTTTGTTTTTTAAGTTGCATCAACTTTAAAGTTAACAAGACTATTATACTTGGCACCATCCAAATACCCTCTTCTCGTGTTAACCAAAACCAAGCTAATGCCGAACCATAAGGAATAACGCTTGTCAGTGTATTGTCATAAGGTTGGGGGGCAAATATAAGCCTGATAACGCCTGAAATAACAATAAGTGACAAAGCCGGATAAATAGTATCGCGTATGATCCGGTTTGGAAATAATGCAGGATGAAACAGAATGATAACGAAGATAAATAAAACAAACTGTTTATTTATGTTTAGTGCTATCAGTGTTTTTGCCAATAATCCGCAAGCAAGTAGATAAAATAACGCAATTAATAGCGTCACCGGAGTACCTAGTATGGCATTCATTGCTAAAAACAAGGAGAAACCCGCGCCTTTAGCCAAAGTTAAATTATTATAATTCCCTAACCAATCACCATTGATAATCTGCTCTGCATGCCCCCAAAATAAGGCGTCATCATGACCCGCTTGCGTAATTAAATAGACAGGTAAATGCATAGCGAGTATCAAATACGCTAGGGAAAACAAAAAAAATAAAACCGTTAGTGATCCATTTGATAGTGTCAGCCTATTTATAATTTCTCGCATGCTGCATATCTCCTACTAAACTCACTAAAAAGGCTTGACACATCAATTAATAACAGTGAGCAAAAAGCAGCCAAACTTAAAACAGGAAAAGCTGCTGAGAAATACAAAGGA
>CAIPDT010000130.1 GCA_903863905.1 uncultured Methylococcaceae bacterium
AGACCGTATTCTTGCTGAAAAAAATATCCCAATTGTTGATATTGACACTCATGATCCAACTATTGCATCATAAATAAAAATTATTTTAGGAGAAGCAGAACCGGAAACGCTTTGGTGTTGTCAAATCAAAGCCCCATCCTTGGGGCTTTTTTGTATCCTCTAGTTCAATTTCTTACCTACGACATAACCACGTTCTTGCGTCATGTAGTCTATCCATTTATCAGTCGTTAAACACAATACATCATTTGGCATTGCTTGAATGGATAAATTACCATCCATTAGAGACACTAACCACCTGCCATGCTGAAACTCTGATGTTTCAAATTGCATGGTCATTGTTCTCATACCGTCTGGGAATTTTAAATTGATAGTGAGAGCGTCTTGTTTTGGTTTTTCGACTAACTCGCCCTCGAGGGGTAAGCGACCTAATAATGACACAATGTTAGTAAAGTGTTCGGGTTCTACTGCCTTGTAGGTCTTGCCATATTTTGACTTAATCGATGACCAACAAGTAATGGCGGCTTTGGCTTGTTTATCCTTTGGTAATTCTGCTACACGTTGTCTAACTAACGCCTTGATGCAATCTTGTTGCTCTAAGGTTAAGCCATTGGGTAGGGCTTTCTTGGTTTTGGGTTCCAGTTGTACAGGATTACTTGACAACTGATTGTCTAAAATATCCAGCACCCACTTTCTAAATTCTTTGGCAATGGCAGTACGGGAGAGCATCCCTAATAAATGACAGCCTCTTAAGCTGAAAACACGAACTTGTTGTTTACCACCCTCGGTATCAAGCTCAACTAAGGCGGTCATGGTGTCGGTAAATTCATCTGAGTTTCGAGCGTAAACTTCATTTACTCTATCAGCTCGGCTATATCCAAGGGCTACCGCAATTTGCGGTGACCTTAGCCAAGGATGGCAATTACGATCAACTATGTCGAATTGAGTGTTTTGAAATGTTAATGCTAAAGCAGTCATGATATTTCCTTTACGTTTTTGTGAGTGATTATTTGCAAAAGCAAATGGTGTCGGGAGTTCACAACTGCGTAAAGGCAGTCAGGCCTATTCCCCTTGCGGGTATTTTATTAGCCTACTCCCGACATTGATCTGAGTTGTTAAGATATTCTTAATAACTGAAAAATGGCAGGCACAAAAAAACCGCATAATCTATCGGGTGCGGGGTCCGCTTTACGTTGAGTTGTGAGACTCTGAGGAAAAGCATAGTCGCATATTGTTTAATTGTCAAATTGAACTACAATTATAAGTCGTATTTAATAAATTACATGAATATAGGAAGGTCATGAAAGGTTTGAGTAATGGTCACTTGCAAAATATGTCTTAATAAATTCCAAACACTTCGCTTTAAATCAAAACGTGTATGTATTTGTGGTAGATGCACTAACGCTCTAAATAAATACAAAGAAGTTGCTGAGGGTTCCTACAATGCTGCTCGCGAGTTACTACTTATTGGAATGTTGCGCCGTGCTACGATTGATGCAAACTTGCCAACAGCTCCACTTTGGAAACAACAAAAAGCCGAGTATATTCTTGGAAACATTGATATCGAAGTTGATCGCGTACTATCTAGTTGGATCAACAAACTAGTAGCAGACGAGTCAAACAAAACAAAAATATTCAAGATTATAAGAGCTAATCGCCGAGGACTCCTACACATGGATCGCCCGCATCGATGGGGCTATCCAAAAAACTGGAAAGATGTTGCGCACAACATAAGAATGTTGGACAACTTTACGTGCGTATCATGTTCAGAAAGTAGTGATGAACTGCATGTTCATCATATTGTGTACGTATCCAATTTCGGAACCCATCAGGCAACAAACCTTGTTACTCTTTGCAGAATATGCCATAAAAAGGAGCATAAACGTATTTTCGACTTTGGAGAAAATATGCTGTCACCTGATATACCTCCAGAAATTTAATTTAACCCTAAATATTAACGACCATACCCATAGTTATAGTCGCTTGAAGATTTGCTACTTCCATATTCACAAAAGCAAAAGGCTCTGAATACGAATATTCAGAGTCTCGTTTTTTGACATCAACGTATATATCAAATCAACAATCCTGAGCACTATTCTTTTTATTACTAACCATCCAGCTTTCAACCTTAGATTTATTGTCGTAAATTGCTATGCCAGTACAGGTAGCGCTATCCATAAAAGTCATCTCAG
>CAIPDT010000131.1 GCA_903863905.1 uncultured Methylococcaceae bacterium
AAGGTGCTATGTGATCGATTAAAGGTTTAGTGTGTATTATTAAAGGTGCTATGTGATCGATTAAAGGTTTAGTGTGTATTATTAAAGGTGCTATGTGATCGATTAAAGGTTTAGTGTGTGTTATTAAAGGTGCTATGTGATCGATTAAAGGTGCTATGTGATCGATTAAAGGTTTAGTGTGTATTATTAAAGGTGCTATGTGATCGATTAAAGGTTTAGTATGTGTTATTAAAGGTGCTATGTGATCGATTAAAGGTTTAGTATGTGTTATTAAAGGTGCTATGTGACCGATTAAAGGTTTAGTATGTGTTATTAAAGGTGCTATGTGATCGATTAAAGGTTTAGTATGTGTTATTAAAGGTGCTATGTGATCGATTAAAGATTTAGTATGTGTTATTAAACCAACTATTTGTGTTGCGGTATGTTTAATCTGACGTAAGGTAGGTTTAGCCTTGATAGTGCGAATAGGGATATATATAGTAAGTGTGGGGGGGTTATACACATTTTGTAATCGTAAGACCTAACTGGGTTAAATCGCAGCAATTAATCGCAATATAAATGCCTCTTAACGTCTACTTAACCTTGGGTAACTGTTGCCAGTCAGTTGTATAACGTGGCGAAATCTTTTCTGCTTTAGGTTGCCAGGATTGATCAAAACCTGTAGCCGCAATCGACAGTCGTTTAGGAAAGCGTTTATTAATATGATCCAACACCGTCATTAAAGCCGGATTCTCTTTAGGCGGTGCGCTATCAAATAAATCAAATAACTCCAGTTGTCCCTGTTCAGCGTGTTGCTGAAGATGGCTGAGTTGTACGCCACATTTTTGATACTGATAACCACTTTTAAAAATCTCCTTAAGTAACCTCTGAGCACTATTAATAAGGATGCGAGTATCTTGAGTGGCGGCGCTTAATTGAACACTCGCTGAACGTTGATATTGCGGTTCTTGTGGATTAAACGGACTGGTACGAATAAATACAGTGATACAACCGGCTCGTGACTGTTGTTTTCTAAGTTTCTCTGCGGCGCGACTACAAAACTCTGCCAAGGCTTGAGCCAATTCATCATAAGAAATTAAACGTCGGCTAAAACTGCGAGAACAAACAATTTGTTGTTTATTGGGCGCGATATCTTCCAGAGCTAAACAGGCTGTGCCGTTAAGTTCCATCACGGTTCTGGCAACAACGATATTAAATTGCTGTTGAATCCGTTGACACGGTTGTACCGCCAAATCCCAAACACTCTGAATCCCTAAGGCATTTAATTTTAAGGTCGTGCGAGAACCAATCCCCCACACTTCACCGACCGGTACCAGTTTCATCAGTTTTTCTCGACGTAAAGGATTGGATAAATCAACTACACCTTCGGTCTTTTGCCATTTTTTGGCGGCAAAGTTAGCGAGTTTAGCTAAAGTTTTAGTCGGCCCCATACCGACACAAACCGGAATACCCGTTGCACGATGCACTTTTTTACGAATGCGTTGGCCATAAGCAATAGAATCGGGTTGATACACGCCGGTTAAGTCTAAAAAAGCTTCATCAATAGAATACACTTCCATCGCGGGGGCAAATTCTTCTAAAGTAGACATAACGCGTGACGACATGTCCGCATAGAGTGTGTAGTTAGAAGAAAATAACTGAATCCGGTGCTGATTGATTAAAGATTGCACCTGAAACACCGGTACGCCCATTTTGATCCCCAGGTCTTTAACTTCTTTACTACGTGCTACCACGCATCCGTCATTATTACTAAGCACCATGACGGGTTTACCGATTAAATCAGGTCTAAAGACGCGCTCACACGAGACATAAAAGTTATTGCAATCGACTAAAGCAATCAGTGCTTGCATTAGAGCGAATGAATCACGTTAGTCACCACCCCCCAAACAACCATCTCTAACTCATCATGGAGAATAATATCCGCATACGCGGGATTTTCTGCTTTAAGTAACCATTGTTCATTAATGCAATCTAAGCGCTTAACCGTTAGTTCACCATTTAACGCGCAAATTACAATCTTGCCGGGTGTTACTTCTATGGAACGATCCACCACTAAAATATCATTGGGATGTATGCCAGCCCCTAACATCGATTCACCTTGAGCTCTGACAAAGAAAGTGGCGGCCGGTTTTTGTACTAATAATTCGTTTAAATCTAAATTCTTTTCAACATAATCATCAGCAGGTGAGGGGAAGCCAGCGGCCACTTTGCCGGCAAATAAAGGTAAGACACATAACGGTGGGGCTTGAGTGGGAAAGTAAAGTTCGGTAGTCATCTTACCCAAAGCCTCAAGTTGTGCTTTACGTTGTTCTAGTAGCTTTTTAATCGGTAGCACCAGACTGTCTGGGACACGCAAAGCTTGGGTTGATTCTTTATAAGGCGATGAACCTTTTTTGCGCCCTGCATTAGGTCGGGCACCACCACGGGTTTCTGTTTTAAGCTGTGTCATAAGTGTGTTTTGAAATATGTACAAATATCAAAACTTATCTTATCACGGCTTAAGGATTTACGCTAGAGGGATCAGATTAAATAGCACTCAGGCGTTTTAATTTATAACGGAAAAGTAAAGTTAGTCACGATTACAGTAACCTAGAGTGATAAGCCCTATATAATTGTTAAAATATTAAAATTATACTTGTTAGTAAGAGGCAAAGATGAGACAATTAAGCCTAAGCCTAAGCCTAAGCCTAAGCCTAAGCTTTTAGATTTCTTATCTATCAGAAATATCAACGTATTTTAGCCCTTTGAAATAGATAAGAATGAAAAGATATCGGGTTAGGCTATTAGCCGTATTTTGCATTTACAAGTGCTTTTAATGGCGCTGATAATCGTAGGCCTCATTGGGTGGATGGATTATACGATGGGTTGGGAATACAACTTATCGGTAGTTTATGCCCTGCCCATTATAGGCGTCACCTGGAAATCCAATCAATGTGTTGGCTTCGTGTTTGCTCTGCTATGCACCGTTATTGGTTGGAGTGTACACCTTGGCAATAATCCTTATCAAAGTCAGACGGGCTTTACATTAGCAATCTTAAGTCAATTGTTTTATTTCGTAGTTTTGGTTTTTGCTATCAGTGTAGTAAAGAACCATCACGCACTCGATCGAGCACGCCTCAAACGAATAGCACGCACACAGCAATTAGAACAAGATATCCTTGAGGCCAGTGAACGAGAACAGCATCGTATTGGCTGTGATTTGCATGATGAACTGGGGTCACATCTTGCGGTGATTGGTTATGCCTTGGCTCTACTGGCAAATAGTAAACGAGGCATCGGCCTATGTTCAATGCGTTACCGTGCAAGAGCGTTAGGGGGTGACCTTAATATTAAATTTGATTTAAATCAAGGCACAACGGTGTCTTGCGTCATACTTAATCAGCTTTCTTTATAAAAATACCTCTTATGAGCGCAAAAAAGAAAATCTTTATTGTTGAAGATCATCCCCTGATTCGTGTCATGTTGGCACAACTGATCAATTATGAAGATGATATGACCGTGTGTGGCGAGGCGGATAATATTATCACCGCCCTGAGTGAAATTAAGCTCACAAAACCGGATGCGGCTATTATCGATCTTAACTTAAAAGGATCGGGC
>CAIPDT010000132.1 GCA_903863905.1 uncultured Methylococcaceae bacterium
CTCAAGGGGTTTGGGAGGGCCGAATTTTAAATCAAACCGTTGGCAGTCATGGCTTTGGTTATGATCCTGTTTTTTGGGTACCCAGTCATCAATGTGCTTCCGCAGAATTAAGCCCCGAAGTTAAAAACTCGTTAAGTCATAGAGGCCAGGCTTCAAAGCGGTTAACAGACCTCATTAAAAATAGAGCGTGATAACCATCACCTGTCGCTATTAATGAACGCGCTACCCTATTCGATTGCGGAACAATTTTCTAGTGCTGTTTTAGAATTAACGCCGTTGGGTAATGGCTTAATTAATGATACCTTTCTAGTTATAACCGCCTCAAAACCGTTTGTATTACAGCGAATTAATAGCGCTGTGTTTCCATTACCCCAGGATATTATAACTAATTTGCTAAAACTAACGGGGCATCTTGCCCAAAAAGATCTATCTACAGTACGATTAAAAATACCTGCCTTATTAAAATCTATTTCTGGTCAGGATGCTTATCAAGATAAGAATCAAGATTATTGGCGGGCACTGGATTTTATAGACCAAACCCTCAGTTTAGAATCCTTAACTGATTTAAACCAAGCCCAACAAGTAGGATTTGCCTTAGGGCATTTCCATCGTTTAGTGAGTGATATTGAACCTAGGTTAATGCAAGATACTTTACCGGGTTTTCATATTACGCCCCATTATTTTCAACAGTATCAAACTGTATTAACAACTGTAAAGACAGGCTCTGAACCTGAAAGCGATTATTGTGCCGCTTTTATAAAACAACATCAGGTAATTATTAATCACTTGGAGTTAGCTAAAGCTCAGGGGGTATTAAAGTTAAGGATCATTCACGGTGATCCTAAGTTAAATAATTTCTTATTTAATGCCGACAGCACACAGATTATTAGTTTAATTGATCTTGATACGGTGCAACCCGGTTTAGTCCATTATGACATTGGCGATTGTTTACGTTCTTGTTGCCATATCAGTGAGACGAATCATTTTGACTTAACACTTTGTGAGGTCATCTTAAAAAGCTATCTAGCTGAAGCACAAGCATTCTTCTCAAGCTATGATTATCAGTATCTTTTTACAGCCATTCAATTAATTCCATTTGAATTAGGTTTACGATTTTATACTGACTACTTAGAGGGAAATAAATACTTTAAAGTGACTCATCCACACCATAACTTAGAACGAGCGGTTGCACAATTTGAGTTATGTGAAAGTATTTTGGCTCAAGAAACTGCGATTAAAGATTTAATTACGCACTTAAAAGCCTAGCCATTTTCTTTGCTTTCTGGACAATTAATCAGATTTAGATTAGATTCACTCCTATTAATCATTCATTCATTTTTTTACAGCCGGCATTATGAGTAAATTTATTCGTTTTTTTGTATTATTAGTACTTCTAAGTCAAGCGACTATGAGTCATGCACAAAATTTAGAAAAATCTGATCCAGGATTTTTGTTATTAGATATCGTGCTGTATCGACCTCTCGGTACGGTTGCTACTGTAGTAGGAGCAACTGCTTTTGTGGGTATTAGTCCTTTAATTGGCTTAGCCTCTATTCCAAACCCTCACGATGCTTTTGCAAAAACAGCCGCTATTTTAGTGTTAGCCCCTGCCGCTTACACGTTTATTAGGCCTATTGGTGATCGTGAATTCCCTTATGTGACTCCACCGACTAAACATAAAATGACTGTTATTGAAAAAAAACCAGTGGTTAAGGAAGATGTTCAACCAGTTACCCCTACATCACCACCGTCATCCTTAGAACAATCTAGTCATAGTGTTAAGGTCTTGTAATCTTAAGTTTTAGATTTCAAGACCTTAAAACCTTGAGTATTTGTGTATTTGTGTATTTGTGTATTTGTGTATTTATTGATTCTACGAGACTATTTTTATAATAATCTCGTAGAATATAAAAATACGTTATGTTTTTGGAGGGACGTAACCTTCAGGCATGTCATCATTGCCTTCAAACAAAAACTTAGTCCGTTCTTCTGCTAAAAAAGCTCTCGCTTTAGGGTCAAAACTCGCTAATCTGTTTTCATTGATTAACATGGTTTGTTTAGTTAACCAATCTTTCCATGCCTGTTTAGAAATCTTATCATAGATATCTTGTCCTTTAGGTCCAGGAAACGGAGGTTCATCAAAGCCCTCTGCCTCTATACCTAATTTTACACATTTAATCATTCTAGCCATGCTTATCCTCAATATTTTGCTGTAGTAATAATTTAATAGGTGCAGGTAAACCCACCCTCTCAATGTGTTCTCTTTTATACCAGACCGTTTGATTCGCTTCCATCACAAAATTTATAGGGTTATCCGTTTTAACTCGCACGGTGGTGTAATCTAAATGATAATGTGAAAAAGTATGTCTTAAGGGCGCTAGTGCCTGCAAAAGTTTAATCGGTCGATTCTTTAATAAACACCAAGCCTCTATGGCCTCTATACTATCAAATTCTGGTAAACTCCAAAGACCTCCCCATATTCCGGTTGGCGGTCTTTTCTCTAACAGAATAGCTCCCTCATCATTACTCATTAATAATAATACGACCTGCCTAATAGGTATGGTTTTAGGCGGTCTTGGCGTTGGCAATAGAGCGACTGTACCGGTTAACTGAGCTATACAATTTTCCTGTAAAGGGCATTGATCGCAGAGTGGTTTACTACGAGTACACACTGTTGCTCCTAAATCCATCATCGCTTGAGTATACGTAGCCACATCATCAATAGGCGTTAATTGCGCACTAAACTCCCATAATTGTTTAATAATATTAGATTGTCCTGGCCAACCAGAAACCGCTTTAAATCGTGCTAAAACCCGCTTAACATTGCCATCTAATATAGGGTGGCTTTTATTAAAAGCAATACTTAAGATGGCCCCTGCTGTTGATACACCAATACCCGGTAAGGCGACTAATGCCTCTAAGGTATCAGGAAAATAACCTAACTCCACAATGCGTTGAGCTGTTTTATGTAAATTACGGGCCCGTGCATAATAACCTAACCCTGACCATCGATGTAACACGGCATCTATTGGCGCTTTTGCTAAAGCCTCAACGGTTGGGAATTGTTGAACAAATGTATTAAAGTAAGGAATTACCGTAGTGACTTGAGTTTGCTGTAACATAATTTCTGATAACCAAACTCGATACGGCGTAATATCTTGTTGCCAAGGTAAATCTTTTCTACCTTTTAAGTTATGCCAATTTAATATACTTTGTTGAAACTCTAAGGTACTCATAAAAATAGATGAATGTGGTTTGTATAAAGAGGTGTAATCATTGGCTATTATGGAATATCATGGAGCGCTGTTGCTAGTTAAATTCTAGCCACATAACGACTTAAATAATAATTAAATGAGGTAAAAAGATATGTTGTTGTTAGCTAAATTTGCTGGAATTGCTGTTCTCGTATGGTTTTATTTAACGGCAAAGGAAAAGGGCGAGCAACCTGTTAAATGGGCTGTAATAGGTTTGATCGGTTATTGGATTACGTGGTGGGCACTTAGATTAACAATAGTTGAAGGATTATCCGGTGGTGCTTTATCAAGAAATCCAACTACTGCTTTTTTAATATTTCAAATACCTGCACTGTGTGCAATAGGGGCGGCATTTTTAATAAGAAAAAAGTTAATATCTGATAGCGCGGTAAAATAAAAAATAAAGGCGCAAGATTATATAAACTCTTGCGCCTAAACCTTACAACAAATTATAAGTTCTAATGAGGCTTATAAACTGTCAGCGTTTTGCTCTAAGTATTCAGCTACGCCCGCAGGAGATGCATTCATACCTTTATCACCCTTATTCCAACCTGCTGGGCACACTTCACCGTGCTCTTCATGGAATTGTAAGGCATCAACCATACGAATTAATTCGTCAATGTTACGTCCCAAAGGTAAATCATTAACCACTTGATGACGTACAAGACCACTTTGATCAATTAAGAAAGTTCCACGGAAAGCCAAACCGCCTTCTGTTTCAACATCATAAGCTTTAATGATCTCATGCTTTAAATCAGCTGCCATTGTATAACGAACAGGACCAATACCACCTTGGTTAATCGGTGTGTTACGCCATGCATTGTGCGTAAAATGAGAATCGATTGACACTGCAACCACTTCAACTCCACGACTTTTAAATTCATCAATACGATGATCCAACGCGATAAGTTCACTTGGACATACAAAAGTAAAATCCAAAGGATAGAAGAATACAACCGCGTATTTACCGCTGATGGTTTCATAAAAATTAAATGAATCAACTATTTGACCATCTCCTAGTACGGCAGGAACAGTAAAATCAGGGGCTTGCTTACCTACTAATACGCTCATTTTTATCTCCAAAATCATTGAAAAAGTAAAAGGTTATCGACTACTTACCAGCCACTTATGTAGTGGTATCGACGTATTCTACACTGAAATACTCGGTAATTGTCTAGTGTTATTATTCTTATGTTGCATTTATAGATACTAAAATGGTAATTTACCAGTTCAAAACTAAAAATATTGCAATGTTAGATAGCTAATTTTTTAAATTTAAGTTAATCTACATACTCTTGATGTTATTTAATAATATAACGCTTTTTGAGGGAGGAGTGTTTCATGGCAAAAAACAAACATATAACCGAACCTGATGTATTTGGTTATCAAGTTCGTATCGTTCGGCGTGGCAAAGAAAGTAGCCGATATTTTTCTCATAAGTTATGGGGAAATAAAATTAAATCTTTAAATGCGGCCATTACTTGGCGAGATCAAATGTTAGTGGTCTTAAAGGGTAGTAAAACTCGCTTTTTAAAGCCACCTAAAAACAAAACAACCACCGGCGTTACCGGCGTTTCCAGAACGGTTAAGTACGATCATAGAAAAGATAAACACTATCTATGCTATACCGTATTTTGGGTATGTAACGGTAAATCTAGAAATAAAACATTTCAAGTGGGTAATGTAAACAAAGTCACAGCTGATGATGAGTTGCATGCATTTAGAACCGCTAAATTATTTAGAACTTGTTACGAAATATCAATCGATAATGACTTACAGTTCTATGATGAAAAATTTGCTGGTTGGAAAAAGTTAAGACTGTATGAAGATGAAAATTTAAACGCAGTATCTCTAGTCTAATAGCTAAAGAAAGAAAGAAAGAAAGAAACATACGCATAACCGTTTAAAATGTATACAATATTGGGCGTGTAAAGATATCAAAATAAGATTTTGGTCTATTAATCATGCCCTTTAATGTGCTCTATAATGCCATCTAATTCATCTAAACTAGTATAAGTAATTACCAATTTGCCAGATCCGTTATCTTTATGGTCAATAAAGACCTTTGCACCTAATTGTGCTGTTAATTTATTTTGTAACCGTAAGGTATCATTATCAACCACCTTAACTTTCTGTACTTTAGGCTCTTCTTGGCTTTCTTTAACTAAACGCTCTGTGGCTCTAACTGTTAAGCCATCTTTAACGACCTTATTTGCGAGAGAAATTTGCTGAGAAGCTTCTAACGATATTAAGGCTCTTGCATGTCCCATTTCTAATTGATTACTTAACAATAATTTTTTTACATCAGGGTGTAAATCCATCAAGCGTAATAAATTAGTCACCGTTGCCCGAGATTTCCCAATTGAATCAGCAACTTGTTGGTGTGTCATTCCAAACTCTTCTAATAAGCGCTTTAAGGCTTCAGCTTCTTCTAAAGGATTTAAATCTTCTCGTTGAATATTTTCAATCAAAGCCACTGCCATCGCAGTTCTATCATCAATATCTTTAATGACTACTGGAATTCGAGCTAATCCTGCTAATTGTGAGGCGCGCCAACGGCGTTCTCCAGCGATAATTTCATATTTTTGAAACCCAATTTGACGCACAACAATAGGTTGTATTACACCTTGAGCCTTGATTGATTCAGCTAATTCTTGTAGCTTCTCAGGATTAATATCTTTACGCGGTTGATATTTGCCTCTCTGCATATATTCTATAGGCAAAGAATGTAGATGATGATGCTTTTCTTCACTAACGGATACATCACCTAATAAGGCATCAAGCCCACGACCTAACCCACGTTTATTTGAGGACATTGTTTCTCTTTATTAATCATCTAGATCATCAAACAATAAATTATTTATTTATCTGATAATGTTTTAAGGTAGTTAATTACTTTTAATGTTTTTTTAAGACTTCAGTAATCTCGAACACATTTCTCAAACTCTTCAAATAGATCTCTTAAATTTTCAGCTTCTTTAATAAGCGAAGTATTTTCTTTTTGAATACTTCTTATAAGAGATATAGTGTAATGCTCATCTATTGGTTTATTAGGCTCAGGT
This sequence comes from uncultured Methylococcaceae bacterium, assembly GCA_903863905.1. GTDB lineage: Bacteria > Pseudomonadota > Gammaproteobacteria > Methylococcales > Methylomonadaceae > Methylobacter_C. The sequence continues at coordinate 6,317 of CAIPDT010000132.1, forward strand.
ATTTTTTTATCAACTCTCGTTACCTCTGCAATATCCACCGTTGAATCAACTTTATCTTTAGAGACTATTTCAGCTGTTGGTGATTGTTCTTCTTGAAGACCCTCAACATCAGCAACTTCAACATCGACTAATAATGCTTCTAATCCTCTACCTAAGCCACGTTTTTTTATAGTCATAGTCTGTCTTTATTAATCATTTCATCGGCCAAAGCAAGGTAAGCTAAAGAGCCTCTTGAAGATTTATCATAACTTAACACAGGTAAACCATGACTAGGCGCTTCAGCTAAACGAATATTTCTAGGGATACAGGTTCTAAAAACTTTATCACCAAAGTAACGAATCAATTGCTCAGAAACATCTTTGGTTAAACGATTTCTATCATCGTACATCGTTCTTACAATCCCCTCTAAATGCAAATTAGCATTCACAGTAGATTGAATATTTTGCAAGGTACTCATTAATGCTGATATGCCTTCCAATGCATAATACTCACATTGCATAGGAATCAATAAACTATCTGCCGCCACCATGGCATTTAAAGTAAGCATATTTAAAGATGGAGGACAATCTATCAAAATATAATCATATTCAGATTTAATTGGATTTAAGGCATCGGCTAAACGTAATTCTTTGCGATCTGCATGAATTAAATTAACCTCTGCGGCCGTTAAATCAGAATTTCCCGCAATAACAGAAAAACCTAGATTGGTTAGATAAATAATCGCTGCTGATGCAGGCACATCTTCCATCAATAAATGATAGCTTGAAAAATTTACGCCTTGCTTATCGACGCCACAACCCATTGCAGCATTACCTTGTGGGTCAAGATCCACTAACAAAACACGCTGATTTGCCGCTGCTAATGATGCGGCTAAATTAACGCTTGTTGTTGTTTTTCCTACGCCGCCTTTTTGATTGGTTACGGCAATTATTTTTCCCACTACCTTTCCTCTAATTGTTGAGTCAACTGAATTTTAACCAAACATCTTTCTGCTTCTATGCCGGGCACTTCAATAGGAATTAACGTTGTTTTAGCATGATTAAGTTCAGGTATATCAGATGATTGTCCTTTCATCGCTAATATTGCACCTTGATCATTTATTAAATGCGCAGTCCAAGCCACAATATCTTCTAAACTAGCAAAGGCACGGGTAATAAGGATGTCATAAAAATACTCAGGATGATAATCCTCTACACGACTGTGTGAAACAGTCACATTTTTAAGTTTTAACTCGAGTATAGCCTGTTGCACAAAGCGGGTTTTCTTAGCATTACTATCCAACAAAGTGAACTGAATACTAGGAAAATATATCGCTAAAGGAATACCAGGTAACCCCGCGCCAGTTCCAATATCAATAACCGTATTACCTTCAATAAAAGGTACTATGGCTAAGCTATCTAATAAATGTAAGCTCACCATAGCTTCTTTGTTACGGATTGCCGTGAGGTTATACGCTTTATTCCATTTTTCAAGTAAGCTTATAAAGCTTAATAATTGCTCAATTTGAGTCTCATCCAGCTTTAAGTTTAATGTCTCAAGACCGGCAATCAGTGTTTTTTTACACGTCTCCATTAGGCACTTTTCTTCTTTAAATAAACGAGTAATAAGGATATCGCAGCAGGTGTCATACCTGGAATACGTGAAGCCTGACCTAATGTTTCAGGTCTTTGAGCTTTAAGCTTTTGACTCACTTCATTTGAGAGTCCAGGTACACCGGTATAATCAAACTCTTCAGGAAGACGTAAATGATCATATCGTAACGCTTTATCAATTTCCGTTTGCTGTCTTACAATATAACCCGCATATTTAGCCTGAATTTCAACTTGCTCCCCCACTTGTTCATCGATAGTATCGCCGCCTTCTAAGAAAGACAATAAACGCTGAACATCCACTTCAGGACGACGTAATAACTCCATCAAATTAGCTTCTTTTAATAAAGGCTTACCCCAAATTTCAGCAACTTGGGTTGCTTCTTCTGTTTCTGCTCTAATCCATTTTTTCTTTAGATCTTCTTGTAAAGTACCTATAGAATGACGCTTTGTTTCAAAGGCTTGCCAACGCTCATCATCAACTAAACCTAATTCACGACCCTTTTCTGTTAAACGTAAATCAGCGTTATCTTCTCTTAATAACAGACGATATTCTGCACGACTGGTAAACATACGATAAGGTTCTTGTGTACCACAGGTAATTAGATCATCGATCATCACACCGATATACGCCTCATCACGGGCTGGACACCAACTCTCTAACCCTTTAACTAAACGCGCTGCATTTAGACCCGCAATTAAACCCTGAGCAGCGGCCTCTTCATAACCGGTTGTACCATTGACTTGACCGGCAAAAAATAATCCATCCATGTGTTTAGTTTCCAAGGACATTTTTAAATCTCTTGGATCAAAAAAGTCATATTCAATTGCATAGCCCGGTCTTACGATCTCAGCGTTTTCAAAGCCTAACATTGAACGTACAAATTCATATTGCACATCAAAAGGTAGACTGGTTGAAATACCATTCGGATAGATTTCATGGGTATCTAAACCTTCAGGCTCAACAAAAATTTGATGAGTATCTCGGTCTGCAAAACGAACAATTTTATCTTCTATCGAAGGACAATAGCGTGGGCCAATACCCTCAATAATGCCTGAATATAAAGGGGATCTATCTAAGCCACTACGAATAATATCGTGTGTTTTAGTATTGGTACGAGTGATATAACACGGAATTTGTCTGGGATGTTGTTCGCGCTTCCCCATAAAAGAAAACACCGGTACTGGCGTATCACCGTGCTGTTCTTCTAATTTACTAAAATCAATAGTACGTCCATCAATTCTTGGCGGAGTACCCGTTTTTAAGCGATCGATTCTAAAAGGTAATTCTCTTAAACGATCTGCTAGAGCCACAGAGGCCGGATCACCTGCCCGTCCACCACTGTAATTTTCTAAACCAATATGAATCTTGCCACCTAAGAAAGTTCCTGTTGTTAAAACCACCGCTTGAGACATAAAATCTAGGCCCATTTGAGTTTTAACACCCACCACTTTATTACCACTCACGATCAAATCAGACACGGTTTGTTGAAATAAAGCTAAATTAGGTTGATTTTCTAAGGTAAACCGAACGGCTTGTTTATACAGTTTTCGATCGGCTTGAGCACGAGTTGCGCGAACCGCAGGGCCCTTACTGGCATTTAAAGTTCGAAATTGAATGCCGCCTAGATCAATCGCTTTCGCCATGACCCCACCTAAGGCGTCAATTTCTTTCACTAAATGACCTTTGCCGATCCCACCAATAGCCGGATTACAACTCATTTGCCCTAATGTCTCAATATTTTGCGATAACAATAATGTTCTCGCACCTGATCGAGCAGAAGCCAAAGCGGCTTCCGTACCAGCATGGCCGCCACCTACCACAATCACATCAAAATCTTTTTTGAATTTCACAAGCTTTTTATACTCTGATTCGCTATATTAATGTCTGTCAACATGACAAACTTTTGACTATTATAAGAGGTAAACCATGAAAAAACGTAATAATCCTAAAAAAATAGATTGTGTTCCTATTCAAAATCCAGTGGCAAAATTCGCACACCAGTTTAATAAGGCACTCATCTTCGTCAATAAAAACAAATATCAACGTAATGCAAAGCACCGGAAGCAGGAGGCTTCTCTAATAATTTTATCAAGAATTATTAGAGAAGCTTTTTACTATCCCACAATCATTTAATTAACAACCAAAATGAATTTGATAGTCTTCCATTGCGCGTCTAATCACTTCATGAGATTCATCTCGACCATAAACATTTGTGATTTCACACTCGTTCTTTTCACTAGGTAAATGTTTATAAGTTAAAAAGTAATGTTTTAATCGATTGATATATGAATCAGGACAGTCTGATAAATCATTCCATTGTCGATAAAACTCATCACCTTTCATCACGGCAATAATTTTATCATCGGCTTCCCCACCATCCAATAATCGAAAACCACCAATGGGGATAGCTTGTAATAAAATATCACCATGAGTCACGCTACGCTCGCTTAAGACACAAATATCCAAAGGATCACCATCACCCTTAGGAACATCTTTTCCTGAGCGTAAAGACGCATATTCTGCCGTTTTTTCCGCACAATAGGTTTGCGGTATAAAACCATATAACGTTGGAATCATATTAGAGAACTTTTGTGGCCGATCTATTTTAAGATAACCACTCTCTTTATCAATTTCATACTTAACCGTATCAGAGGGTACGATTTCAATGAATGCAGTCACAATGGTGGGGGCATTTTCACCCGGCTTAATCCCATGCCAAGGATGTGCTTTATGTTGTATATTCATGCTTTAAGACTCTTTAATTAAAATAAGGGGGTATTCAGTTCTAACAATGATTAAACAGAAATAGGAGCTTTTATAGCATCATGGGTTTGATAATTTTCACAACAAAAATCTTCAAACTTATAATCAAAAATTGATTCTGGTTTATTTTTAATTTTTAACAAGGGTAATACATAAGGCTGACGTGTTAATTGCAAACGGGCCTGCTCTTGATGATTGAGATATAAGTGAACATCACCCCCTGTCCAAATAAACTCCCCAAGCTCTAAATTGCTTTGTTGAGCAACGATTTGCGTTAATAAAGCATAACTTGCGATATTAAACGGCAATCCTAAAAATGTATCACAACTCCGTTGATACAATTGACACGATAACTTACCGTCTGCCACATAAAATTGAAAAAAAGCATGGCAGGGCGCTAAAGCCATTTTACCTTGTACTACATTTTCTTGTGGACTAATTGTTTCATCGGGTAAGTCTGCTACATTCCAAGCAGAAACAATGATACGTCGACTATCGGGTGTTTTTTTTAATTGATTAATGACTTGTTGAATTTGATCAATATGGCGACCATCAGACGTGGGCCATGACCGCCATTGATGTCCATAAACAGGACCTAACTCACCCTGCTCATTAGCCCACTCATCCCAAATCCTGACCTTATGCTCGTGTAAATAACTCAGATCTGTTTCACCTTTTAAAAACCATAATAATTCATGGATAATAGATTTTAAATGTACTTTTTTAGTCGTTACTAAGGGAAAGCCTTGCGTTAAATCAAAACGCATTTGATACCCAAAGATCGATAGTGTGCCACTTCCGGTTCTATCGCCTTTTAAAGTACCCTCATCTAAAATCTTATTGAGTAAATCTAAATATTGCTGCATATATTTTCTAAATTAATGAGTTTTTAGTAACGATGGTTTTTTATATCCAGCATAAATTAAGCCACCGCCAATAAGAATCATGGGGGTAGATAAAATTTGTCCCATAGTCACCCAATCTAACGCAACATAGCCCAAGTGCGCATCAGGCATTCTAAAGAATTCAATAAAAAATCTAAAACAACCGTAGAGGAACACAGCTATGCCAGTGCTTGTCATGGCCGGCCTTTCTTTTCTTGAATACCACCCAAGTATTACAAATAAAACCACACCTTCTAAGAAAGCTTCATACAATTGAGAAGGATGACGAGCTAAGGGCCCCCCATTTGGAAACACCATCGCCCAAGGTACATCAGTGGGTCTTCCCCATAACTCTGAATTAATAAAGTTACCTATACGACCCGCACCCAATCCAATGGGAGCCAAAGGTGCAATAATGTCCGTTAATTGCAACATTGAACAGTGCTGTTTCTTTGCAAAAAACCACATAGCAATAAACACACCTAGCATTCCACCATGAAAGGACATCCCACCTTGCCATATTTTAAATAAAATAATGGGGTTATTTAAAAACTCACTAAAATTATAAAATAAGATATATCCAATACGCCCGCCTAAAATCACACCCATTGCACCATACGTGACTAAATCTTCAATGGCTTCTGGTTTAATAACCGACCAAGGCGCTTGTGCTTTCTTTTGACCTAACAGCCATACAGCCATAAAACCAATAACGTACATTAAGCCATACCAATGAACTTTAACAGGACCTAGACTTAAAGCAATAGGATCAATTTGAGGAAAAGGTATCATAATTAAACATCCAGATTAGTAACGTCTAAGGCATTTTTAACAATAAAATCACGGCGAGGTTCAACCACATCACCCATTAAGGTTGTAAAGATTTCATCAGCCGCAATAACATCCTCAATTCTAACTTGTAATAAGCGACGATTATTTGAATCTAAAGTGGTTTCCCATAATTGTTCAGGATTCATTTCACCCAAACCTTTATAACGCTGTATATGCTGCCCTTTCTTAATTTCTTTCATCATCCATTCAAAGGCTTGTTTAAAACTATCGATGGGGTTTTGTCTTTCACCCATTTGCATATACGAACTTTCATTAAACATGTCTGCTGTATCAATTGCATATTGAGAAATTTTTTGATAATCCTTTCCATTAAAAAAGCTTGAAGGCAATATAAATGTCTTAGTAATGCCATGTAACCTTTTATTAATGACCACAGAAAAATCTTGATGCGTTACATAATCTAATTCAACATTGAAAATAGCCTTACTGTCACAATCCTGTAATTTATGTTCCATTTTAGCCAACCAAGCCGTCAATAACGCTTGATCTTGTTTTATTTCATCGGTGATAACATCCATGTAACAGAACTGTTCTAGAAAAATATCATCATAACGTCTAGATAAACGATTAATAACACTCACCACTCCTGTATATTCTTTAGCCAGTTTTTCTAAACCTTGTCCTTGAATAGGCGGTGCTGTTTTATCGGTAAATAATTGGGCTTTATCTAAGGCTAACTGAATTAAATATTCATTTAATTGTGCGTCATCCTTAACATAATGCTCTTGTTTGCCTTTTTTAACTTTATATAACGGAGGTTGAGCAATATAGATATAACCTTTTTCGACGATCTCAGGTAACTGACGATAAAAAAACGTTAATAACAAAGTACGAATATGAGAACCATCCACGTCCGCATCCGTCATAATAATAATGCGATGATAACGTAATTTAGCTAAGTTATATTCATCCTTACCAATACCGCATCCTAAAGCCGTAATTAAAGTACCAACTTCTTCAGAAGAAATCATTTTATCGAAACGGGCTTTTTCAACATTTAAAATTTTACCTTTTAAAGGCAAAATAGCTTGAGTCCGTCTATCTCTACCCTGTTTAGCTGAACCACCCGCAGAATCCCCTTCCACTAAAAACAATTCAGATAAAGCTGGATCTTTTTCTTGGCAGTCTGCCAGTTTTCCGGGTAAACCCGCAATATCTAAAGTCGTTTTACGACGCGTCATTTCACGCGCTTTACGCGCGGCCTCTCTAGCTCTAGCCGCATCTATAATCTTACCGACAATGGCTTTAGCAATTTGTGGCTTTTCTAATAAAAACTCTTGCAGTTTTTCATTCATCGTTGATTCCACTAAAGGCTTCACTTCCGATGAAACTAATTTATCTTTAGTTTGTGATGAAAACTTAGGATCAGGTACTTTCACTGATAATACGGCGGTTAAACCTTCACGGGCATCATCCCCTGTTGTTTGTACCTTTTCTTTTTTAGCTAAACCGCTAGATTCAATATATTGATTAACGGTTCGAGTTAAAGCCCCTCTAAAGCCGGCTAAATGACTACCTCCATCCCGTTGTGGTATGTTATTGGTATAACAAAACACATTTTCTTGGTAAGAATCATTCCATTGCATAGCAATCTCAATAACAACGCCTTCCTTTTCAGCTACAAAGTGAAATACTTCTGGAAACAAAGGGGTTTTATTTTTATTAAGATGTACCACAAAGGCACCGATACCGCCTTCAAATTCAAAAACATCCATTCTATCAGTTCGTTCATCTCGTAAACTAATACGGACACCCGAGTTTAAAAAAGACAATTCTCTTAAACGCTTAGCTAATATATCGTAATGAAATTCAACATCTGTAAATGTTTCTGTACTGGGTTTAAAATTAATTAACGTACCCGACCCTTCGGCAGGACCGACAGCCGCTAAAGGCGCAACCGGATTACCCATTTTATATTGCTGCTTATACAACTGACCATTTTTACGCACTTCAAGGTTTAATTCTTCTGATAAGGCATTAACAACAGAAACCCCTACGCCATGTAAACCACCAGACACTTTATAGGCATTATCATCAAATTTTCCACCCGCATGCAGTACAGTCATAATCACTTCAGCAGCTGATCGGCCTTCTTCTTTATGAATATCAACGGGAATGCCTCGACCATCATCCGACACAGAGACTGATCCATTACTATGAATAATAACTTTAACTTCTTTACAGTGACCTGCTAGTGCTTCATCGATTGAATTATCAACAACTTCAAATACCATATGATGCAATCCAGAACCATCATCAGTATCTCCTATATACATACCTGGACGCTTTCTTACCGCATCCAATCCTTTTAATACTTGAATATTAGTACTATCGTACTGATCGTTATTATTAATCATGACTCTCTTGCCTTCCAGGTTGTTGTGAATGTTCCACGTGGAACATTACACTTGCTTGATATTGCCATGTTCCACGTGGAACATTTTATAATTGTCTAAAGTAGTCAAATCACCAAAATCAGATTGCTCTGTAGCAGTAATAAAAACCTGACATTTCATTTTAGATAAATAATCTAATAATTTTGCGCGATTAATACCATCCAATTCAGCAGCAAAATCATCTAGTAAAAAACATCCTATGGTATTTTGAACATTAGTTAACAATTGCATTTGTGCAAGTTTCAAACTAATGACCAATAATTTAAGTTGACCACGAGATACAAATTCTTTTGCTAAGCGATTATGGACTAATAATTGAAAATCTCCACGATGAGGACCGTGATGGGTAAATCCGTACCGTACATCATGTTCTAAACTATCAATTAAAAGGCTATGAAAATCTTTAGCGTTATCCCATCCAGGAACAAGTTTTAATTCAATCCCCTCTAATTGTATAAAATGATCAAGAATATTTAAAAAAACAGGCTTAAGTTTTTGTAAATATTCTTCACGATAATTATTAACTATTGTACCGTAATACACCAATTCCTTATTCCAAACATCAATATGATCGACTCGTTTCGATTTTAAAAGTGCATTACGTTGAGATAAGACTCTTTTGAAATTACCCCAGGTTAATAAGAAATTTTGATCATTATGAAAGACTCCCCAATCTAAATATTCTCGTCTTAATTGCGGACCCGCATCTAATAACTCATAACTTTTGGGATGAATGATTTGTAAAGGTAAAGCATAAGCTAAGTCAGAACGTTTTTGAGTGGGTTGATGATTGATATGACAACTTATATTTTTATTGTCTAATTGCACGCCTAATTGAGTAACACGGTTAGATTGTATAACTTGAGCAGAGACTATCAGAGATTTTTCGGAAACATGAATAACAGATTTAATAGAGGTCGAGCGAAATGATTTAGCTCGACCTAAAATATAAATAGCTTCAATGAGGGTACTTTTACCACTACCATTTTCACCATAAAAAAAATTAATTGTAGCGGCAGGAATAATAGATTCTTTTAAAATATTCCTAACCGCATGAATATTTAGCTTCAATAATGCCATTGCACTATCTTAGAGTCTCATTGGCATTACAATAAATTTATAAGCACATTCAGTAGGTTCATCAATAAAACAACTGCTTGAGTTACTGGCGATCGTTAATACGGCCTCATCTGAATCTAAATTTGAAATAGCATCTAATAAATATTGTGCGTTAAAAGCAATTGTTAAAGGTTCACCACTGTGCTCAATTGCGATTTCTTCTTCAGCTTCGTCATGTTCAGGATTATGGGTACTGATTCTTAAACTGTGTTGAGCGATATCAAAGGTAATCCCTTTAAACTTTTCATTAGCTAGAATAGCCACGCGAGTTAACGCTTCTTTTAATTCTTGCTTGTGGATATGTATAGGTTCAAAAAAAGCTTGTTGAAACACTTTACTAAAATCAGGATATTTAGAATCCACTAATTTAGCTGAAAAAGTAAGATGTTTAATATAAACACGAATATTATTACTAGAGAAATCAATTTTTAAATCAACGTCTGGATCATCAAGCAATTTATTGAGTTCTATAACGGCTTTTCTAGGGAAGATAATTCTAGCTTCATACCCTGTTCCGTCATTTAAAGAATCTTCATAGATAGATAACCTATGACCATCAGACGCCACTAATTTTAATTTACTGTTAGAGATATTCAGTAATAAACCATTTAAGTAGTAACGAACATCTTGATTAGCCATACAAAAAAGTGTTTTATCTAAAGCTTTTTTAAACTTACCTTCATTAATAACAAAAGAATTATCTAACACAGACTCTGAAAATTCTGGATAGTTTTCAGCAGGTAAACAACTTAAGGAAAATTTACTTTTATTAGATGAGATTTTAACTTTGTCATGTTGCTGTTCAAATTTAATCTCAGCACCATTAGGAAGTAAACGACAAATATCTAAAAATTTTCGAGCTGGAACAGTAATAGAACCGACGGTTGCTAAATTAATACAAATTTTAGCGATAATCTGAACTTCAAGATCAGTTCCCGTTAAATAAAGAAATTCTTCTTCAACAACAATCAATACATTAGAAAGTATCGGCATTGTTTGTCTTTTTTCAATAACACTGACTATTTGTTGTAAAGGGATCAGTATCTCTTCTCGATTAATTATAAATTTCATTATGTTATGTAGGTAACTTAAATATGCTGATATAAACTTATTATGTATTAATAATCAATTAGTTATGTTATTAATGAGGTCATTAATTCTTATAATATAA
>CAIPDT010000133.1 GCA_903863905.1 uncultured Methylococcaceae bacterium
AGATCAAAGCAGGGGGTTGCTAATGCACAATTGTTGCAAGCTGGATTATTACCGAATCCAAGGTTGGCTTACAATTATGCTGATCCTAGTGGTGGTTTGCAACAAGGTAAAGTTCAAGGTTATTCAAGGGGCGATTGCTTTAGCATCAGCCAAAAGGTGCACTGAAGCCTCAGACTTTTAAAGCTGAAAAGTCTGGTGTGATAGTCGCTGTTCATGTCCAGCAAGAACAGCGTTTAGCCGCTGGAAGTCCTTTATTACAGTGGGCCGAAGAATCACAATGGCGTATTGATTTAGGGGTGGAGGCAAGTCAAGTCGGCGTCTTAAGAAAACAGCAAGTCGTTGAGTTAATACCCGTTAGTCGAAAACTTGAACAACCTGTCAGTGCGGTGGTTGAATCAATCGCACAGCAAATTGATCCCTTGAGTCATTTAGTGAGTGTAATGGTTAAGCCCGCCACTAAAGCTGATTTTTTATTAGAGCAACATTCTAAATTAACACTGCGTCTGCATCGGTTTTATGCACGGTTAATGAAACAGGTATTGCCGCGTCCTTGGTTAGTGTTAGGTGCTTTTGTGTTGTTGGTTTATGGTTAACTCATACTGAGCTGAATCTTATGGCGATTATGGGGATGACTATGGTGATTGGTATTGTGACGGAGGTCGCAGTATTTTATTATTCTGAATATGAGAATTTACCCGCTCTTGATAAACAGGGTCTTGAGGGATTTATTAATGCGGGCAATAATCGTATGCGACCGATTGCGATGACCACTATTGCAGCGATCTTTGCTTTATTACCGTTAGCGTTTGGTATAGGGACTGGGGCAGAAATGTTGCAGCCACTGGCGATTGCGTTGATCTTTGGCTTGGTGATACAAATTCCCTTGGTGCTGGTATTGTTGCCTTGTTTGTTGCAGCAGTTTGTTAAATTGGGTGCGGATCGTGATAGATGATATGTGGTTATTGTCTGCATTTTTCGGTATAAAAAATAAAAGTGCGACAATTTGTCGCGGTTTTTGTAGACAAGCGTTTTTTATTACTATATAATTTCCTCACCGTTTAAGGAGTGCTAAGTTAAGTGCTTTTCTTAGTGAAACTTGAGCGGGGCTATGAGGGGGAAGGCGATCAGGATACTGAAATAATAATAACAATAATCGCCATAAAATTAAAGCTGCATTACCAACAATGTAGTCGTCAATACAATAATAATAATAAGAACAGAAGACGAAGCCCACTTAGGTGGGCTTTTTTATGTCTGCTCGTTTAGTTTGCATTAAGCGGCTGATTGTAATAGCCGATCTTTAAAAGTTTTTAATTCTGAATAGTGCAGTAAATATACGCCGGTTGAACTAGCGAGTTGTTTGGCCGAATGAGTATATTTAGCATTGGATACGACGGCGGCAATATCCGCGCGAATGTACTGTTTACCGGCGATAATTTGCTGAACGGCTTGATTCCCAATAGCACTAGAATATTTCTTACACTGAAAGGCCACATTGATGTTTGCGTACTGAGCAATAATATCAATGCCTTGGTCGCCTGATGCTTGGGTGACGTGTGCTTTCCAGCCATTTGCGCTTAAAATATCGGCACAGTAATGTTCAAAAGCAAGGGGCGATAAGAGATCTACGTTAACCTCTTTATAATCAGTACCCGCCTCTATAGATTGATAATGTCGGACAGCTTGAGTGATTTTTTCTTTGATACCAATACGAGTAGGTGATCTTTTATAGAGTTCAAACGCGTTCTTTTGGGCTTTAGACAGTTTTTTTTGTTTTAGAAACACCTTTTCATTCGTATTTTTGAAATAAGTTTCTCTATCTAACAGTTGTTTGATGTCAGTTTGCTTCGCTAAGACATGGGTTAAGAAATACTCCATGGCAACCTCCCATTGATCATAAAAAATATTGCCATAGTCATCTTGTTTGATGGTTTGTTTGTATTTTAACGCTAGGGTTTTAAGATGTTTGTTAATCAGTAGATCGATATGTTGATCAGTGCGTGCAATGTATTGAGTTATTTTTTTATAATTACGTTTGTTAAGCAGGCGTTTGATTAGCCACATCAATAACATTAAATACGCAAAGAGACTGAGAGCACTATCCGCGGAAAATGTTTTGGGAAGATGAATTTCTGGATAAGATTGTGCGGTGACTTCTGACATAAGAGAGGCTAACGGTGTTTGAATAACCGTTGGTTGATCATTATCAATAGCCTGATTGGGTTCTTGGTTACTATTGGGATTAGAACTTTGTTCAAGCTTAGACTGGCTCGGTAGCTCTATTTTAGCTTGAGGGGCGACAGGCGAGGGAGGCGATAATTTCTCTAATATTTTGAGTGCGTTAGAGTTGCCGGCATCCGCTGCCTTTTTAAACCATTGAGTTGCTAATAGACTGTTTTTGGGTAGGCCACCGATCCCTTCAAGGTATCTATAACCAATAGAGTACATTGCATCACTGTTACCTTTTGCGGATAACATAAAAAGTTTTTCTTTGGTGTAGTGTATTATGTAAGCCGTCATTATTCCTACGTTGCTCGATGTCTTATCAGATAATTCTGATAATATAAACGTTCTTGATTTTCTAATTTTTTATAATGAAAACAAAAGCTTTACATTCTAATCTAATGGCGATGTATTATTCAACTGTCTATGTGAAATTTTAGCACCACGATACATACGTTAATAGAAAAGATAAAATTATCAGAGAGTACTCATACATGATTAACAGACGCGATTTTTTACTTAAAATGAGTCTTGCTACGACAGGGGTTGCTTTAGGTTTTAGTGGGTTACAGCAACGCGCTTACGCATTGTCTATGGATGAAACCTTTGCGACAATGCGTGCAGAGGGTTTTGGAGGGTTAATACCTACGCCTACTGAAAATACCGGAGAAGTTTTCTTGGCCTTGCCTAAAGGCTTTAAATATAAAGTACTGGGCAAAGCGGGCACCTTAATGTCCGATGGTAATAAAACGCCTCCCTTACATGATGGCATGGCTTGTTTTAAGGTTGGAAATGAGCTTCGGTTAATTCGTAATCACGAAGTGTCTAATGGCGAAATACCTCATGCCAATGCTGCCATTGGTATTCATCCGTATGATGACACGACGTCTGGTGGCGTGACCACCTTAGTTATTAATCCTAAAACCCTTGAAGTGATTCGTGATTTTGTGAGTTTAAGTGGCACTCTAATTAACTGTGCTGGTGGACGAACGCCTTGGGGGAGTTGGATCTCCTGTGAAGAAACGACGTTGGGTCAAGGTTTGCGACCCTCATCTTTAAGTAAACAAAAGGGCGGTTACCCAAAATCTCATGGCTATTGTTTTGAAGTAGATGCCTCTGCCAATAGCACTGTAACACCGGTTCCTTTAAAAGCGATGGGGCGCTTTAGACACGAAGCTGTCGCTGTGGATAAGCATTCAGGCGTGCTTTATTTAACAGAAGATCACGTTACTGCTGGGTTTTATCGGTTTTTATCCAAGCGTCCTAAGCATTTAAAAGAGGGTGGTACTTTGCAAATGTTAGCTGTAAAAGGCAAGGGGCCTTTTGATACTCGCCAAGGCTTAAAGGTGGGGCAACAGTTTGCTACCACTTGGGTGACCATTGATGACCCTGATCCTATTGCTGCCGATTTAGATGAGAGTGCGGTTTATAAGCAAGGTTTAGCTAAAGGCGGGGCCACTTTTTCTCGTTTAGAAGGGGCTTATGCGGATAAACAAGGTCAAATTTATTTTGTATCGACCAGTGGGGGCGATAATAAAGGCGGGCAAATATGGCGCTATGAACGTCAAGGTAAGCTGAATGGGTTATTAACTTTAGTGTTTGAATCGCCCAGTCGGGACGTCTTAGATATGCCGGATAATATTTGTATCAAACCTAAAACTGACTTATTGTTTATCTGTGAAGACAGTGATTATGCCAGTGGCGGTGGTACGGCAGATAATTATATTCGTGTGCTTGCGCCCAATGGCAAGATGGCTGATTTTGCTAAAAATGTCACCGCCGGCTTTGAGTCAACCGAGTTTGCTGGCTCAACTTTTTCTGAAGACGGTCGGATATTATTTGTTAATCTGCAAGGCGTGGGCGCCACTTTTGCCATTTGGGGAGATTGGTCTGCTTTTAAAAGTTAAGCGCTCTCAAAAGTTGTGCTGTTTTTTATCGCCCAAGCCACATCCGCCGCTTGACGGTTTTCTTTAACATCATGAACTCTAAAAATCTGCACCCCCGCCATAACCCCTAAGGCGGTGGTGACGGCGGTGGCAGTGACCAGATCGTTAGGGTCAGTGATATTGCAGAGACTGCCCATAAAGCGTTTGCGACTGGTGCCCAATAATACTGGAAAACCCAAGGCGACCAATTGATCTAAATGCGCTAATAATTCTAGGTTGTCTTGGCGACGTTTTCCAAAGCCAATGCCCGGATCAATTAAGAGATTCGTTTTGGGAATACCTGCGTTTAAAGCCAGAGCAATTTTCGCTTGTAATGCCTGAATCACCTCAGGGACTACGTCTTCATAATAAGGGTTATCTTGCATGGTTTTAGGTGTGCCTTGACGATGCATTAAGATAATTGGAGCATGATTTTCAGCAGCCACGGTTAAAATAGCGGGGTCTTGTTCGCCACCCGAAACATCATTAATGATATCAGCACCGGCTTGAAGCGCTGCTTGGGCTACGTGACTTGACGTGGTATCAATACTGATTAACGTGGTGCATTTTAACTGTTGTCTAAGGGCGGTAATCACAGGAATCACTCGCTCGATTTGATCTTCTGGACTGACGGGATCAGAGCCGGGACGGGTGGACTCACCGCCAATGTCAATAATATCTACACCCTCAGTGATCATGTGTTTAGCGTGCTGTAAAGCCGTGGTGACACTTGAGAATTTGCCACCATCTGAGAAGCTATCAGGGGTCACATTTAAAATACCCATGATGAGTGGTTTCGTGTATTGACTGAACATTAAACGCTCCTGTGCGCTGAAAGGGGTAGATTCGGGTATAATAGCCGCTATTTTAAATTGTAAACACTGTTATGAATAAACCGCGACTTGCTTGGGCCATTACGGGTTCGGGTCATTATATAGAAGAATGTCTACATTTTTTACTCACTCTGGATAATGTTGATCTCTATTTAAGCGCGGCCGCGGAAGAAGTGATAAAAATGTATGGCTTTAGTTTAAATGATCTTAAGGACAAAATGCCGGTTTATCGTGATAAAGCCGCTTCTGCTCCACCGGTGGGTTTATTCTACACCGGTTATTATCATACCTTTGTGATGGCACCGGTTACGTCAAATACGGTGGCTAAATGTGTGTTGGGGATTTCTGATTCTTTAGTGACTAATTTATATTCCCAAGCGGGTAAATGTCGAGTGCCTAGTATTGTTTACCCTTGTGACATTGAGCCAGAAATGGAAACAACCGCGCCTAAAGGAAAAAAAGTAATGGTGTATCCACGTAAAATTGACTTAGAAGCGACTGAAAAATTAGGCACCTTTGAATATACACAACTTGTTAAAAGTGTGGATGCTTTAAAGCTGACGGTTTTAGAGCGCTTAACTAACCTCGCTAAGTTGAGCGTGATTGATGAGTGAGCATCTTCTGTTTTTGACGGGTAAGTTAGCAGAAAAACAGCTAAATAGTATCCTCAATAAAATGCAACCGAGTTTTACTTATACAGTCCATCAATTAGGGCTTAAGGTTGCGGCGTTAATGACCGCCGATATGATTGGTAGACGTTTAACGGAAACTTTTGGTGCCGATCGTATTATTGTGCCGGGGCGGTGTCGCGGGGATTTAGACGCCTTGTCTGTGCAATTAGGCGTGCCTGTTGTTAGAGGGCCTGAAGAACTTAAAGACTTACCACAGTATTTTGGTAAGGCCGCTCAAAAACCGGATTTAAGTCATTATCAGGTTAAAATCTTTGCCGAAATAGTGGATGCACCGAATGTCAGTGTAGCAGAAGTCCTTAATCGTGCGTATTACTATAAAAAGCAAGGCGCTGATGTCATCGATATTGGCTGTTTACCCAGTACGCCCTTTCCGCAAATGGAAGCGATGATTCAGGCGTTAAAACAAGAAGGCTTTACAGTCAGTATTGATTCTTTAGACGCTCAGGATTTGTTAAGAGGCGGTAAAGCGGGTGCGGATTATATGCTTAGCTTGCATGAAGGAACGCTATGGATTGCCGATGAAGTGGCGGCTACGCCTATTTTAATTCCAGAGCGGCATGAAGATTTAGCGTCTTTAGATCGGGCGATTCAAATAATGCAGGCGAAGCAACGGCCTTTTATTGTCGACCCTATTTTAGATCCGGTGCATTTTGGTTTTACGCAATCTATCGTGCGTTATCACGATGTTAGAAAGAAGCATCCTGATGTTGAAATGATGATGGGTGTGGGTAACATCACCGAACTGACGCACGCCGATACAGCGGGTATGAATGCCTTGTTACTGGGTATTTGTTCAGAGCTTTCTATTAATAGTATCTTGGCTACTCAAGTGAGTCGGCATGCGTGTCGGGCGATTAAGGAAGCCGATTTAGCCAGGCGTATTTTATTTGCTGCTAAACAACAGGATACCTTGCCTAAGCATATTGATCCCGGCTTAATGGCTTTACATGAAACCGCACCTTTTCCGTATACCTTGACTGAGATTGAAGAATTAGCCGAGCAAATTTCAGACCCTAGTTATCGAATTCAAACCAGTGACGAAGGCTTACATATTTTTAATCGTGATGGTTTACATACCGCCACCGATCCCTTTGCTTTGTTTCCTAAATTGCAGGTTGAAAAGGATGGCGGACATGCTTTTTATTTAGGGGTTGAATTGGCCCGTGCCGAAATTGCTTGGCAATTAGGTAAGCGCTTCACTCAAGATCAAGCTTTACTATGGGGTTGTGCAACGGATCATGCTGAACAAACTGTCGATTTACATAGCTTTAAACCTGCTGGAACTACTTTACAGAAACCATAATGATTCAAGAAATTTTAGTGACCACTCAAAATGCGTTGGGCGTAGCCCATATCGCTCCGATGGGTGTACATGTTAAAGGGGATGATATTATTATTTTACCTTTTAGACCCTCTATTACGCTTAATAATATCCTTGATGCCAAAGTAGCGGTACTGAATTATTGTGATGATGTGCGTATTTTTGCAGGCTGTTTAACAGGGCGCAAAAATTGGCCTTTAGTACAGGCTGATGTTATTAAAGGTCAACGCTTATCCAGCACTTTAGCGCATACAGAGCTTGAGTTGGTGCGTGTGGAAGAAGATGAAACCCGTCCTAAGTTATATTGTAAAGCTGTTTATAGTGTGAATCACGCGCCTTTTAAAGGCTTTAATCGTGCTCAATATTCCGTATTAGAAGCGGCTATTCTAATTAGTCGGTTGAAATGGTTGTCTTTGGAAAAGATAGAGGCTGAAATAGCGTATTTGAAAATTGGTTTAGAAAAGACCGCCGGCGAGAAAGAATTAGAAGCCTGGTCTTGGTTAATGGCCGAAGTTGAGGCCTTTAAAGCGGAGCAACTGGCATGACCGGCATGTTGGCAAGTGTCAGTAATCTCACTGAAACCAAATTAGTTTTAGCGGTTGGAGTGGATATTATTGATCTTAAGCAACCGGCTTTAGGAGCCTTAGGGGCACTAGAGTTAACGGATGTTAAGCAGATTGTGACTTATGTAAATGGCCAGTGCCCAGTCAGTGCAACGGTCGGTGATTTGCCCATGGAACCCACCTTGGTTTTTGAGGCGGTTAAAGCGATGACCGAGACGGGGGTGGATTACATTAAAATAGGTTTCTTTCCGGGTAATGATTGGCAAGGTACTTTAGATCGCCTTGCGGAATTGACCGCACAGCAGCATCGGTTAATTGCGGTTTTATTTGCGGATAGTCCGATTGATTTACGATTTTTAAATGCTTTAAAAGTCGCTGGCTTTACCGGTGTGATGGTTGATACTATGAATAAAAAGCACGGTTCGTTAACGGAGTTAATGTCGTCCGTTGCTTTAGACGCTTTTGTTCAATACGCTAAACACTTAGGTTTATTATGTGGCTTAGCCGGCTCCTTAAGATTAGTCGATATTGCGCAACTGTTGCCTTATCAAGTCGATTATTTAGGCTTTAGAGGTGCTTTATGTTTAGCACATGATCGAGTGGGTGATTTAAATGCGAGCGCTGTATTGCAGATTAAACAAGCCTTGCACACCTCTTCTTAACTATCAGCGCTGGCATTGTTTATTTAATAAATTTCTTTGAGATGACAAAATAGATAAATTCATTCTGTTACTCTCAAGGTATCGCGTATAATTTGTCAGTAACTGCAACTTTTTTAAAAGATTTAGACTATGTCAATTAGCCTTAGAAAAATTACCCATCAAGTTTTAGTCGGCGATGTTAAAGTGGGCGGGGGCGCTCCTATCGTTATCCAGTCCATGACCAATACAGATACTGTTAATGTAGACGCCACGGTTAAACAAATTATAGAGTTGGCCACCGCCGGTTCTGAGTTAGTTCGTATTACAGTTAATTCAGAAGAAGCGGCTAAAGCCGTTGCTGAGATCCGTAATACTTTAAATCAAAAAGGCTGTACGGTTCCTATTGTTGGCGATTTTCATTTTAACGGCCATAAACTTTTAGAAAAGTATCCTGATTGTGCTCAAGCCCTAGATAAATATCGTATCAATCCGGGTAACGTGGGTCGTGGTAAAAGCCGTGATCCACAATTTCAACAAATGATTGAGTTTGCTGTTCAATACAACAAACCGGTTCGTATTGGTGTTAATGGCGGTAGTTTAGATCAAGCTGTTTTAACACGCTTATTAGATGATAATAGAGCTTTAAAAATACCGGAGTCTTTAGCGGCCGTAACCCGTAAAGCGATTGTCTTATCGGCCTTAGAAAGCGCGGCTAAAGCGGAAGAACTGGGTTTAGGTAAAGACAAAATTATCTTGTCTTGCAAAATCAGTAATGTGCAAGAATTGATTAATATTTATGAAGACTTATCCAGTCGCTGTGATTATGCTTTGCATTTGGGCTTAACTGAAGCAGGCATGGGTTCTAAAGGGATTGTATCGTCTTCTGCTGCACTTTCTGTGTTAATGCAGCAAGGCATTGGTGATACGATTCGGATTTCTTTAACCCCCGAACCCGGCGCGTCAAGAACCCAAGAAGTAATTGTGGGTCAGGAAATTTTACAAACAATGGGGTTTCGTTCATTTACGCCAATGGTTATTTCATGTCCAGGTTGTGGTCGTACCACCAGTGATTATTTCCAAAAGTTAGCGATGGATATACAAACCTATCTACGTGACCAAATGCCTATTTGGCGTCATCAGTATCCAGGTGTTGAAGCTATGGAAATTGCGGTTATGGGTTGTGTGGTTAATGGTCCAGGTGAAAGTAAAAATGCTAATATTGGAATTAGTTTGCCCGGTACTGGCGAAACTCCAGTAGCTCCAGTGTTTGAAGACGGTGAGAAAACAGTTACCTTAAAAGGCGATAGAATCGCTGAAGAGTTCCAAGAAATTGTGCAACGTTATATAGAAACACATTACGCACCTAAAGCGTAAAAAACAAACAAGTCTTCTTATTGAGTAGGGACTGTACGTTGAGTCTGTCCTTACTCTTTTAGACTAGGGTGTTGTAAGCAGGGTTATCAAAGAAATTTTACATCTATTTTGAATCTGTTTTATTACCTATAAAAAAAGGCCCCTGAAGCTGGTACTTCAGGGGCCTTTTTTGTGTCTATGCTTTTAAAGTATCACCCACTTTTAACGCTGACCCACTCACTATTAAACAGACTATGCGTAATGAGTGGGAGATTAGGTGGCTATTTCTTGGCAAGTTTACTGCGACTTAATTCAATCAGTTTAACGACTGCCGCTTGTAAAGGTTCACGTTTTACGTAACCGGTATAAGCGAGTAAGCCCATGATTAAGCCAAAGAACAGTTTCTCAAAAGCAGAGTAGCCACTGTCTTGTTGTGCGGCGGTTGCGGCTATGTCAGACGCTTTAACCGCGGGTGTTTGAACGGCGACTTTAGCCGATTTAATTTCACCTTTTAAGTCAGGTAAACCTAAACTACCCCAGGTGTCATATTCTTGCCAAATAGGGTATTTGCCTTGCCATAATGCTTTAGAGAAATAAGGCGCTAAGCTCATGCCGTGTGCCTTAGGAATCCCTCTTTCATCGACAAAGTCTTTGTAAACCACTAAGCTGATGTCACCCCCTTCACCGCGGCCATTGGTGGTAAATGATTTTTCAACGTGATCATGAAACATCCAAATACCTTGGCCGTAGCTATTTAAGCCATCATCAACGCCATTTAATTCTAAATCAATACGTTGTGCGGGTACCATGCCGTGTACGTCACGTTGGATATAAGACCCAGGACCGTTATCAACACCATCATAATGTGTAATGGTAGGTTTATGGCCGTGGATGTGCATCGCTAATGATTCGGTATGACCGTTCAAGATACGTAACTTAACTTTTTGATTCTCTTCCATGTGAATCAATGATTCCCTTAAGGTATAAGGGAATGAACGACCATTGAGCATAAAATAATCGTCAGTCGCATCCGTGGTGTCATATTCCGTGTTCATGTGTTTTGCAATGAGACGCGGATCATTGGCCGATCTAGCTACAATTTCATGTAACTCTTTATCAGCAGACTGATAATGTAAATCATATTCGCGGGCGTATTTTTCAAGGACAGCCACCGAAGGATGACGCACTTGTCCAGCACCGACATTTAAAGTTTGTACCCAGTTATTAGGACGGTTTTCTTCAACAACAAAGATACCTTGTAAGCCCATTGGGATATGCGTATGGGGTTGTACATGGCAATGGTAATACATGGTGCCGGGTTGGCGAGGTTTAATCACATAGGTTTTGCTTTCGCCAGGCATGGTATCCATGTTACTGGTTTGTCCTACACCGTCGTTTCCAGCGCCCGAATGATCCATATAAGGGTGATCTATCCCATGTAAATGTATAGAGTGGGGTAAGTAATGCGTATTTTCTAAGATGATCCAAATCACATCATCTTGTTCAACACGAATAACAGGTGAAGGCACTCTAAGCAGGGGGTTTGCTTCTAACTCATACAGACTCTTGGTTGACATGTCGCGGGTTTTAGGGGCATAAACCCAAAAGGTGGGTTGAATGCCGGGCGAAATGTCATAAGTAGTGGTTATATCTTTCATGTCAGGCGAATGCCCGTTGAGTTCAACCACTTCAAGTTTGATGACAATTTTATCAGGGTCACCGTCTCCATCGGTATCATCTGATACTGTGATAGCATCGGCGGCCAATTGTGTGGCCATTAAGGTATCCATTGAAATGCCGTTGGTACCTTTTACAAAAGCAGCGATGTCCGCTGGATTGTCAGGATTACAAAGTTTAGATTCTTGTATCTTAACACCATCGACAGTTTGTTCTTTACGCCATGCCGGATCGGTAAATTCAGAACACACTTCTTCTACAGGGCCTAAGTCTACTTTTGCTGTAGGAGGGAGTTCCGTGGCAGCCTGCGCTAAGCTGTGCATTAGAACTAATGCGACCCCCCCAGTCAAAGTAATTATTTTTTTATACATACAAGAACCTCGGAAACACTGGATTAAGAAATGAAATGTCATTTCAACAACGGTATATTTATTATCCTCATTATTTTAACTGATATTTTGCTTTAAGTCTTATTCGACTGATCAGTTGAGTGAAGAATATTGTTAAAAAAGGTAAAAGTTAACCCTAAGATTTAAAAAAAAATTATACTAACCTCACTAAAGCATTAAGAGGACGTTAATGGCATGATAATTAATAGCCTCTTTTTCTATTAACAACAATAACAATAAAATATAACCTTAGATCGTGAAAAAGCAATCTCAACACTATATAGTCGGTATAGATTTAGGCACTACTCATACCGTTGTCGCTTACGCTAGCACTGAAAAAAACAATCAAACCATCGAGTTATTAGCGATTGAGCAACTTGTTGCGCCCGGGCAAGTTGCCGCGCGACCTTTACTGCCTTCAGTACGTTATCATCCTGCCCCCGAAGAACTTTCAGCCGCTGATATCGCTTTTCCAAGTTACGGTGCGGATTCTCAACTCTCAGAGTCATTAGTGGTGATTGGTGAAGCCGCCCGGTTATTAGGGGCCAAAACGAAAGGTCGTTTTGTTACCAGTGCAAAAAGTTGGTTATCTCATCCATCAGTGGATCATAATGCCGCCATATTGCCTTGGGGTAGCAGTGATGAAGTGAGTAAGGTGTCACCGATTGATGCCAGTGCCAGTTATTTAGCGCATATTCGCACGGTTTGGAGACATAAATTCCCCGATGCTCCCTTAGAAGAACAAGATTTAGTGATCACCGTGCCGGCCTCTTTTGATGAAGCCGCACGGTCTTTAACTTTAGAAGCGGCTAAAATTGCAGGCTTACCTCAGGTACGGCTGTTAGAAGAACCCCAAGCGGTTTGTTACGATTGGTTAAGATTACATACGTCTACGTTAAAGCAAGCCTTGACCGATGTGCATCTGTTATTAGTGTGTGATGTAGGCGGTGGCACGACCGATTTAACCCTCATTAAAGTTGAGGCCGGGGAGCATGAACCTAAGCTAACTCGTATTGGCGTTGGCGATCATCTCATGTTAGGCGGGGATAATATTGATCTTGCCCTCGCGCATTTAGTTGAAAGTCGTTTAGGTGATCAGAATAAACGCTTATCAGCGGCAGATTTGTCGCAATTATTAGAGCAATGCCGTATAGCAAAAGAGCAACTGTTGGCTAAAGATGCACCGGAACAAGTTTCTGTTACCTTATTGGGGGGCGGTTCAAAGTTAATTGGGGGTTCTCGGTCAGTGGTGTTAACCCGAGATGAGGTTCACACCTTGGCTTTAGATGGCTTTTTTCCGTTATCATCTATAGACGATTTACCTGATCGAAAACGCAGTGGCATGGTTGAGTTTGGACTACCTTATGCCGCAGAACCCGCGATTAGTAAACATATTGCCGGTTTTTTAAAGTTACATGCAACCGCCTCAACTGAAGCATTAAAAGGGCAGGGCCGAGTACCGGATGCTTTATTATTAAATGGCGGGGTATTTAGAAGTCAGCCCATTACCGAGCGTTTATTAAGCTTATTAAATTCTTGGAGTACGCAACCGCCTAAGTTATTAGAAAACAAACATCCTGAATTGTCTGTTGCGTATGGTGCAGTCAGTTATGCGATGGCTAGACGGGATAAAAAATTAAAAATTGGCGGTGGTTCGGCTCGAAGTTATTTTCTGTTAGTCGATACGGAGCATTCAACTGAGCAACAAGGTATTTGTATTTTGCCGAGAGGCAGTGAGGAAGGCGACGAAGTTATTTTAAAAGATCGACATTTTGCCTTGCGTTTAGGTGTGCCGGTGCGGTTTCATTTGGCATCAACGACTGGAGATGCCGAGTTTAAGCCGGGAGATATTGTTGATATCACCGATCATTTTTATTCACTACCGCCACTGGCCGTGGCTTTTGAAGGTGATCCGAGTCGACCTAATGCTGAAGCGATTGTGCAATTGGCCGTGACCCAAACAGAAATCGGGACGCTTAAAATAGAATGTGTGGCGGTTGAAAATAAAGATCAACGCTGGAATGTGGAGTTTCAGATTCGTAAGAAAAGAGGTGGTTTAACGACCTCAGTCGAAGCGACTTTGCCAGCGCAATTTGACAGCGCTGTTGAAAAAATGCAGACAATATTTGGTTCAAAATCTAAACACGTTGAACCAAACGCTATTAAAAACTTACGTGCCGATTTAGAAAAACAATTGGGTATGGCGCGATCAGAATGGGAAACGCCTTTACTCAGAGCTTTGTTTACGGCTTTATTAGAGAGTGCTCGTTATAATCGTCGCTCAGAGCATCATGAGCGTGTTTGGTTGAGTTTAGTGGGTTTTTGTTTGCGTCCAGGTTTTGGCTATCCTTTAGACGATTGGCGGGTAGAGCAACTTTGGAAACAGTATCCACAGGGCATTCAATTTGTAAACGAAACTCAGAATTGGACTGAATGGTGGACTTTATGGCGTCGTATTGCTGGCGGTTTATCCATAGAGGCTCAGGAGCAAATATTCACGGATATCTCGAAATATCTTAATCCAGCCGCCGCTAGACAACCGGGTGTGGCTAAGCAAATTAAGACCCGAGGTTATGATGATATTGTGCGTTTGGCCGCGGTCATGGAGCGACTTCCCGTTGATAAAAAGATTCAGTTAGGCGACTGGTTATTAAAGCGCTTACAAAAAGCCAGTGAACCCAGTCAAACTTGGTGGGCGGTGGGTCGAATTGGGGCGAGGTTACCTTTTCATGGCAGTCGTCATAATGTCATTCCGGCTGAAATAGTCAGTGTCTGGTTGCAGCAGATATTGGCAGAAGATTGGAAGAAAAATTTACATGCCGCGTTTGCTGCCACGTTAATTGCTCGGATGAGTGGAGATCGGGACCAAGATATTGAAGATACGTTACGGGAACAAATTGTAGCTAAATTAAAACTGAGTAAAGCGCCGGTTTCTTGGATAGAAATGGTTGAACACTTTAAAGAATTGGATGAACGTGAAGAAAAACAAATGTTCGGTGAAGCCTTACCACCCGGACTCAAGTTAATTAATATCAATCAGTAATGGGGGTTTATTATTTATGAAATGGATGGGTGCGACGGCTGTTGTAGGTTTTATTGTCCTTTATTTTATTGATGCCGCTTTTAAGCTTTCAATATTTGATGGTGAGTTATTAGTCCATAGTGCGATCCGGTTTTTTACCGGATTTATCCTGATTGGTGTCGGCGTGTTTTATACTCATAAACTGAAATTAAAAAGTGCAGCATATCTTATTTTGGCTATTGTCATCTCGGACGATGCTTTAGATTACTTTAGAAAAGTTGAAGACTTCAGGTTTGAGATTATTCTACTCAGTGTTTATATGCTGATGTGGGGTGCTGCCATGGGGTATGTGAGCATGAAATATTTTGAAAATAAGTAATTCCACTCGAGACCTGATAAGTCATCAGGTCTCTTAAAACTAACAGGATACGTTCTTTATGAAAGCACAGATTTTAAAAGTAAACGAAGTGGATGAGTATTATTTTGATGAAGGCTGTTATATTTTAGAGCTGTCTAACTCAGAAACAGATCCCGATGTATCGATCGCAAGAGCCAAGGTTAAACCGGGCGTGACGACACAATTGCATCGCTTAACGGGTGTTATAGAGCGGTATGTTATTTTGTCTGGCTTGGGGGTTGTTGAAGTGGCTGAGCAAGAGCCAGAACCCGTTTCAACTGGGGATGTGGTTATTATTCCTCCCTTGTGTCCTCAGAGAATTACGAATGTGGGAACGGAAGATTTAGTGTTCTTAGCGATTTGTTCCCCACGGTTTACGACCCATGTTTATGAGAATGTATGAAAAGCCATGATTTTAATTTGTAAGGATGCGGAATAATCTCTAAATTATCTTTCCTGAGTTATAGACTTCATATTATAGGAAAAACTGTTTACCTGTCTGAAAAAATAGTAGACACTATGAGAAATATAAGTTGTTTAAAGAGAATATAGATAATTGTGTGGCTGATCTTGCTAGGTACTTTAAATTTAACATACAATCTTTAATGACTATGAAGTTTAAATTGATTTATAAAAAAATCGAAAAATTGATTGTTTAAAGTATAAACATAAAGAGAGGAAGTAAGATGAAATGTGTTTTACATATAGGGACAGAAAAGACCGGTACAACGGCCATTCAAAATTGGCTCTATTCCAATTACGCACAACTCTCAACACAACGTATCGCGCTTAGTAAGTTTCTTCAAAAAAAGAATAATCGCGATTTATGTGCTTTTTTCCAATCATCATTTGACAGTTTTTTCATTGATAATGGCATTAAAAATATTGAAGAAAAAAATAAGTTCTTTTTAGGTTTTTTAGATAACTTTTCTGAAGAGATCAGTAAATTATCTATTGATCATGATTGCATGGTTATTTCTTCAGAACATTTTCACAGTCAATTGAATAATGTTGATGGAATTGCTGCGTTACATGAGTTTTTGTTGAAGAATTTTGATGATGTAAAGGTGATATGTTATTTTCGTGAACAATCAGACTTAAGAAAAAGTTTATATTCGACAGCTCTGCGGAGAGGTTTTTCAGGGCCTTTGGTTGAGTTTATGCCAAATGCTGGCGTGAACAGTATTTATTATAATTACTTGCTGATGTTATCTCAGTGGAGTGATGTGTTTGGAATAGACAACATAGAGGCCGTTCTCTATGATAAAAAACAATGGTATGACGGTGATATTTATAAGGATTTTATAAAAAGAGTATTCGATGATGTTGATCTAAATAAATTAAATTACTCGGCAGAGAGATCTAATGAAGGGATTAGTAAATTGCAATCAATCTTCATTCGGGCTATTAATAAATGTTTTGATTTTAATAATAGTCAACAAATTTACATTGGTACTGATCTGGTAACAAATGTAATTAATAACAAGTCATTAGTTTTAGGAAATCTTACTGATAATAGGGCGCTTAATTTTTATCAGCAGTTTGATGTTGTTAATAAGCAGTTTTTTGAAAAGTTTTTTGGTCAGGCAAAAAATCTTTTCCAAGCACCTGTTTCTTCAGAAGAGCAAAAAAAATTATTTTCACCTAATACTGAGAATGCTATCGTTGAAGGAATTTGCTCCATTTTAAATCGAATTAAAATGATGGGTATATTACTTAGTACAGCAGAAGCAAATCAATTAAAAGATATAGCATTAAAATATGAAACTAATGAATTTTTGAGCAAAGATGAGGCGTTAGTATTGATGAAGTTAGCCCAAAAAGTAAAAAGTAAAGACGCTATTATTAATTTAAAAATTGCTGAATGGGAAAAATAAAATTATCTAAAGCAATTAAGCTAAATTTACGGTTGATTTATGGACATCTGTGAATTATCCGGAGATTTATAACAAAAAGAAGCGGGATTTTCGCACTTGCTACATATCCCGCATCACTGCAAACTAGCAGAAGTTATTTGGCTGTATCTTATTAGGTTGGAGCAATCGCTGTATTGTTCTTAATCTAGCCTTATTTAAGATCAGGTCTGTTATTTATATCCTTATAATCTTGCTAATAATTCAGTCTTTTTACTGATATATTCGTTCTCAGTTAAGATGCCTTTATCTTTTAATGCCGCTAACTTTTCAAGAGCGTCAAAAATATCAGCTTCAAAATTTGAGTTTAATTCATTGATCGTACTGCCTGAATTAATCGGTTTAGAGTGAGTTTGATTCTGAATAACAGGGACATTATCGACAGAAATCAGCGGTAAATGATTAACATCAACTAAGCCATATTGACTGTTAAAACTAACCGAACTCCCCCCTGATTGCTGTTGTGAAAAACCACCAATCTGATGATCTAAAGTATCATACAAAGATACATGGCCGTTTACGTCAATGGCTAGACGATTAATCGAGGCAAAATAAGCGTAACGAAGATTATTTTGTGAACCTGTACTGGTCGGAAATTGCAGTCCTGTGGGCCACCAGTTACCTGAACTACCCGCAGGTGGCGGTACAAATAAGCTAACGGTATCGTTGTTAATAGCATTGTTAGGCGCTTGATTAGGTTGATTTGAATAATTGTTATTAAATTGCCCTTGTTGTTGAGTGCCTTGATGCTGCGATTGAAAGTTACCTGTCTGAATTAAGCCGGGTTGATTAGCAATTAGATTAGAAAGTTCTTGGCATAAATTACTCACGGTATTTTTAAGGCCATTATTGAACATATCCCCTAACATAATCATCCCTCCGCGCATCCATTGCCCTGAGCCACCCAATTCTGGATGACTAAATTGTGCCATGGAACCATTGCCGTTGATAACGGATTGTAAAAGACTAAAGACCGCATCTGAGCTAAAGTGATAGCGTTGA
This sequence comes from uncultured Methylococcaceae bacterium, assembly GCA_903863905.1. GTDB lineage: Bacteria > Pseudomonadota > Gammaproteobacteria > Methylococcales > Methylomonadaceae > Methylobacter_C. The sequence goes on from CAIPDT010000133.1 coordinate 17,952, forward strand.
GCAATGTTATTAATGATTGTCTGGCCTTCGGGCGTAAGCTGTTGCATGGTATTTAAGTCCGATTGAATAAAGGATGGGAGGTGACGTAATTGTGTTGCTAATTTAAAGGCTTATCTTGATTTATTGCAATATTAGTGTATAGGATAGTGATATTAAAAGCATTATTTTAATTTAACACCAGCTGATCTTATTGATGACTTGTCAGCGTTTTTTAACACCCATTGGATTATTCATGTTTATTTACTCTTTGCCGTTATTATTTTCACAAATTAAAATGGTCAATCCTGTTGAGCTACTCATTATTTTTTTGGGCTTATGGGTGGTGTTATGGTTAAGTTCACCTATACGTGCAGAAGCCGTGCAATTTAATGAAAAACCGTCTTATTTGTTTGGGGCGTGGACGGGGTGTGTAGATTTAAAGTGGGTGTGTTGGCCTTTTTTTATAATTTTAAATATCTGTTTGTATACTGCGGACACCTTGGCAAAGTTAGGATTGTTAACGGTCTCTAGTTGGGATGACGTGCATATAATGTTATTGTTGCCGATTGTGTGGTGGTCTACGTCTGTTTGGCGTTGTTCTGCAAATACTGATATTCGATTAGGGTCTTCGGGTGCACGCTTAATGATTTTTGCGGTATTGTTTGAGTACGGTTTAAAGTTGCTGATCCGTATTGATTATCCACGTATTTTTTTTGGTTGTGAAGAGTTACTCTTAGATTATGGTAGTTGTTTTTGAGGCGTCTTAGGGTGATTTATACTTAAAAAAAGTAAGTTTAGGTATGAAATATGCGTTAATCAGGTAAAATGTCACCCCAAGTGTCATTATTTTGACGAGTCTTAATACTGTTAAATTCGGTATGGTGTAAATGAAAATAGTTATTTTGGGTGCGGGCGTTACGGGTTCCTCTGTGGCTGAGGCGTTTGCAAGTGAAGAAAATGATATTGTGGTGGTCGATTTTAGGCAGGAGTTGTTAGATGCCTTAAAAGATCGTTTTGATATTGCCACTGTCACTGGAAATGCAGCACATCCTAGTGTTTTAGAGCAAGCTGGGATTCATAATGCCGATATGGTGATTGCGGTCACGGACAGTGATGAGACTAATATGTTGGCGTGTCTCATTATCAATGCCTTGCATAACCGTCCTAAGACAATTGCCCGAGTTCGAGCCATTGACTATTTAAAAACCCCTGATTTATTTGGCCCTAAGGGTCTGCCAATTGATTTTGTGATCAGTCCTGAACAGATGGTCATGGAGTCAATTCGTAATTTAGTAGAATTCCCCGGTGCGTTACATGTTTCTGAATTTGCGGGTGGCTTAGTTAGATTGTTCTCCGTTAAAGTGGTGGCGAATGGTTTTCTAACCGGTAAAAAAATTAGAACCCTTAAAGAAAGATTATCGGATGGTAAAACCCGTGTTGTGGCTATTTTTAGAAATGGTAAGCCCATCTTTGTGACTGGTGATGTGAGTATCGAAACCGATGATGAAGTTTTCTTGGTGGCGCCCAGTAAAGAAGTTAAACGTGTTTTAAAAGAGTTAGATAAATTAGAAGCTCCGTTTAAACGAATTATTATTGCGGGGGGGGGGCATATTGGTAAACGATTAGCGCTGGCCTTAGAAAAAAATCATCAAGTTAAAATCATTGAAAAAGATGTGGTTCGTGCCCATAAAATTTCTATTGATCTGAGTAAAACCTTGGTTCTTTTGGGCGATTGTACGGATGAAGGCTTATTGCTGGATGAGTCTATTGAAAGTATAGATTTATTTTGTGCTATTACCGATAACGATGGGGTTAATATTATTTCTGCTTCTTTAGCTAAGAGTCTAGGTGCACGGAAAACTATCTGCTTACTCAATCAAAATTCTTATACTAAGTTATTGCCCGGTACCGGTATTGATGTCACCGTTTTACCTAATCAGGAAACATTGGGTAGTATTTTAATGCACGTGCGTCGAGGTGATGTCGCTCGGGTAACCTCCTTATGTGGCGGTACCGCAGAAGCCATTGAAGCCATTGCTCATGCAAGTAATGATGAAGGTACTGTGGTTGGGCGTCGTGTGGATTCGATTAATTTTCCTGCCGGTATTGTGATGGGGGCTTTAATTCGTAATAGTGAAGTTATTCCAATTCATCACGATACCGTTTTTGCTGAAAATGATCATGTGGTCATGTTTGCGATGGATAAAAAGTTGGTTTCTTACATCGAACAAACATTTCAACCTATTTAATTGATGTCAGCTGGTTTAAATGACAGCCATATCAATTCTTCTGAGTTTTAAGTCCTTATGAATATCATTCTTACCATAGCCCATATTTTTGGTTTAGTGACCTTGTGTTTTAGTGGTTTAATGAGCACTTGCTTTTTAACGTCAAAAATAATGGATGATGGTGCCACTACCGCCTTTTTAGATGGAACCTTAATTACGTTTTTTTTAGGTGCGTTTTTATTCTTATCCACGATGTGGGTACCTAAAAAAGTCTCAAGGCAGGCGGGATTTTTATTGGTCGCTAGTACCTGGTCCTTAACCCCTGTTTTATGTACCATTCCTTTAATGATTTATATGCCAGCGTTAAGCTTTAGCGATGCGTATTTTGAAACGGTATCAGGGTTAACGACGACAGGAGCGACTATCTTTAGTGGTTTAGATATGTTGCCCATGTCAATTAACTTATGGCGCTGTGAGTTAAATTGGATTGCGGGCATGGGGATTATTATTTTTGCGGTCGCTATTTTACCTATCTTAGGGATTGGTGGCATGCAATTATATAAAGCCGAAACACCGGGATCTGTTAAGGAGTCAGATTTGCCTCCACGTATTGCTCAAGCGGCCAAGGCTTTATGGTTTGTGTATGCAGGCCTTACTTTTATCTGTATGTTGGCTTTACATTGGGCGGGCATGAATTGGTTTGATGCGATTTGTCATGCGTTTTCTGCCATGAGCTTAGGTGGTTTTTCAACGCATGATAGCAGTGTTGGTTTTTTTAACTCGGTTAATATTGAGATTGTTTTAATAGTGTTTCAGTTATTAGCGGCGATCAATTTTGCAACGCATTTTATAGTGTTTAAAAAGCAGTCGGTTAAACCGTATTTTTACGATCGAGAGGCGAGGGCTTTTTTAACGCTGGTGTTAGGCAGTTGTGTGATGGCAGCTTTAGTGTTGTGGAATTCAGGTACGTATCCTGATTTTGTGACTGCGTTGCGTTTTGCCAGTTTTAACGTCGTTAGCATTGCGACTGATTGTGGATTTGCAAATCAGGATTTTAATAAATGGCCTATCTTTGTGACCATGTGGATGTTGTTTTTGAGTTGTATTTCGGCGTCTTCTGGATCGACAGGCGGCGGTATTCGAATGATTCGCACCATTATTTTAATGAAGCAAGCCCGCTTAGAGTTGTTTAAATTTATTCATCCTCATGCCATTAGACCGTTAAAAATTGGTGAGGTGGTGATTAATAATAAAATTGTTAATTCGGTCACTGGCTTCATCTTTTTGTATTTTATAAGTGTCGTGATTTTAACGTTTGCGTTGTTATTAAGTGGACTTGATTTTATGACGGCATTTTCTGCGATTATTGCCTGTTTTAATAATGCCGGCCCTGGTTTAAATGAAGTCGGTCCTGCGTCTAACTTTGCGATTTTAAGTGATTATCAAAAAGCGGTGTGTACCTTTGCTATGTTATTAGGTCGGGTACAGATCTTTTCGATAGTCATTTTGTTTGTACCTGAATTTTGGCGTAAATAAGTTTACTCTGAGTGATAAAGTACTTTTACTTCACTGCTGAAGCGTCCCTCGGCTAAACGAGTTTCAATTAAATCCCCCGGTTTTAAGTGCTGAGTTGATTGGATCAGTTCACCTGAGGGTTGTTTGATAACGAGTGCATAGCCACGCTTGAGCGTGGCCAGTGGACTGATCGCATTCAGTGTTTGGCTTGCTGTTAAAAGACATTGCTGGCGGCTAGTTAATTGTTGTTGTATACCTTGCAGCAATCTTTGGTATAAGTAGTTCTGTTTTTGTTGATATTGTTTTAAGATAAGCACGGGATTATGTTGCCATAGTCGAGTGTTTTTTGTTTCAAGTGCGTTTCTATGACTGTGTAGTCTAATCTGCATGGCTTGTTTAAGCCGCATTTCAAGTTCATCTAAGCGTTGTGCTTTTCGGCGTAATTTTTGTCCGGGATGTTGTTGGGTTAAGCGTTGATCCAGCCATTTAAAACGTTGTTGTTTCTGGCTTAATTTACGTTGTATCGTTTGCAGAAAAAAGGCTTCTAGCTGGATAAATCGATTTAACCATTCTTGCTGATCGGGACTGGCATGTTCGGCGGCTGCTGAAGGGGTTGCGGCACGTAAATCAGCCACAAAGTCGGTAATAGTGACATCTGTTTCATGGCCTACGGCAGAGATAATAGGAATGGCACTGGCAAAGACCGCACGTACCACGAGTTCTTCGTTAAAAGCCCATAAATCTTCTAAAGATCCGCCGCCGCGTCCTAAAATAATCACCTCACAATCCTGTCGTTCATTGGCTAAGCTAATCGCTTTGCTGATATCGTATTTGGCTTGCGTCCCTTGGACGGCGACTGGATAAATAATAATAGGGATGGCGGGAAAGCGTCTTTTTAATACCGTTAAAATGTCTCTAATAGCCGCACCAGAGGGAGAAGTAATTACCCCAATGGCTTGTGGTAGGATTGGAATAGAGTGCTTGTGAAGGCTATTAAATAGGCCTTCTTCGGCGAGTTTTTGTTTAAGTGCCTCAAAGGCACGACGTAAAGCGCCTTCTCCTGCTGCTTCTATGCGTTCAACAATCATTTGAAAGTCCCCTCGCGGTTCATACAAACTGACTTGGGCTTTTATGACGACTTGCTGGCCATTACTGGGTTTAAAACTTAACTGCCGTTGCTGAGTGCGAAACATAGCACAGCGTACTTGGGCGGCGTTATCTTTTAAAGAAAAATATAGATGACCTGAAGAAGGGGCGCTAAGATTGGATATTTCACCTTCAACTAGCACACTCATAAAATGATCATCCAGTAATTGGCTGGTGGCTCTATTTAACTGAGATACCGTAAGTATGGTTCGAGTCATTGAGGACGAAGAAGCGTTCATGAAAGCATTAAAGGTAGATTGAGTGCTGGATAGTGTGCAAGTATTGTAAAATAGATTGATTTTTATGTACAAAGAAAGAGGAAGGTTATGGCGTGGGTATTGTTATTTTCAGCGGGTTTTGTAGAAATTATTTTTGCATTAAGTCTTAAATACAATGAAGGTTTCACTAAGTTGATTCCGAGTATTGTCACGGCCGTGTCAGGAATTGGGAGCTTTGGACTCTTAACGTGGGCAATTAAAACCTTGCCATTAGGAACCGCTTACGCTGTGTGGACAGGCATGGGAGCTGTTGGAGTGGCTATTGTCGGGATTATTTTATTTAAAGAATCTTTTGATTGGATACGTTTAGTGTCCATTGCCTTCATTATTATGGGTATTGTCGGTTTAAAGTTAACGGATACGCTGTAATTATGTTGCATCTTATTTATCAGGCACCGCTTGATAGGGTGATCTTGGATCGAATAGCGCCTGGTGATGAGGTGGTTTTTTTAGAGGCGGCGACTCAGGGGTTGCTTAAAAATAGCTTAATGTCTGCAAAGTTAACTCAATTGCTTGAGTATGATCCATTGTATGTTATGAGTGATGCTCTAGCCGTGAGAGGGATTTTAGAGGTGGAATTGATTGAAGGGATTCAGATGATTGATTATGAAGCGTTAGTGACTTTAACAGTGAAGCATTCGGTGATTCAATCATGGACTTAAGCCGGGAATTGTTCGCATTAGAAACTACGGATCAAGGCTTTTTGGTCAAGATGTCCGATTGGAATGAAGGTATTGCAGCGCAATTAGCGGAGGTTAATCAGATTGTATTAACTGAAGCGCATTGGGAGATTATGCTTTTTATTCGGCAGTATTATCAGCAGTATAAACATTTGCCTAATGCCCGGGTGTTTACTAAGGCTATTGCTAAAACGTTTGGAGAGGACAAGGGTAATAGCCGATATTTACATAAATTGTTTCCAGACGGGCCGTTGAAATTTGCTTGTAAATTAGCGGGTTTACCAAAGCCCCCTACGTGTTTATAGGGGAGGGCTTTAGACTTGTTTAAAGCGATGGATTAAACGACGTTCTTTTTTGTTGGGTTTGTGATCCAGTCCATTGATAGACAAGAGTTCTCGATGCTCACGTAATTCGAGCATTTTCTTTTGGCGTTTTTCTAGGCTTTCTGGGGTTTCTTCATAGAGTAACGCGGCTTCTTGAGCGGATTTTCTTTGTTTCGCTAACGCGGTTATGACTATATCCCAAGTAAGGCCCTCTTTATTAATAGTCAGCGCCACCCCCGGTTTTATTTCTTTACCGGGTTTAGTGCGCTGCTTATTAATATGGATTTTTCCACCCGCTATGGCTTCTGAGGCGAGTTTGCGCGTTTTAAAAAAACGCGCAGTCCACAGCCATTTATCAAGACGAAGGTTTTCGAGTTCAGTGTGCACTCAATTCTTTTTCTTTCTTTAAGCCTTTAGGTAAAGAAAAGACTACTTTTTCTTCAATACCTTGAATTTCAATGGTTGATTTACCGCCCCATTGTTTTAGTTGATTGATAACTTCTTGCACCAGTACTTCAGGTGCTGAGGCGCCGGCTGTTACACCTACCACTTTAACATCCGTAAACCAGCTTTGTTGCATGTCTTTTGCTGTATCAATTAAATAGGCGGTTTTACCTAATTGTTCAGCAATTTCACGCAGACGATTTGAGTTTGAGCTATTAATAGAGCCTACTACTAAAATAATTTCAGCTGTTTTAGCCAATTCATACACAGCATCTTGGCGATTTTGAGTGGCATAACAGATGTCATCTTTTTTCTGTTCTTGTATCGACGTAAAGCGTTCTCTTAAAGAATCCACCATGATTTTGGTGTCTGTCATTGAGAGTGTAGTTTGGGTCACATAAGCCAGGTTTTCTGGGTTATTAACCACCAATTTTTTAACATCTTCAGGCGTTTCAACTAAATAAATGCCACCATTTTCAGTGCATTTATCATATTGTCCCATGGTGCCTTCCACTTCTGGGTGACCTGCGTGACCAATTAAAATAACTTCGCGGTCAGATTTAGCATGTTTAGCGACCTGGATATGAACTTTGGTTACCAAAGGGCAGGTGGCATCAAATACCGTTAGATTACGTTCTTTGGCTTCTTGTTGTACTTGTTTAGAGACACCATGAGCACTAAAAATTAAATAAGAGCCCACGGGTACATCGGTGAGTTCTTCAATGAAGATGGCGCCTTTTTCTTTAAGGCCATCAACAACGGTACGGTTATGTACGACTTCATGACGTACATAAATAGGAGCACCAAACGCTTGAATGGCTTGGTCAACAATTTCAATGGCACGGTCTACACCGGCACAAAATCCACGAGGGTTAGCGAGTACAATTTGCATATCTTGACTTCTATACTAGGTTAATGTGTGATCATTTTAACTCAACATTGTTTCTGATACGATCATTCCGTCACTATCAGCATACAAAAAATTATCTTTCTTAAAATTTACGCCGGCAAAACTGATTAATAAGTCACGATCACTTTGGTCTTTTTTATGGCTTTTTAAAGGATGCGTGCGAAGTGCAAGCAGGCCAATAGGTAGTTTCTTAATATCCGCTGTATGTCTAATACAGCCATTAACAACAATACCTTGCCAGCCATTTTCAACGGCAAGTGTGGTTAATTCATTGTCAATTAAAGCACACCGAAATGAGCCACCACCATCAATAACCAGCACTCTGTCGGTCACTTTTTCGCTTAAAACAATTTTGATTAATTCATTATCTTCAAAGGTTTTTAAGGTGGTTATTTTTCCTGAAAATGACGTTTTAGCACCATAAGAGGTAAAAACGGGTTCGGCAATCTGAAAGTGATACTCTTCAGAATGGCGGTCGCAAAGATTAGCTGTACTGAACGTCATAATTAGCTCTGTTTAGGTGAAAGTGACTGGAGTGAGGTATTTATTCTGCAGTATAACGCGCTAATAAGCCTCGCGTACTTTGTATTTCAGGTAAGGGGATTTTAACTTCATAGCCACCACCCGGAGCTTCTTGCATCGCTTGACCGTATTTATTTTCCATACGATCTAAAATAATGTCACGATTCCCTTCAGGGAGAATTAATTCCAGGGTGTCACCCACTGAAAATTTGTTTTTAACATCAATCGTCGCCAAGCCCGTCTCTTTATCATAGTCTTTAATTTCGCCACAAAATTGTTGTTGATGGCTTTTGGAATAACCGGTGATATAGTTTTGTTGTTCGTGGGTGTGGTGGCGTTGATAAAAGCCATCCGTATAGCCCCGATTCGCTAAGTTTTCTAATACGCCAAGCAGTTTAGGTTGGAAGGGGCGTCCGGCTAAAGCATCATCTATGGCTTGTCGATACGTTTGAGCCGTTCTGGCGACATAGTAGTGAGATTTGGTACGGCCTTCAATTTTAAGGCTATCAATACCGATTTCAACTAAACGTTGGACATGTTCTATGGCACGTAAATCTTTGGAATTCATGATGTAGGTGCCGTTTTCATCTTCCATAATCGGTAATAACTCGCCTTTTCTACCTTCTTCTTCCAGAAAATAAACTTCATCGGCTAATGGATGCCGATCGGCGCCCCCACAACTGGCAGTGCTAATATCGGCCATTGAAAGCGTCTCTCCTTGCGGTAACCAATCACCTTCAGCATTTTCTTGGGCGGGTAGCGTGTCATATTTCCATCGACAGGAGTTGGTGCAGGTGCCTTGATTCGGGTCACGATGGTTAAAGTAACCGGATAATAAACACCGCCCTGAATAGGCGATACATAAAGCACCGTGTACAAAAACTTCAAGTTCTATATCAGGACATTGTTGACGTATTTCTTCAATCTCATTCAAGGACAATTCACGCGATAAAATAATGCGTTTGACGCCTACACTTTGCCAAAATTTAACGGTTGCATAATTTACGGTATTGGCTTGAACAGATAAATGCACCGGCATATCAGGCCAGGCTTCACGGGTCATCATAATGAGTCCGGGATCAGCCATAATTAAGGCATCCGGTTGCATAGCGATAATAGGTGTAATATCGGCCATGAAAGTTTTAACTTTGGCATTGTGAGGAATGACATTGGTTGCTAAGAAAAACTTTTTACCAAGATCGTGGGCTTCCTTGATGCCTTTGGCTAAGTTTTCGGCCAGAAAATCATTGTTACGGACTCTAAGGCTATATCTAGGTTGTCCTGCGTAGACGGCGTCAGCACCATATGCGAAGGCGTAGCGCATGTTTTTAATAGTGCCGGCGGGGGAAAGAAGTTCGACTTGTTTCATGATGATATTTATAAGTTTTTTAAGTATTGTATATTTTAACTGAAGCTTTCTAATATGGGTAAAAAATAGGGGATTAAAAATGGGGTTATTAGTGTTTGTAGTGGCTTTTTTATTTGTTTTGGGTGCGGCGTTGTTGTTATTGAGGTCGGCAAAGTTACCCAAAATTCCAGATCATGTTAAATCTCAGCCTTATGAAGACGATGAGGAGGATGATTGGCATTAAGGTCGAGTAAAAAGAGAGAGGATAAATCGTGCTATGAGTCAATTCACAGGGTTGGGGCTTTAAGTTTCTGCGATGTTAGACGTGTTATTGTGACCTAATGGAATGTTTTGTTTAATGTTTCAGAGTGCGCTCTAATGTTTCTTTATGTTTCAGTGTTTCGTTTATGTGCTTCATTGAAACATTTAAACGCGAAGTATTTCGTAAATCAATCCGGTAAGGCTATTGTTTTAATGATATTAAAACAATAGGTTAATGTTTTTTTAAAGAGGTTGGCATAGGCTTTGCTTTATAACAATTAAAATCATACACATGATTACAACTTAAGTAATCTTTACACAACACAGAGAATTTGGAGTTACCCTAATGATATTTAAACAATTATTTGATAAAGAAACATGGACTTACACGTATTTAATTGCTGATCCTATCAGTAAAGAAGCCGTGTTTATTGATCCCGTTAATACTCATATCGAGAGTTATATCGCTTTGTTAACTGAGCATGGCTTGCAACTTAAGTATGCTTTAGAAACACATGTTCATGCGGATCATATTACAGCCAGTGGTTTGTTGCGTCAGCAATTAGGTGCTCTCACCGCAGTGAGTGAGTTATGTGGTGCTACTACGGCCGATGTTAAAATTCAAGACGGTGATATTTTTACCTTAGGTGAGTATGAGCAGATTAAAGTCATTGCAACGCCTGGTCACACGCGTGGCAGTATTTCATTCTTATGGCGTGATCGGGTTTTTACGGGTGATTCTTTATTTGTAGGTGGCTGTGGTCGTACTGATTTTCAAGGTGGTGATGCAGGAGCACTTTATGATTGTATTACGCAACGTTTATTTACTTTGCCAAGTGAAACTTTAGTCTATCCAGGCCATGATTATCAAGGCCGATGGGTGAGTAGTATTGAACAAGAGCGCACTAATAATCCACGTTTAACCGGTAAGACCCGCGCTGAGTTTATTGAAATTATGAATAACTTAAACTTACCCAGACCGCGTTTAATTGATGAAGCAGTGCCTGCCAATCGTTATTGTGGGTTGGATGAAAATGAGCGTCAAGATGCGATTGTGATAAGAGAGACTACCCGTCCGGTTCGTCAAGAATTAAGTCCACAAGATTTAGTGGCGGAGGCTAAACAAAGCATTACTGAAGTGACTGTCACGGCCGCTAAGCAATTATTAGCAGAAGGTCATATTGTGCTTGTCGATACTCGAGAAGAAAGTGAATATGCAGCGGGACATATAGATGCTTCGATATTATTACCTCGGGGTGTTTTGGAATTCAAAATAGGTATGGTGCCAGAATTAACGGATAAATCTAAAGCGGTCTTAATTTATTGTCGTACTGGAGGTCGTTCTGCCTTGGCTGCAAGATCGATGCAACAGTTAGGTTATAAAAATGTACTGTCAATGGCGGGTGGTTTTGAAGCGTGGCAAAAAGCAACGCTGTAAAAATTTAAAGACATCCATTAAACTTGCGAAAGGTTAAGTGAATCAATTTAGCCTTTTGTATTTATTACAAAATATAAAATAATAATTAATAATAATTCGAGGATTTTATGACACAACATTTTACTGTTTTAATTGTGGGAGGGGGTGCGGCTGGCGTTTCTGTCGCTAATAATATGCGTCGTCAAAATGCCACTATCGATATCGCAATTATCGAGCCTTCTGAAAAGCATTATTACCAACCGGGCTTTACCATTATTGGCGGCGGGGCTTATACCATAAAACAAACCACTCGAAATGAAGCCGATTTGATTCATCCCTCAGTGACTTGGTTAAAAGAATATGCGGCAACTTTTCAACCCGAAGAAAACACCGTCACCTTACGTTCTGGTGAAGCGATTAGTTATGATTATTTAGTGGTGTGTCCCGGTTTACAATTGGACTGGAATAAAGTGGCAGGCTTAAAAGACACGATTGGTAAGAATGGGGTGTGCAGTAATTATTCACCAGATACCGTTGAATATACGTGGGAATGTATTAAAAATATAGAGTCTGGAACGGCTTTATTTACCCAACCACCGATGCCGATTAAGTGTGCCGGCGCACCTCAAAAGATTATGTATTTAGCGGCCGATCGTTTCCGTAAAAAAGGCATCTTAGATAAATTTAATATTGAGTTTTGTAATGCAGGCCCAGTGCTTTTTGGGATTCCTTTTTTTGCTAAAGCCTTAGGAAAAGTCGTTGCAGGTTATGGCATAAAGACTAATTTTAATCATAACTTAGTGGCGATTGATGGCGAAACCAAAACGGCTACCTTTGAAACAACAGATGCCGAAGGTAATAAGCAACAGGTTGTTAAGACCTTTGACATGATCCATGTAACGCCCCCGCAAAGTGCGCCTGATTTTATTAAAAGCAGTCCGTTAGCGAATGCCGCAGGTTGGGTTGATGTCCATGAAAACACTTTGCAACATAATAAATACGCCAATATTTTTGGTTTAGGGGATGCAACGTCAACACCGAATGCTAAAACAGCAGCGGCGGTCAGAAAACAAGTGCCTATTTTAGTGGATAATATTTTTCATCTCATTGAAGGGAAAGATTTAAAAGATAAATACGATGGTTATGGCTCTTGTCCTTTAACTACTTCATTAAGCACAGTGATGTTGGCTGAGTTTTGTTACGGTGGCAAAGTAACACCTTCGTTTCCGTGGTTAGATCCCAGAAAGAACCTCTTTATCTGGTGGATAGGTAAAGTGATGGGCTTCCCTTGGATGTATTGGTCGTTGATGTTAAAAGGGTACCGTATAGATATTCCGCATTTGGAATCTTATGCAAAACGCTTTACCAGCGAAGATTAATAGCATCCCAACATTCCGTTAACGTTAATGTAGCGCCCCAAGAAGATCAACTGGCTGACCCTTAAGGTGAGGGAGTTTGATCTTCTTTATTCATCTGTTCAAATAAGGATACAGGACTGTTATGTCTTTTTTACCGATAACCACTTGGTTAAAAACCTATACGCGCCAGGATTTTAATAATGATTTATTTGCCGGTGTTATTACGGCTATTTTATTAGTGCCACAGGGTATTGCGTATGCCATATTAGCAGGATTGCCACCACAATTAGGTTTATACGCGAGTATTTTACCGCCTATTGTTTACGTTATCTTAGGAACCAGTCGTACATTATCGGTGGGTCCGGTCTCTATTGCAGCGATTATGATTGCCAGTGCTTTAAATGCACCTGAAATTAGTGCGTTAGGCGATCCATTACACAGTACTTTAATTTTGTCGGCAGAAAGTGGCTTAATCTTATTATTAATGGCCTTATTACGCATGGGGGGGTTAGTTAACTTTATAAGTCATCCGGTTTTAACTGGTTTTACCAGTGGCGCTTCTCTTTTAATTATCGGCAGTCAATTGCCTCAATTGTTTGGTTTAAAAACACCGACGTGTGCTTGGAATCTTGAGTGCTATCAAGGTTATTTACAGAACTATAATTCGATCACGTTATTTATTGGGTTGGCGGCACTGTTAGTTTTAGTGATATTTACTAAACCGTTGCCGTGGTTGCTTAAAAAAATAGGCCTGAAATTGTCTTTATTAACCGCTATTAGTAAGTGTGGGCCTTTGTTAACCGTGTTGTTGGCGACAATGCTAGTGAGTTATTTTAGTTTACAGACCCTGCATGGGGTGGCAGTAGTCGGGCAAGTGCCGACTGGTTTTCCAAAGTTAAGCATTGATTTCTGGGCGCCTGAAAAGTGGCGTTTATTATTGCCTAGTTCTGCTTTTATTGCCTTAATCGCTTATGTAGAAAGTGTGGCTATCGCTAAGGTGACGGCGAATTTAAGAGCTGAAAAAATTGATCCTAATCAAGAGTTGATTGCGTTAGGGTTTGCGAATTTAACCACCGCTATTTCTGGAGGCATGCCGGTTGCAGGTGGCTTTAGTCGAACCATGGTTAACTTCTCAGCGGGGGCTAGAACTCAAGTGGCGATGTTAATCGCAGCGGGTATTTTGGCTTTAGCGGTTATCTTTTTTAGTCCATGGTTTGAAAATATCCCCAAAGTAGCGCTAGCGGCTATTATTTTAGTGGCTATTGTGCCCTTGGTTCGTATAAACAGTATTGTGCATACGTGGCGCTATGATCGTGGCGATGGTATTGCGGAGTTAGTGACTTTTTTAGGTGTGTTAGTTTTAGGGATTGAAGAAGGTATCAGTTTAGGTATCATCCTGACCTTGATTAGTTATTTACGTAAAACGAGTCAACCGCACATTGCTGTAGTAGGACGTATTCCTAAAACGGGTCATTATCGCAATGTAAAGCGTCATGCTGTAGACACATGGGCCTCGTTATTGTTATTGCGGATTGATGAAAATATAACTTTTGCGAATGTTGACTTTATCGAAAATTTTATTGTCGCTGAGTTAAAACGCCAAGAGACGATTGAACATATTGTATTAATTTTAACCTCGGTCAGTGATATTGATACCACCGCTTTAGAAGCCTTAGAGAATTTAAATCGAGTGTTACAAGGTTCAGGAATGACCTTGCATTTATCGGAAGCAAAAGGGCCTGTTTTAGATAAACTAGAAAAGACCCATTTCTTTAATGAATTAAAACCGGGTAAGGTGTTTTTTCATACGGATGAAGCGATTAAAGCATTAGTCGGGCAATAGTTTAGTTTGCTTTCTCATCCACTCGGCTTTTACTGAGTATGGGGGTATACACTAACATAAATAAAGCAAAAGCGGACAACCAAGCCAACGTGGAGCTATAGATTAAGATATCGTACCACTGTGATAAAGCGATTGGCATTAATACCCGAATTAAAGCGGTAATGTTAATGAGTATAAACGCAATTGCAATGGTATTTGACGCTTTAAGGGGTCTACCGGTGTGGCCTAGTGAAACCCTAGCCATCATGCCTAGGGTTAACACGCCAATGCCCCCGACAGTAAAGGCATGCAGTGCCAGTACAGAAGGTATCCAGTTAAAAGCGGATAACGCCGTCAAGATAAAGCCTAAAATGATCCAACTATAACCGGCGAAAAGTACCCATAACAAAGGCACGTAACGTATACGAGGCACATACCAACTTAATAACCGCGCACTATTAGTGGCAGCGGCAATAATGGCCATTAAGGCTAATAGAACACCCGAAACCCCCAGCAGTTGTAAAATGAATACGATGACAGCCGAGCCAATCGATAAGGCTTCTATAAGTGGGTTTTTGAAGATAATCGTTCCAGAAATGCCTTTCTCAATAAAGAACGGTAAGATTCGTCCGGCCAGCACTAAGATTAATAAAATAATGGTAGAGATAACGAGTTGTATGCCAAGCCAAGCCGTCTGTGTTGTTAGACCCAAAATATCAGCATGAATCAAACCATTGCCTAACGCTAAGACCAGCAATAGACCGACAAAGATTAAGTTCTTAAAGGATTGAGCCGCTAAAATAGGCTTAGTTATTTGGTACGCCAATACCGGTAAGAAAGAAAAATCAACGATGGCGATCAGTGCATCGGGTAATAAACCGGAATAAAAAGGTAAGATACGTCCATAGAGCCACAATAAGGCTAAACCGGCCAATTTATCGCCTGTTAGCGTGGGTTGTCCGGTCCAGTTTTTAACGGCGGTTAATAAAAACCCCGCAATGACTGCCACCGAATAGCCTAATAACATTTCGTGACCATGCCAGTAGGTGACGTCATAATAATTATCAATGGCTAAATGGCCTTTGAAAATCGCATTCCATAACACGATTAATATCAGGGCAGACAGTCCCGCTAGGGCAAAGAAAACTCTAAAGCCTAAGCTAAAAAGCGGGAGAGTAAATATTTTTTGTGTGTTCATGGGTTTGTCGTTTCCAACCAGTCTAATTCAGCATTAGAGAAGCCTGCAATTATACGCATTTCTCTGTTAAAAGGGCCTTTCGGCTTGCCGCCCTGATAAAATTGTTTGATCAGTTCTTGATATTTTATTTCAGGATCGAGGTTTTGTAGAGCACAGACATATTTAAACCAATAAGAACCTCGTTCTACATGGCCGACTTCATCAGTCAAAATACGTTGTAATAAGGCGACACTGTCTTTATCACCTTGGTGAGCAAACTTTTTAATAATGGCTGGCGTCACATCTAACCCTCGTGCTTCCATACAGCGAGGCACTATAGCTAGGCGAGCGAGTAAATCGTTAGCCGTATCGGTCGCATGTTCCCACAAGCCGTTATGCGCGGGTAAATCACCATAACGCATATTAAATTTTTGTAAATGTAGCTGAATGAGTTCAAAATGTTGAGCTTCTTCATCAGCAATTTGTAACCAATCCTGATAAAATTGCGTCGGCATACCGCGGAATCGATACAGAATGTCCCAAGCAAGATAAATAGCAATAAATTCGACATGCGCAATCGCATGAAAAAAAGCCGCAATACCTTCAGTGCTGCCTAGTTTGCGTTTAGGCATCTGACGAGGTGATAGTAATATGGGGTTATCGGGAAATTGTACATGCTTAATGGGTAAAACAGGGCGCTCTGAGATTAGGCTTAGGTTATCAGTGGATAACATTTGCCAGGCTTGGTGCGTGTGTGTTAGTTTTTCTTCTACACTGGGATGATGTAAACACCTCTCAGCAAATTCAAATATATTTTTCATAACCCAATAAAATGATTAAAACATTAGACCTTATAGTTCTGTTTCTTTATTTTTCGCTTATTTTTTGGCTCTCAGATCAATCTTCTTTACCGGCCCCTCAATGGTTTGAGTATCAAGATAAGCTTCATCATGCTATGGCTTATTTTGTAATGGCTTTGTTAGTCTGGCGCGGTTTTAGACATTTATTCACGTCCCCTATTATAGTCGTTTTTCTCAGTATTGCCTTTTGTAGTTTATTTGGTTGGTCAGATGAATGGCATCAATCCTTTGTAGAAGGGCGACAATCTGATCTTGCCGATTGGGTTGCCGATACAGTTGGTGCCTTATTAGCGATGAGCGTTTTAACCAGTTGGCAAAGATGCGGTGTTAAAAAGCAAAAAGTAAACGCTTAAACTAAATGGCGGTTGAGTGAGTTTATTTAAGCTAACGCCTTGAAGTATTTATACTTGAGGTGTTTTTCTTGTGTCCTTTTGCTGAGTTAGACTAAAATGCGGGTTTTAATTTAGCTTGATATCTATCCATGTCCAAAGATATTCGTATTGAAAGATGCAGTGGTCCAGCCATAGCGGAATTTATTCCTGAACTTGCTCGCTTAAGAATTGAGGTATTTCGTGATTTCCCGTATTTATATGACGGCGATTATCATTACGAAGAAAAATATCTACAAACTTATATAGATACCCCTGAAAGTGTGATCGTGCTTGCTTTTGATGGCGATAAAGTCGTGGGAGCTTCTACGGCATTACCGATGAAGTATGAAACAGAAGAGCTTAAACGGCCCTTCCTTGAGCATGACTATAATCTGGATGATGTTTTTTATTGCAGTGAGTCGGTGTTAAATAAAGACTATCGTGGTTTAGGTTTAGGCGTTAAGTTTTTTGAACACCGTGAAGCCCATGCCGAGTCGTTAGGTGGCTTTAAGCATATTACTTTTTGCTGCGTTGAAAGACCGATAGATCATCCTAGACGACCCTCGACGTATGTACCTTTAGATCAGTTTTGGAATAAACGTGGCTACGTTAAACATTCTGAACTACGTACCACTTATTTATGGAAAGATCTTGATGACACGGACGAAACTCCTAAACCTATGACTTTTTGGCTGAAAGAATAATATTGTTATTTATTATTCAATAATTTAGCACTATGCTTATCGTGCATAGTGCAGCTATCGTAATTTAACGCTCATTTTCTTGATTTTGTACAAGCGTTATCTTGTGATAATATTACAGACCTTCAAGGAGTTTAATTCGTAAATGGACGCGCTAAGCTACTTTTTTGCGCATTAATAAAAATAACTATTTGGGGTAAACAATGAATGGTGTTCTACATTGTATAATTAAAAATGAAGGCGCTTATTGGTCTGCAAGATGCTTGGATTTTACACTCTACGCTGTGGGTGAAACTAAAGCAGAAGCTGAGGATAAGCTTATCTCTGAAATACAAGAATACTTATACGAGGCTATCGAGGGGAAAGATAAGGAATTTGCCGCGCAATTACTTTTAAGACGCGCTCCTTTTCAAGATTGGCTAAAATATTATGTTATTTCATTCTTACAAAACTGTAAGTCTTTTAGTACATTATTTGGGCAGTCTTTTCAAACGACTGTTCCACATGGGCCATATCATCACGCATGAGTTCGCAAAATCCACCTTTAACATGCGAGCAGGTAAAAAATATACTTAAATATTTGGGATTTTCTCTTTTCTCTCAAAATGGGACATCTCACGAAAAGTGGCGTAAAGAAGGGCATCTAGGTTATGTTACTGTTGATTGTCCAAAACAGCCATTTAGCCATGATTTAGTTAGATACATGGCTATTCAGGCGGGTACAAACGCGGATTCAACACCCCAGCGTAGATGATATAACGACTTAAATAGACTAGCTTCATAAAGCCCGGTATCCATGAGATTAGTAATCAGTACTTCTACCTCATTAGGAAGATC
>CAIPDT010000134.1 GCA_903863905.1 uncultured Methylococcaceae bacterium
ACTGCTTCAGCGCGTGAACGTACAGCTGATTGAGATGCGCTCATTAGCTTACCTCCTAAAGGATTTAAATTATTTTTATTAATGACTATCTTCCATTTTGCTGTTTCGCCGTGAAAAGTGACGAAACAGCGAGGAGATAGTTATTACAGCCTTGACTTAATATTAAGCTAAGTCTTTTTTCAGAAGTTTAGCAATTGCTTGAACTTCTATGTTTACAACACCTAAAACACCTAAAGCAGCCCATCCGAAGAATACGAAACCGTAGTGTAAAGGAGCAACAAACAATTCTTCCATAAACCAGAAAGTGTGACCCCATTCATTCAAACCAACATTTGGTAAGATCATGAAAGGACCAACTACTGATACTAAGTACTGAAGTGACAAACCTTTTTGATAGGTTGGCAATCTAGTTTTAGCATATAAGAAAGCTGCACCACCAGTGATGATGTAGATAGGATAGCTCAAATAGAATTCGATGATGTGACTTGGTGTAAAGTCAGTATCACGAACGATAGTTTGATGCCAAGTACCGTCTTGCTCAGTGAAGTAGCTAGCACCGTAATAGATAGCCCAAGCATACATTACTAACCAAGTCCAATGAGTAAAATGTCTTCTTAACTCTTCTCTTGGAGTGATTGACATCACTTTACGATCACGAGATTTCCAGATGTAACCCCACAAGATACCTGCAGTAGATACTTCTAAAACGAATTCAATGTACAAGAAGTTCATCCAGTAAGTTTCGAATTCAGGTGCGAATGAGTCAAGACCAGCAGACCATCCATAAACACCTTCATACCAACGAACCCAACCGTAGAATAAGATATATAGCAAAGAGCCAAGTACCATATTTTTAACGTTTAACAGCGGTGCTTCCGCAGCATCAGCTTTCACTGATTCAGTTGTAGCTGCCATTTCTACCTCCTAAAAATTAACAAAATCCCCAGTCGTACGACCAGGACTCTATAATATAACTCCTTTTTCCCATCCCTTACTTAAAACTAGGTTAAGAGGAAATGCCACCAACTCAATTTAGTGAGTTACCAGTCTACCAGCTCTCAAAACCTTGTCAAGTCAAAAAGAACTAAGTCTTAAAATTTTTCTTTTAACCTGACTCGCTCAGTAAATTTAGCTGCGCTTAATCTACTGATTTCTGTTAGAATTATGCCGCAAATATCTACAATGCCCCACCTAACAGGATTCTAAAAACTATATGAAAAAATACAGAACCTTTCTTTTTATCGCTGGATTTGCCGTTCTTCTTTTAAGCCAATACAAGCTTGTAATGCCAACTATTTACAAAATCGCTGCTTCTGATCTCTTTTTAGTCGACAGCAAAGATCAAGCAAGCCAAGTAGCTATTACAACATCTCTATCCAATATTGCGTTCTCACACTGCAATCATTACATTAAATCTGAACTAGGAGAAAAGACCACAATTATCTTTCCTGAAAAACCTAGCAATGCTTGGACGCTTGGAAACTATCAATATCTCATTAGTGCTGACATCAACGTAAGCCCTGAAAATGGCGTTACTAGTACCAGAAAATACGCGTGTCGTATCACTTACAACAATGGTGACAATGAAGAAGGATCTTTAGACTTTGACAACTGGTCTATTATCGGCGTTTCGGGAATCAAAGATCTTTAACTAGATCTCTATTTGAATGTTACCCAAACAAGGCAACATAAGAGGAACAACAAACTTGCTTTACCATCAACCTGCTAAATGTATTATATAAATGTCGCTCACAGGCTAACGACTTCCTCATAATATATTCAGCAGGTTATTTTTATAATTCAATATTACTTTTAATCACATTACCCCCAGCGATTATCTTTAACGTACACTCGACCCTCTTCAATTTTAATCAAAAAACACGGAATATCCTCATAGGCAGGCGGAGCCATTACTTTCCCTGTTTTAAGGCAAAAACGGGCACCATGGCGCGGACAAACAATACTTCCATCCTCGACAGCACCGCTAGCAATTTCACCACCATCATGAGAGCAAACATCCTCAATCGCGCAAAACTCCCCACCTACATTAAATACCGCAACATCAACACGATCAACATCAACCACAATATGCTCACCGTCTGCTAATGCGGTTTCTGCAATAACATCAACCCAATCTGACATACCCTCTCCTTTTTAATCTACTTAGCGCACCCATTAAACTTAACAGTTTAATGATAACCTACACTTCAATTTTTTAGATAAACATCATACCGCAACAACTTACCTTGATAACTTTCGCTTGGCTTCCCACCTAAAGGCTCAGCATAATCAGGACTTTTTACTACAACACGCTTCGCTGTTGCGCTCAAAGCCGCCTCAAATAGCCATTCTTTATCTTCATCATCACCGAGCAACTCTCGTAACACCATCATTGATTTTTTCGCCAAGGCCGACTTTTTTCGTTTAGGTGGAAACATGGGATCTAAATAGATACAATCAGGAGGGCTTTCTAAGGTATTTAATAATTCGATCGCATTGCCACTTAGCAACGGAGGTGACTCTAAATTTAGCCTTTGCATCCAATCTTGCTCAGCTAAACGCCTAAAACCATCTCTCAGCAATTCTGACATGATAGGAGATCGCTCAATGCACTGTAATTCGTATCCCATACGAAAAATGTGCAAGCTATCTTGCCCCCACCCCGTGGTTGCATCGATAACTGTTTTAGTCTTTCGCCCTAAGGCTTGCGACAAGGCATCTTGCTTTGGAGCAGGCCATGAGCGCTGCTCACCATTACGCGGCTCAATATCAACAGCTAACCCGCCTTTTTTAAGCAACTCTTTATCTAATAATTTTAGACAGCCATCACGCCAACTTAAAAAAAAACTCTCTGGAGCCGATTTATCAACAGAATCATACAAAGGCACAAACAATCTATCTGCTAACTCTTGTGACCGTTCTTTATCGCTTAAACTTTGACACAAGACCGCTAATTTTCCGCTATATTTATCCATTTCTCAGAAAACTCTAAATCCTCAGAACGAGAGACTATCAAACACAGACTAACAAACCATAAGAATCATTCGGTTGAAATAGCTTGTTGTTGATTTTTTAAGGCCGCATCTAAGGTATGCCAAGCCAAAGTTGCACATTTAACTCTAGCAGGATACTCACGAACTCCGGCCAAAACGGCTAATTTACCAATCGCTTCAAGATTAAAATGCTCATCTTTACCCGTGGTCATCTCATGAAACTGCTTAAACAAAGCATCAGCCTCTTGCTCAGTCTTACCTTTTACAATCTCAGTCATTAAGGAAACCGAAGCCGTTGAAATTGCACAACCTGAACCTTGAAAACTGGCATCAGTAATCACCTCACCGTCCATTTTCAAATACAACGTTAAGCGATCACCACATAAAGGATTAAATCCCTCTACTTTTCTATCCGCATCGTCCATGACTCGAAAATTTCTTGGGTTACGGTTGTGGTCAAATATAACCTCTTGATACAGATCACGTAAATCATCAAACATTAGCCAAATACCTCAATCAAAGATTCTATGCCATTCATTAATACATCAATTTCTTGACGGGTATTATACAGTGCAAATGAAGCTCTTGCTGTTGCAGGAACATTATAAAAATCCATCACCGGCATCGCACAATGATGTCCCGCTCTAATAGCAATGCCTAAGCTATCGAGCATGGTACCAATGTCGTGCGGATGTATTTTATCCAGCACAAAGGACAAAATCGCCCCCTTCTCTTCAGCTTCGCCAATGATTCTTAAGCCTTTAATAGCGCGTGCTTTTGCAGTCGCATACTCCAATAACTCAGCTTCATAAGCGGCAATCGCGGGCATACCAATCGCATTGATATAATCAATAGCCGCACCTAATCCAATAACATCGGCGATATTAGGTGTACCGGCTTCAAATTTGTACGGCAAAGTATTGTATTCAGTCTCAGTAAAGGTGACCTTGCGAATCATATCTCCACCGCCCTGATACGGAGGCATGGCTTCTAATAACGCTTGTTTTCCATACAATACGCCCGTACCCGTAGGCGCATATAACTTATGCCCAGAGAACACATAAAAATCACAATCTAAGGCTTGCACATCCACTGCTATATGCGGAATGGCTTGAGCACCATCCAACAACACAGGAATATTCTTTGAATGCGCCGCCTCAATAATCGCCTTAACCGGATTGATCGTTCCTAAGGCATTTGACATGTGCACCACGGCAACTAATTTTGTCTTCTCATTCAGCAATGGCTCAAACTCGGCAAAAATTAATTCACCCGCTAGATTAATCGGCGCCACTCTTAACACGGCCCCGGTTTGCTCACAGAGCATTTGCCAAGGCACAATATTGGAATGATGCTCCATTGCGGTAATCACAATCTCATCACCGGCTTTAATATTCGCCTTACCATAGGTCTGAGCGACTAAATTAACCGCTTCTGTAGCGCCTTTTACAAAGATAATTTCTTTGTCACTCGCTGCATTAATAAATGCTTTTACTTTAGTGCGTGCCGCTTCAAATTTATCGGTAGAACGTACACTCAAGGTATGCACGCCACGATGCACATTGGCATAATCATGACTATAAACCTGCACAATACTATCGATAACGGCTTGCGGCTTTTGACAGGTCGCGGCATTATCTAAATAAACCAGATCCTTACCGCGGATCTTTTCCTTCAAGATAGGAAAATCCTGGCGTATTTTCTCTACATCAAACACGGTCATAGCCACTCCTTATTGATTCCTTCCTGTGGAAAGCGTGTTAACACTTGCCCCAAAATCAAATCATGCAAACTTTTAATCTTAACCTTATCCACCATTTCATTAGCAAATGCAAACGTGAGCATGTTACGCGCAGTTTCTTCATCGACACAACGAGACTGGAGATAAAAAATAGATTTTTCATCTAACTGCCCTACCGTCACACCATGTGCGCACTTTACATCGTCCGCATAAATCTCTAATTGCGGCTTTGTATCTGCCTCAGCATCACTCGATAACAACAGATTGCGATTGTTCATTTGCGAATCCGTTTTCTGAGCATCTTCTGCCACCACGACTCGCCCCTGAAAAACCCCTCTTGCCCTATCATCCAATACACCTTTATATAACTGGCGACTGATACCATGAGGCTTTAAATGATTGATCCTAGTATGATTATCAATATGTTGGCGCTTAACACCTAAATACAGACCATTTAACTCACATTCAGACGCGTGATCTAAATCAGTATGCACATCACTACGCGCTAACACAGCACCCAAAGCAAAGTTATCATGACGAAAACGCGCATCTCGGGCTTGCTTAACATAAGTCCCGCCAAAATGAATTGCCTTTTCAGACTCCACCTGCACCTTATGAAGGGTAACATTGGCATTTTGCCCGACAAATACTTCTGTCACGGCGACAGACAAATAAGCACACTCTAAACCTACAAAGGTTTCAATTAACTGCAGCTCAGACAACTCATCAGCCACTATGACTGAGCGTGTATTGATCGCTGTTAATTCTTGCGTAGCGATATGCAGCACCTGTATTGGCTTCGACACTTGAAGTTTTGCAGGCACATGAATCAGCACACCCCCAACAAAATAAGCCCCATTAAAGGCAACAAAACCATTCTCATCTTGGCTCACAGCGCCGTTAATCTTCCCTTCTAAAACAGTCGCGTACTGCGCGTCTTGCAGAGCTTCGGCCAGACTCACAACCGTAACACCCTCTGGCAAGTCAACCAACATAGAGAGCTCCGCTGAAAAATAGCCATCGACCAATACCAATGACCACGCATCAACTAACTGATATGCCTTTAACCAATCTGCCGTTATAACAGCCGAAGCACTCTTCTGAGCCGGCGCAAAATATTGCTTATCAAGGACGGAAACATTTGTGTAACGCCAGTCTTCATCACGTATAGCAGGAAATCCATGTTCTGTGAGCCGCAACAATGCATCTGCACGCTGCTGTTGCAACCAAGTCACGTTTTGCCCACACAATAAAGAGGCAACATCAGCATAACGCTCTATATAAGCACTTGAATTTGCCGTAGCCATTAAGCAGATGCCTCTGCATCTTCAAGCCAACTATAACCTTTCTCTTCAAGCTCTAAGGCTAGTTCTGCCCCACCGGACTTAACGATTTGTCCATTCGCCAACACATGCACGAAATCCGGTTTAATGTAATCTAATAAACGCTGATAATGCGTCACCATCACAAAAGAGCGATCAGGTGAACGAAGCGAATTAACGCCTTCAGACACAATCTTTAAGGCATCAATGTCCAGACCAGAATCCGTTTCATCTAAGATACACAACTTGGGCTCAAGAATAGCCATTTGTAATATCTCATTACGCTTTTTCTCGCCACCTGAAAACCCCTCATTCACCGCCCGATATAAAAACTTCTCATCCATTTCCAAAAGACGTACTTTACCCTTAACCAACGTTAAGAAATCCATCGCATCAACTTCTGATTGACCATGATGTTTACGAATGGAATTCAGCGCCGCTTTTAATAAATACACGTTACTCACACCCGGAATTTCAACGGGGTATTGAAACGCTAAAAAGACGCCCTCACGCGCACGTATTTCAGGCGGCATTTCTAATAAATCTTTACCTTGATAAGTCGCCGAACCTTCAGTCACTGTGTAACCACTCTTACCTGACAAAATATGAGATAAGGTACTTTTACCCGAACCATTGGGGCCCATAATGGCGTGAATTTCACCCGGTTTAATCTCAAGATTAATACCTTTAAGGATGGGTTTATCACCCACGCTAACGTGAAGATTTTTTATGCTAAGCATTCATTGTTACCTATGTGTAGAGGGCTATTAGCCCAAATCCTTAAAAAATTCTGTGTTACCCAACTGAGCCTTCGAGACTCAAGCCTAATAAAGCCTGAGCTTCTACCGCAAACTCCATCGGTAATTCTTTGAAAACTTCTTTACAAAAACCATTCACGATCATTGACACCGCATCTTCAGCAGACAATCCGCGTTGCTGACAGAAAAACAACTGATCTTCACTAATTTTAGAGGTGGTCGCTTCATGCTCCACCTGGGCGGAAGGTTGTTTCACTTCAATATAGGGAAACGTATGCGCACCACACTGATCACCTACCAATAAAGAATCACACTGCGTATAGTTTCGGGCGTTTTCTGCACTCTTTAATACTTTAACCAAGCCACGATAGGTGTTTTGTGCTTTACCTGCCGAAATACCTTTAGAGACAATTGTACTACGGGTATTTTTTCCAATATGAATCATCTTCGTGCCGGTATCGGCCTGTTGATAATTATTCGTTAAGGCAACAGAATAAAACTCACCAACTGAATTATCGCCCGTTAAAACGCAACTTGGATATTTCCAAGTAATGGCAGACCCCGTTTCAACTTGAGTCCAAGACACCTTGGAATTCTCACCGCGGCAATCCGCGCGTTTAGTCACAAAGTTATAAATACCACCTAAGCCATTTTTGTCACCCGGATACCAATTCTGTACGGTTGAATATTTAATCACCGCATCTTTCATAGCGACCAATTCAACGACCGCTGCGTGCAATTGATTTTCATCTCGCATCGGAGCAGTACAGCCTTCTAAATAACTCACATGACTGCCTTCATCCGCAATGATCAAGGTTCTTTCAAACTGCCCAGTATTCGCGGCATTAATTCTAAAATACGTTGATAACTCCATGGGGCAGCGCACGCCTTTTGGAATATACACAAACGAGCCATCCGTAAATACGGCGGCATTTAAGGCCGCAAAATAATTATCGGTAATAGGCACGACAGAGCCCAAGTATTCTTTAATCAACTCTGGATGCTCACGCAAGGCTTCTGAGATGGGGCAAAAAATAACCCCCGCATCTTTCAACTTCCCTTTAAAAGTGGTCGCCACTGACACGCTGTCAAAAACTGCATCAACAGCAACACCTGCTAAACGCTCTTGCTCATCTAAAGGAATACCCAACTTCTTGTAGGCCTCTAAAATTTGAGGATCAATCTCATCTAAACTCTTAGGGCCATCTTCTTTACGCTTGGGCGCAGAGTAGTAACTAATGGACTGGTAATCAATCGGATCAAAGTTTACAAAAGCCCACTCTGGAGACTTCATCGTTTGCCAATGTCTAAATGCTTTTAAACGATACTCCAACATAAACTCAGGTTCGTTTTTAATTTTAGAGAGCTTGTGAATCACTTCCTCATCCAATCCAGGCAGGAACGTATTCGTCTCTAACTCGGTCACAAAACCTTGCTTGTATTCCTGGTTAATGAGATTGTTAATTTCTTGGGTACTAGCTGACATAAAAACTCTCTATAAAGGACAATGATGTTCTAACTGCAAAATGAGTACTGACTAACGATATAAACTAGCAACAGGAATTAATACTTCTTGTTTCCAAGCTAAAGCAGGGACCGGCGCAGGCTTTACCATATCCGCCAAGGTAACTGATGCTAGCGCATTATGAATCGTCTGATTAATCAGATTCCAATTGCCTCGAATACTACACCCAGAAGCTTGCTCGCAACCTTGCTGGGAAATACTACATTCTGTTAGGGCAATAGGTCCTTCTAGCGCACTGATAACATGAGCGATGGTTATATTTTCAGACAATCTGGCTAACGCATAGCCCCCTTTAGCGCCCCGCGTAGAGCTTAATATCTTAGCGTTGACTAATAACTTAAGAATCTTACTCACGGTCGGCACTGCAATCCCTGTCACAGAAGCAATTTCCACCGCCGTATGACCCTGCAACTCTTCTTTAGCCATAAAACTTAAAATGACTATTGCGTAATCCGTTAATTTACTTAACCGTAACATCTCGACTCCAAATGATTGTGTACCATTATAGTACTATTTAAAATCAGAGTAAAGGAGTCGGTTATTGTTAATCCTCTATAACGCGCTATTTATATTGCGAATTAAAGCGTAAACCGTATAATTGCCACCACTGTATTTGATTAGTTAAAGCAATAATAAAGGGGTAATTTACATGATGGGGATTCTTAGTTTATTACTTTGGACACCTGCAGCGGGCGTCTTAGTATTAATTTTTACCCCCAGCCAAAGCATCCGTTTAATTCGCGCCATTGCCCATTCCTTTACGACACTGGCTTTTTTATTAAGCACTTGGATTCTCCTCCTATACAATCACAATGACGCAGAATTACAACTCAGCGAATATATCCCACTCAATCCTAACTTAGGTAGCGCTTACGCCCTTGGCATTGATGGCATCTCAATGCCCATGCTCATGCTCGCAACACTATTAACCTCAGTAGCGCTAATGGCCTCCTTAACACTAACAAAGGATGTCAAAGGCTATCATTTAAGTATCTTAATCCTTGAGTTTGGGATGCTGGGGGTATTCTTAGCGCAAGATTGGGCGTTATTTTATATTGCTTGGGAACTCACCTTAATCCCGTTATTTTTTCTTATTGGGCGCTGGGGTGGACAACGTCGCCACACCGCTAGCTTAAACTTCGTTCTGTATACCATGGGCGGTTCGGTGTTTATGCTCATTAGTCTCTTAGCCATTAGCCAATATGACCTTGAGCATGCCGGCTCATTAATGACGACCATGCACCAAGCAGCCAAGGACATGCCGCGCTACGAACAAATTCTAGTCCTCTTAGGCTTCTTAATTGGCTTTGGCGTCAAAATGCCCATTTTTCCTTTGCATGGCTGGCTTCCCTTAGCACATGTTGAAGCTCCTAGCCCCGTGAGCATTCTACTCTCCGGAATTTTACTCAAAATGGGCGCTTATGGTCTCATCAGAGCCGTTAATATGTTGCCTGAAGCGGCACACAGCTTACAACCGTTACTCCTTTTCTTAGCCCTGTTTGGAATGTTATACGGCGGCTTATTAGCCTGGCGCCAAACAGACCTTAAGGCGATGATCGCTTATTCTTCCGTCAGTCACATGGGCATCGTATTATTAGGCATTGCCAGTTTAAACGAAATCGGTTTAACAGGCGCCGTCTTACAAATGACCGCTCATGGCTTTATTTCAGCCTCGCTATTCTTATTAGTCGGCTTACTCTATGAGCGCACTCACACTCGCAACATTCAAGATTACAGCGCCTTAATACAACTGATGCCGCGCTTTTCATTGTTAATTACCTTAAGCTTATTAGCGGCTATGGGTCTCCCAGGCACCTTAGGTTTTATCGCTGAACTCCATGCCTTAATGGGTGGCTTTCAACAATGGGGCGGCTTAATGGTCTTTTTTAGTATCACCGTGTTAATTAGTGCCGCCTACGCCATGCGAACCATTAGCCTACTATTAACCGGAACCATCAAAGCTAATCTAACCACCCTCACCGATCTTAATACCCGAGAACTCATTGCGAGCGGCCTATTGGTCACAGGTATTATTGGATTTGGCATCATGCCAAGCCCCTTAATAGACCTGTCTGCCACCACGATTACTCAGATGATTAACCAAATCAGTCAACGACTGTTATAGTATTTAGTATGCAAGCCTCTACCTCTAAGCACCTTACCGATCCACAACACCGTTTAATCGCCGATATTTTAACGGAGTTAGATCATATTTTACCCGGACAAGCGCCCATTCTTGACTTCGTCCATCACAACACCTTACATGGCTTTCAACATCTACCGTTTGAACAAGCCTTAGTAGAGTTTGAAGCCCTGACAGGCATTAATGGCTATTTACCTGAACAACAATATCGTATTTTTTACCAACAAAATCGAATCACTGAGCACGATATCAATGCCGCCTTGGCTAAACACACAGACTTAAACCCTGAGCAAGGTGTTTGTGTTTTAAATGCGCGCACGATCACGCAACAAGAACTCTTTAAATTAGCCTTATTATTCGATTTTGAAGCCATTAGCGCCAGTCAATTACAATGGCAAATTAATGAATTAGCCGCGTTAACCTCGATACAACCCGATGTTCCCGCCTTAGTTTCGGCACAACTCATCTCAGAATCAGCGTCACCTGATCACGCTATCACGTCCTTACGCACGCACATTTTAACGCGACTTGAATTACAGTCCACGGCACTCCATCCAGAAGCGTTAATTGATTTATCCATAGAACACGCCGAACAATGGCTGTCTCAATATCAAGAACAAGCCCATAAACAGCTACAACTTGAAACTGATGCGTTAGAAGACCTCTTTTCACAACTCGGTGACCAACTAACCTTACGTGAACTCATACAACAATTAACCGGTATTGATGTACTTGACTCAGTGCGCCCACAACTCATTCGCATCTGTGCCTCAGCACTGGACGAAGGCGTCGCCGCTTGGCAATCACCTAATCGCCATCACTTAGGGTTTTTTGGCGCGTGGCGTGCCAATATTAACTATGATGCCAACCCCTTTTTACATGAACTGCCTGATTGGCAACTCATTATCAGTGAACTACCCGATACTGCTTTAGAAACCATTCTATTGCAACTCAATCGCTTAGAAATACCCCAAAACCACTGGTCAGGTTACCTACAAAGATTAAGTTTAGATCTCCCCGGCTGGTCAGGCATGATCAATTGGCGCCAACAGCATCCGCATTACAACGCACAGAATAATGCACATCCCAGTTTAGCGGATTACCTCGCGATACGACTGACCTTAGATCATTTGTGGCTTAACCAGATATGCATGGATACCTGGAAAATAAACGCCAACTTAAGTGCCTTGCGGGCTTACTTTAGAAAGAATATTGCTGAATTTACCGTGCGTTATACGGTGTATCAACAGCAATTACCTGAATATTTAACCCAATTGGCCGAAACCTTAATCACTCAAGCCGACTCAGATCGACAAAACCGCTCAGATTGGCAACGCTTAGCAGACCTTATTAAAACATGGCAATGCAGCCCTTTGTCCAGTCAAAACGTATCGTTATCACGGCACAATGAAGGCTGGCGCCTGTTTAGATTATGCCAACATCTAGGCCTTACGCCCACCCAACAGCAAGCGCTTACAAAAGCAGATTTACTGGCAATGCTTAACGTGCTGGATGCTTTTAACAGCATCGAACGCAGTAAAATCTGGTTAACCGCTTATGAAATCAATTACCGTAATAGTCTGTTTCAAACCCTAAGAGCGAATGAAGGCCGAGGACGATGGCCCACACGTGACCAAAGACCTGAAGCACAGATTATCTTTTGTATGGATGATCGAGAAGAAGGCTTCCGTCGCCATTTAGAAGAATTTAATCCTGCACTAGAAACATTCGGTGCCGCCGGTTTTTTTGGCATTGCCATGAATTACCAAGGCTTAGATGATGCTTACCCCAGTGCCCTCTGCCCGATAGTCGTTACACCCGCGCATAACGTCATTGAAGTGGCGGACACCACCCAAGCAAAGGACTTACAACATTATCAGTCCGTTCGTCACCTACAAAAAGGCTTCGCCAATACCTTGTACCACCGTTTACGTCGCAACCTACTGGTATCAAACCCCATTATTAATGCGATTGCGCCCTTTACCCTGCTTAACTTACTAACCAAATCACTCAGCCCACTCCGTCAGGGACAGCTATTAAGTGCACTCACCCAACACTTAACGCCCCCATTAAGCACTCAACTGCAGGTTAATGCCGTTGATCAAACCAGTACAGCTTCGCCGACGCACCCACAAACCGGCTTTACCGATCAAGAACAAGCCGATCGAATTGCCGGTTTACTCAAAAACATAGGCCTCACCCAACAGTTTTCAACCTTAATCATTTTAATGGGACATGGTTCGATTAGCCAAAACAATCCGCATTTAGCCGCTTATGACTGTGGGGCTTGCAGTGGTCGTCATGGTGGACCTAATGGTCGAGCGTTTGCCGCGATGGCCAATCGACCTGAAGTACGTCAACGCTTAGCGACACAAGGCATTCATATACCCAGTGATACCTGGTTTATCGGTGCAGAACATAATACCTGCAATGAAGCAATTACCTGGTATGACTTATCCCTCATACCCCCGGCAAGACAAGGTGATCTAAGCAAACTACAACACGCCTTAGCCCATGCCCAACGCCTGTCGGCCCATGAACGGTGTCGCCGTTTAGCGTCTGCGCCCAAAAATCCGACGCCCCAAGCAGCCTTAGCGCATATTCAAGAACGCGCCGTCGATTTTTCTCAAGCACGTCCTGAATTGGGACATGCCACCAACGCCGCCGCCTTAGTAGGTCGAAGATCGCTCACCCAAGGTGCCTTTTTTGATCGACGCTTATTTTTAATCTCTTATGATCCCACTCAAGATGCGGAAGGCAAGATATTAGAAAACATCTTACTCGCCGTGGGTCCGGTTGGCGCCGGCATTAACCTAGAATATTATTTCTCTACCGTTAATAATGAACGCTTAGGCTGTGGTTCCAAAGTACCGCACAATGTCACCGGCTTTTTTGGAGTCATGGAAGGCACCAGTAGTGACTTACGCACCGGCCTGCCGCAACAAATGGTCGAAGTTCATGAAGCCATGCGTTTACAACTGATCGTTGAAGCCAAAACCTCCGTACTTGAACGCATCTACGCCGAACAGCCCAGCTTACAAGAACTGATTGCCGGTGGCTGGTTACATTTAAGCGCAAAAGATCCTGACAGCGAAGCGATTCACGTATTTGAACGGGGTATCGGTTTTGTACGTTGGAAGGATGCCCCCCTGACACCCCAGCCTATTGGTGAAAACTCACCCGATTGCTATAAAGATCAATCATTACCCGTGTCCCCAATGCTCATTAAACAACCTGAACACAGGACGGCCAACCATGGATAATCTGGTTATCTTAATTCCTGCCTTACCGTTTATCGCCGCCCTGCTGATTGGTGCCGGCACGTTAACAGGATTATTACGGGGCGAAGCCAGTGAAAACACCACCAGCTTAATCGCGACATGGGCGATAAGCATGTCCTGTTTATTAACACTAACCCTGTTAGGGGCCGATTTATTAAACAAAAACGCCGGTCAATTCAGCGTTGGCACCTGGCTCTCAAGTGACACCTTCACTATCGACATCAACTTTATAACCCATGGTTTCAGCGTGCGGTTGGCGGCGTTATTTTCTTTACTGTTAATGATTATTCAGCGCTTCTCTATCAATTACATGCATCGAGAAGTGGGGTTTCATCGGTTTTTCTTTATCCTCAGTTTGTTCTCTTCGGCAATGTTGTTACTGGTATTGTCTGGCAACGCCATTGAAACCTTTTTTGGCTGGGAAATTGCCGGACTCTGCTCTTATCTATTAATACTCTACAACTATCAACGCCCCGTTGCTGCCCTGAATGCCACCCGTGTTTTTATCACTAATCGGGTGGGTGACACCGGCTTTATTTTAGGCATTAGCTTTAGCTATGCTTGGGCTAACAATGCTAATTGGCTAAACCTACAGTCGGTTGCCGATCAACTTAGCACCGGTGAAGCGACAGGCATTGCTTTATGTTTCGCCTTGGCGGCCTTTTCAAAATCAGCACAAATTCCGTTTACCCCCTGGCTCTCAAAAGCGATGGAGGGCCCCACCCCTTCTAGTGCCGTATTTTATGGCGCCGTCATGATTCATGCAGGCGTATATTTAATTTGCCTCCTAGAACCTATTTTTGAAAAAGCGCCCTTAGCGCTAGCCGCTTTAATCGTTATCGGCACCTTAACCGCTTTATACGGTTATTTAACCGGTTTAACTCAAACAGATGTCAAAAGCTCCTTAGTGTTTGCGACCTCCGCTCAACTCGGCTTAATGTTTCTGGAATGTGGTTTAGGCTTTTGGCAATTTGCACAATGGCATCTGTGCGCCCATGCCATTGTGCGCACCTATCTATTCTTAAGCGCCCCGTCTTTAATGCATCAGGTCAAAGATAACCCTATTCAACCGGCACCCGCGGTCTTAATTAAACAACACTGGCTATATACCGCCTCCTTACAACGCTTTTGGCTTGATCAAATTACAGATTGGATGCTGGTTAGACCACTCCGACGCTTGGCTCATGACCTGAGTTACTTTGATGACAAAGTCGTCGATCACCTCATGGGAATACCCGCACCCGCCATTAATACCATTTCCTCTTTGGCAGAACTTGAAGAACGCCTGTTAACGCAACCCGTCGAACAAAGTAATCATCAATTTGGCCAAAGTAACGGCGTTGTCGGTCAACTCATCAGCGCCTTTGCTAACTTAATGCATTGGATTGAAGACCGCTTCGTCTTACGCGGCATCGGTAAAGATGCCATTAATTTAGGCCGAAAACTAGGACAACAAGCCAATAAATTTGAATTGTATGTACTAAGACCCCGTTACCTCGTGTTATTTATCTTAATAACGCTACTACTTGCCTTTTGAGGTTTTAATGGACAATCCAATCAGCTATTGGTCAGAGAGCGCAGCCTTCCCACTGCTGACCACCTTAACATTAGTGCCTTTAGGGACTATGATCGCCATCATGCTATCTCGGACCTTAACCCTAGCCATACGTTTCGGCTTTATCGGCACCCTGCTGACCGTAGCGCTCAGCGTGTATTTACTGGTTATTTTTAATACGGGCAACCCTAACATTCAACTGGTTGAACAAGGCCATTTTGCTTGGTTAAGTTACTGTGTGGGTGTTGATGGCGCCAACATTTTATTTATTCCCTTAACCGCCATCTTAACCTTATTGGCTTTAACCTATACTTTAATCACTCGTCATGTCACAGATCGGTTATTTATTGCCTGCTTACTGGGCTATGAAGGCATTCTAATTGGCGCCTTTTCAGCACTCAACTTGATGCAATTTTGGTTTTGGTGCGTCTTAGAACTCTTACCGGTCATTTTACTCACCCACACAGCTGGAACAGGACACAACCGAGGTTGGATTATTACCTTGTTACTGCAATATTGGGGCAGTGGCTTATTAATGATTTTAGCCGCCTTTATGTTACTCGCCTTTGGTTTAATTGACGCAAATCACCCGCTCACTTTTGACTGGCTAACGCTTAAACAAAACAACGCCTACTTACATGATGAAGTATTAATCTTTATTTTACTGTTTTTTGGTTTTGCTATCCGGATGCCCTTATTTCCCTTTCATGGTTGGCTACCTTTACTTGCAGAACAAGGTACCGTCGCCAGCGGCGCCATCTTTATTGTCGGTCTAAAAATAGGTCTGTATGCGGTCATTCGCTTCATCTTACCTTTAGTACCTGGTGTTGCAGAACAATGGTCTCAATTTGTCTTAACCTTAAGCTTAATTAGTATTTTTTACGGCGCGTTATTAGCCTTGATGCAAATTAATATTCGCCGCTTACTGGCATTTTCGGTGGTAAGTCATACCGGCATGTTAATGATTGGCCTGTTTTGTTTTAATGAATTTGGCTTAGAAGGCAGCCTATTACTCTCTATTGCTTACGGACTTGCCACGGCGGGCATGTTGTTTAGTGTCGGCCTTATTTATGAGCGCACTCGCACCGCATTTATGCCTCGCCTAGGCGGACTCTTTGATACTAATTCAACCATCGCTTTACTGTTTTTAATCTCAGCGCTCAGCACCATGGTTATGCCAGGCACACCGGGGTATGATGCCGCCCATTTGTTACTGGAAGGGGTCATTGAAGAAGACGGTTGGTATTTAGCGATCGCTATCTTAATCGGTAACGTGTTGGCGGCGGCCTTTTTATTACGGGCTTTCCAACAAATCTTTATTGCCTCACCCAAGCGTAACCATCAACCCTACAGCACTCAACACCACCCTATCCGGGAAGAACGCATCATTACCGTTGTGATTGGAGGGTTACTCATTATCACCGGCTTTTACAGTACTCCTTGGCTGAATTTTATTGACCAAGAAGCCACAGATATTGGTATTCATTACCCGATTCATCACTCACAAAAGACCGAGCACCTATCTAACACCGTAAAGGAGCACTAAGATGAGTCATGCCGATTTCCCCTTACTCAGCTTATTGATATTTTTTCCTATCCTAGGTGCGCTTAGCCTGTATTTAACACCCAAGCCCCACTTGGCTAAAAAAATAGCACTGGCGATTGCAAGCCTTGAACTACTCCTAACGGGCCTGGCTTTTGGATTATTTAATAACCTAGACGGCGCGCATTTTCAGTTAACCGAACAATACGCTTGGATTCCCAGCTTACATATCAATTATTATGTCGGCATTGATGGTATTTCTGTGCTGTTTCTGCCCGCGACAGCTTTTTTAACACTCAGCGCGATCATGACTTCATGGAACGCCATACAGTCATTACAACGTTTTCATTTTGCCCTCATACTCTTGCTTGAAGGCATCAGCATTGGGGTGTTATCAGCCTTAGATACCCTATTGTTTTTTGTGTTTTGGGAACTGACTTTACCCCCTTTATTCTTTTTAATTGGGGTGTGGGGGATAGGGCCTAAACGCCGCAGTGCCGCCATGAAATACACGTTATTTATGCTCTTTGGCGGGGTACCCTTATTATTCGCCATCTTGTTGCTCGCCATGAACCATGCGACAACCGTACAGGGCTTACTCCCTAAAGATTTATGCTTTAATCTATTAATACTGCTAGAAACCCCTGTAAGCGATCACTTACAACTCATCGTGTTTAGTTTATTCTTATTAGGTTTTGCGGCCAAAGCCCCCCTAGTGCCCTTTCATACATGGTTACCCACCGCGAGCATGGAAGGCCCCGCTCAAATCACCGCGCTTTTAATGGGTTTAAAACTCGGTCTGTATGGGATACTTCGATTTGCTCTGCCCTTGGCGCCGTCAGCCGCCGTGGAATATAGTTGGGCTTTAGGGATTTTAGGGGGGATCACCCTCATCTATGCCGCCTTAATTGCTTTACAACAAACCAATTTAAGACGCTTACTCGCCTATGCCAGTATTAGTCACGTAGGCCTAGTCTTAATCGGCATAGCCTCTTTAACCGCTCAAGGAATACAAGGCGCGTTATTTCAACTGTTTAATTTTAGCTTGATTTCTAGCTCATTGATGCTGATTGCAGGATTTATTCAACAGCGCCTTGGCTCCACAGAAGTGCTGCATTTAGGGGGGTTAGCGAAAGTCGTTCCCCGCTTAACCAGTTTTTATTTTCTGTTCGTAATTGCCTCAATAGGGCTACCGGGCACAAGCGGATTTCCTGCCGAACTGCTCTTAATAATCGGCGCCTTAACCGCTCATAATAGCTTAGGCTTTACCGCCTTGGCAGGCAGCGTACTCAGCGCCGCGTATCTATTATCCTTTACTCGAAAAGCTTTTTTAGGCCCAATACTGCAAAAGAGCCTACACACGTTACACGATTTACGCCCCCGTGAAGTGGCCCTCTTATGTCTACCGGCTTTATTCGTGTTAATACTTGGGTGTGCGCCCAACTTGCTACTTAATGTCAGTCAAGTGGCATCAGAAGCGTGGTTAACGCATTTAATGGAACCACCGGCTTCAGATCCGAATGAAATTGTACAATTTAGCCAACCTTAAATTGATGCAAATAAGACAAACCGTCAATTTAAAGCACCGCTGTGAGCGGTCAATAAACCCAAAATACATACGTTAAATGCGCGTTACTTCACCCTTTCAACATTATCATCTTGAGTCACATCGAAGAAATGATAACAATTTTTACCATTATGCTTGGACACATACATGGCTTTATCCGCGCGATAAATTAATTCTTCCATGCTAAGTGGTGCTGTTTTAGTACATATCGCCACCCCCAGGCTCGCCGTCACTTGAAGCATCAAGTTGTCATAGGTTGTAGGATTCCTCGCCGCTTCTAACAATCTCGTCAGGATGGTTTTAAAGACGTTAATATCCCCTTTTTCAAGTAAGATGGCCACAAACTCATCACCCCCCAGACGCGCCAAGGTATCACCTTCTCGTAAGGCCTTTTTCATGGCTTTAGCCACAGTACTTAACACTTGATCACCCGCAAGATGACCATAGGTATCATTAATTGCTTTAAACCCATCTAAATCAATATACACTAGGGCTAACATTTGCTTTTGTCTACGCATTTGCGCCATGCTTTGTTCCAAGCGATCATTAAACAAGACCCGATTAGGCAGGCCTGTTAATGCGTCATAATGAGCACTTCGAACTAATCGCGCCTCACGCGCGGCCATTAATTTAAGCTCAGTGATATCAACACAAGAGCCAATATAGCCAATAAATTCACCCTGAACACCATAACGTGGAATACCATTATCTAGAAACCAACGAAATTCACCATCGAAACGACGCAAGCGATACTCCATGGTAAAGGCTTTACGCTGATCAAAAGAACTCACATAAATATCCAAACAGTGCTCATAATCTTCTGGATGCACTCTTTCTACCCAGCCATTACCTAACTCCTGCTCTAACGCACGTCCGGTAAAATCAGTCCACACTTGATTAAAATAAAAACACAACTTATCAAGCCCCGACATCCAAATCATGACCGGCGCCCCATCAGCCATAACTTTAAAACGACTTTCACTGTCTCTGAGCGCGTCTTCATATTTTTTACGGGAGGTAATATCACGATTACCGGCCCGTAAACCTAAGGGACGTTTATCACCATCAAAAATAAACTGAGAGAATTGGGATAACCAACGAATCTGACCACTTTTAGTCACAATGCGATAATCCAATTGTTTAGCTGAATCATCTGTATAAACACTCTCAAGATAGGCGTCAAAAGCACTCACATCATCCACATAAATAATGTGCTTTAAGAGCGCCGGGTCGGCATAAAACTCTCTCGCAGAATAGCCGGTAATTCTTTCACAAGAGGGTGATACATATTGAAACTGACCATTCGGTAACATCCAATATTCCCAATCCAACGCATAATCAGCAACGATTTGGTAACGTAACTCTTTCTCTTGTAATAAATCTTTTTGGCATCTAATATCCTGAGTCAATTCATCCGCCAACTGTAAGGCTTTAGCTTTAGTGCTACGTATGGTATTCATTAACAGCAATAATAAAATACTAAACACCAAGCCGGCGGCTAACGTCATCCACAACGGTAAATAGTAAAGACCATATCCTAAGGCATGGCTATGGAAATAAAGCGTCCAACGTTGCCCGCCAAAATTAATTATTTTATGCTGATTCAGTGAATACTGAATATCTGTTGATTGCGACTCAGGATCACTATTAAATAATAGGTTGTCAGGAGACGCTTGATCCCCTGCGTAAATACTTAAACGGACCTCTTTACCTTTCTGATCTAACCAATTCCCTAGAATACCGTACATAAAGTCATGAATTCGAAAGGGGCTATAAACCCAACCCAATAAGGCGACTCGCTTTTGAGCAACTGTACTGACCAAAGCGTCCTTCTTATAAATAGGAATATACATCAGTGTACCGGCATAATCATTAGCCCCTTTATCTTGAACTAATTTCACTTTTCCAGATAAAGATAAGTTTCCCGTATCACGGGCGCGCTCCATAGCCGCACGCCTAATAGGCTCACTAAACATATCATAACCAAAAGCACGTAAATTACTGTCTCGAAACGGTTCTAAATAAATAATAGACGTATATAAATCCCGCTGACCTTCTGGATGAACGGTATAAACTGGAAAACCTTCTTTACGAATATCGGCAATATGAGCCGGTAATTGCTCGGGAGTCAGTACCTGTGCATAACCTATGCCTTGCACCCCCGGCACCGTCATATCGAATAACAGCGTCTGACCATAATCATGCCACGCTTTACGAGAAACAGTCTCTGATCCTGCAAAAAAAGCCGCCCCACCCTGCAGAATTAACTGATACGCGGCAAGGCGCTCCTCAATTTGAAGCGTCACTTGATTACAAACATAATCAAACTGATCTTCTTGCTTATGCTCAAGGGTATTTTTAACCAGATAACTCACATAAACCGTCATCAGCAATCCAAACAAGAAAACTAACCAAGCGATTCTCTTTTTTTGAATCCGCCTCTTTCGCATCATAAAACTTTAAATCCTGCTAATATAAAACAGCCATTATTTGGTGGGGGTAATATCTCATCTTAAACTCATAAGTACAAGAAATGTTTAAGATAAAAGCATTAAATAGAAGCTTTTATCACTGTTAGTGCTTAGAATGTCACTTTACGCATTAACTTACTAACTGTCACTTTTGCTTTACAGCGGTAGGCGAGATAAACGGGCTTAATAATGTCTCCTCTACGTACTGCCAACCTCTTTCTGGAGACTTTTTATGAATACTACCAACGAAACTCGCCCACCCTTTCCTCCTTTTACGCGTGAAATGGCACTCCAAAAAGTTCGATTGGCCGAAGATGCTTGGAATAATCAAGACCCACAGCGCATTGCTTTAGCTTATACGATTGACAGTGAATGGCGTAATCGGCATGAGTTTCCTAAAGGCCGCGCCCAAATTATTGAGTTTCTAACTCGTAAGTGGTCACAAGAACTGGATTACCGCCTGGTGAAAGAATTGTGGACTTTTGAGAATAACCGCATTGCGGTCCGCTTTGCTTACGAATGGCACAACGTGAACCAAGACTGGTTTCGCTCTTATGGCAATGAAAACTGGGAATTTGATGACCAAGGTTTAATGCGCCGCCGCTATGCCAGCATCAATGACTTAGCGATTGCCGAAAGTGATAGAAAACTACACTGGCCTCAAGGTCGTCGCCCTGATGATTATCCGAGTTTAAGTGAGTTGGGACTGTAAAAAATGATCTTAAGAATACTGTCAGTTATAACCACCCTATTAAATTTATCCAAACCAATATAACAGAACTACCCAACCAGGGTTTTGTTAAATAACTTTATTTATCCTTGACGGACAGCATCAAATAGACTAGCATTAAACCATGAAAATACACACAAGCTATTGATTAATAGATGAATTTACTCTCTTCTAAGCAAAACACGCCCTACTCTACACAGAACAGGGCCTACTCCTGACAGAACACGCCCTACTCTACACAGAACAGGGCCTACTCCCGACAGAACAGGCCCTACTCTACACAGAACAGGGCTTACTCCCAACAGAACAGGCCCTACTCCACACAGAACAGGGCTTACTCCCGACAGAACAGGCCCTACTCCACACAGAACAGGGCTTACTCCCAACAGAACAGGCCCTACTCCACACAGAAC
>CAIPDT010000135.1 GCA_903863905.1 uncultured Methylococcaceae bacterium
ATGCAGGGGGTAGTGTTTGTGAACTTGATAAACCTGAGGTAATAGAAACCCTCGCGAAGAATACGTTAATTATTTACATAAAGATCCCAGACACCTTAGAACAAACCATTATTGAACGCGCTAAGACAGACCCTAAACCGTTGTATTATCGTGAGGCGTTTCTGGATGAAAAGCTTAATGAGTTTCTGTCACTTAAGAATTACGCATCAACCGACGTCATGCCACCGGATGAATTTGTGTCTTGGGTTTTTCCTGAGCTATTCAAATCTCGCCTGCCTCGCTATCAAGCGATTGCAGATCAATATGGTTACACTGTTGATGCTAACGATGTCGCCAATGTTAAAAACGAAGATGATTTCCTCCAGCTTATTACCCA
This sequence comes from uncultured Methylococcaceae bacterium, assembly GCA_903863905.1. GTDB lineage: Bacteria > Pseudomonadota > Gammaproteobacteria > Methylococcales > Methylomonadaceae > Methylobacter_C. The sequence continues at coordinate 377 of CAIPDT010000135.1, forward strand.
TGCGCTGGCTAATCACTCATAAACATGCTTGAATTCTACCTATGCCTTTAGTTGCTCATATTGATCTCCCCACTTTTAATCGTCTACGTGATGAAGGTGAGGAGATTTTAGCCTCCGATCGCGCCAGTACACAAGATATTAGAGAACTCCATATTGGTCTGCTCAATATGATGCCTGATGCCGCTCTTGAAGCAACAGAACGGCAATTCTTTAGACTGGTCGGTGCGTGTAATCAAATTGTACAATTCCATGTGCATCCTTTTACAATTTCTGGCTTAACAAGAAGTCCAGAGGCGCAAGCGCATATTGATAAATATTACGAGCCGTTTGAAAAAATTAAACAAGATGGTTTAGATGCTTTAATTATAAGCGGAGCTAATGTCATCCATAATAAACTTCCTGAAGAAGATTTTTGGATACCGTTAATGGAAGTATTTACGTGGGCTAAAGAAAATGTCACTTCCGTCTTGTGTTCCTGCTTAGCAACGCATGCCGTTATAGAATATTGCTACGGTATAGAACGGACCCGTTTGCCTGCGAAACGTTGGGGGGTGTTTTCTCATAAAGTCACGCATAAAAACCATCCGTTAATTGCAGAGATCAATTCTCGCTTTGATGTTCCGCATTCTCGTTTTAATGAAATTTTTCAGAGTGATATGGAGCGCTGCGGCCTTAAAGTATTAGCGGCCAGTAAAGAAGCCGGCGTTCATCTTGCTGTGAGTCCTGACGGTTTTCGTATTGTGTTTTTTCAAGGCCATCCTGAGTATGACGATATTAGTCTATTGAAAGAATATAAACGTGAAGTTCTGCGCTTTTATCTCGATGAAAGATCAGACTATCCCCCCTTTCCAGAGCATTATTTCGATGAAGTGGCTCAACCCATTTTTGCTGACTATGAAACGCATGTAAAAGCAGCTAAACAGGCCGGCATTGCGCTTAATGTTTTTCCTGAAGCACTAGTTTTAGACCATATCGATAATACTTGGAAAGATACGGCGAAAGCCGTTTTCAATAATTGGTTGGGTAAAATTTATCAATTAACCAACCAAAGTAGACTATTGCCTTTTATGGAGGGTGTTAATCCAGAAAATCCTTTAGATCTTTAATGACTGAGCAGCTTAATGACATCATCTGTCACTGTAGTGGCACCACCTACGGCAAAATCATGGAACTACTTGCTAAGGGCCATCAGGATGTTACAGTGTTATCAAACAAAACCGGCGCCTGTTCAGGTTGCGGGTCTTGTGAGGATGCTATCCTAAGATTAATTGATGAACAACATAATAATTGACACTTTAACTGCCTAGACACTTGCAAACCATAACGCAGTTAATAATAATGTCAGCACTTTAAATAACAGTAGAATAGGTCAACAATATGAATTCAATGACAAGCGGCGCAATTACCTTATTAATATGGACAATACTTATTTTCTGTCTTGGAATGTATAAACCAAAATGGCCGTTATTCTTTATGAAAAACCCAACCCGGTTTATCATCATGGCAATAACTTTAATATTATTCATGATTTCTGCCACTTTGTTTGGTGAGGGAAATAGACGGGATAAATTAAAAGCAATAGCAGAAAAACCCGCGATTGAGAATGCGATTCCTGCACCAGTACCCGTTCCAGTTCCTTTAGCTGACAAAGTAAAACCTGCTGCGACTAAGTAAACGACTCGAATATAAGCAATAGCCCTTAACAGCCTCACATCAAGGCATTAATTGCTATTGCTTATAACAATCTCCTCATCACGCCTTACTGACTCATCTAACATAGACTCTTTACCCTGGTCAGTACAGATGACCTATTGACGATGGGAATGAAATCAACATCGACGGTCTATAGAGTACTTCGAGTTGATTACCCCCACTCATTGTTTACTTTCTATTTTTAAATACCGCAGTAAACTAAAGTCCTATTAACATTGTCTACCAAAGATAAAATCATCTATCAGGCCTTTACATGTGCATCCGTCTCTTTAAGCGTTTTTTCTATCCACTCTGTGTCTTGCTATTAGCTGGCTCATTATCGGGTTGTATCTATTGGATTAGAGCCTATCAAACCTATATACAAATGTCTGAATTTGACCGCTATTTTAAAACGGTCACCACCGATGAATTTACTTTACACTTTAAAGAGCCGATTTTATTGAGCAAGGATTTTGTATCACTCTCTGAATTATATGCGAGTGAAGATTTTCCAACGCCTGAAGGTGGAAGACGTTGGCGTTATTGGTTTAGAAAAGTAGACGCCAATAACAAACAAATCAGCCCAGAAATTAATTTTTATTCTGACTTAACCTTTAATAAAGACACCAAAATTATAGCGTGGGCTTTCTCCTCGTTATTTTTACAAATTGCTCCCCCTACTTTTTTAGATGCCTCTTTACGCTCTATCGGTGGTGCTGAAATTGATACTGAAAAACAACAACTGAAAGCTAACGACAAATTACTCGACAAAATAACCGAAGATTTACCTAAAAAATCAATCGTACTTGCCAAACTAGGCGAACCATTAAGTGTGTCCGATGATGGGGAATTGGAAGATTATAAATACCAATTTCTCTTAGAAACTCATCACATAGAGCCGGGCTATGAAGATAGAGCGGTCAGTGAAATACATATTAGTTTTGATAAGAAAACTCAAACACTCGCTAAAATGAGTGGTCGCTTTGCTGGGCTTAAAGTCTCTATTAATTATCGAAAATTTCTTGATAAACCCAAAACAGAACCTGAGTAAATAAAAAAATTCTTTCTCACCGAGATAGAGCTATTTAGAATTCATCGGATACCCTTAAAACTGGTAAAATGTCCCTTTATAATCAACAACACATAACGTTAAAAATGACAACAAAACCCACTAAAGAGCTTGAAACATTCCCTAACCCACAACCCGCACGTGATTACACCATCCGTATTGATATTCCTGAATTTACCTGCCTTTGCCCAAAAACAGGACAACCTGACTTTGCAACGATTCAAATTGAATATGTTCCGGCTGACTTGTGTGTTGAATTAAAAGGTCTTAAGTTATATATGTGGTCATTTCGTGACCAGGGCGCTTTTCATGAGGCGGTTACCAATGAAATGTTAAATGATATTGTTAAAGCCATTTCACCTAATTTTATGCGTATTCGTGCTGAATTTAATGTCCGTGGCGGCATTTATACCACAGTGGTCGTAGAACATAAGAATAGCAACTGGCACGCTCCTGAAGTCGTTAACTTACCTTAACTTTTTCTCTTGCAAAATAACTATGACTATTACTGACGCCTTAAAAACGCTCCCTCAATATATTTTGCCTCATCATACTTTATCAAAGTGGATGAGCAAACTGACCCATTGTGAAACTAAATGGTGGAAAAATTTGTTTATTAAACAAATTATTGCTCATTATGGTGTCAATATGTCCGAAGCTCTTGAACAAGACATCAATGCTTTTAGCAGCTTTAATCATTTTTTTACGCGTGAACTGCTTCCCGATGCACGACCATTAACCGCAGTAACCAAGGCTATTGCCAGTCCTGCGGATGGTGCGGTAAGCCAAGCGGGCCCAATTACTGAAGGCCGTATTTTTCAGGCTAAAGGCAAAAGCTTTACTGTCACTGATTTATTAGGGGGGTCTGAAGAACGGGCTAAACCCTTTATAAATGGCGTATTTACCACCATTTACTTATCTCCCAAAGACTATCACCGCTTACACATGCCATTATCAGGCACGTTAAAAGAAATGGTGCATGTCCCAGGTCGATTATTTAGTGTTAATACCTCGACGACTCGATCTGTGCCGGGATTATTTGCTCGTAATGAGCGTGTTGTGGCCCTGTTTGATACTGAGGCAGGTCCCATGGCGTTAATATTAGTCGGTGCTATTTTTGTATCGAGTATTGAGACAGTATGGCACGGCGTTGTGAGCCCTCCGACAATATCCTCTGTACGCACTTGGCAATACGAAGAAAACGCCCCTGTGTTAAATATAGGTGAGGAAATGGGCCGCTTTAATATGGGCTCCACTATTATTGTGTTATTCGGTCAAGACGCTGCTGCGTGGAGTAACGACTTCACCGCTGATAAAGTGGTTAAGATGGGCGAACAAATAGGCAGCGTACTACGTTAATATTACAAAAATCTATTTGCTTTTAAGATGTATTTAAGAAGTTAACCGTCAAAATTCGGTTAACTTCCTAATAATAGCCAGACGACTATTTCAAACTATAGATCAACTGACCTGCTTGCAAGGTATGAGTCACTTGACCCTTTAAAGTACGCCCCCAGAAAGGTGTATTAATACCCCGACTTTTCCAATTATCGGCATTGACTTGCCAATCTGCATTAGGATCAAACACGCAGACATCCGCATTAAAACCGACTGTCAAAGCCCCACTCTCAATCCTTAACACGCGCGCAGGATTGGCCGTAAGGGCAGCAATACCTTGATCTAAGGCAATAACACCCTCTGTCACCAATTGAAGCATTAAAGGTAATATCGTCTCTAAAGCAGAAATACCGGGTTCAGTTTCAGGAAATGCGCCCAACTTAGCATCAAGATCATGCGGTTGATGATCAGAACAAATACTGTTGATCGTGCCACTCGCCAAACCCTGTCTTAAATACTGTTGATCGGCCACGGTGCGTAAGGGCGGCAAAACATGATAATTGCTATCAAAAGGCACAATATCATTCTCTGTTAAATGCAATTGATGCATGGCCACATCGGCACTCACTTGTAAGCCATATTTTTTAGCTTGATGAATTTTAATCACCGATCGTCGACAACTTAATTGCCCAAAATGAACACGACACCCCGTTAGCTCAGCTAACTCTAAAGATTGATCTAAAGCAATCGTTTCTGCGGCTTCTGGAATACTGGGTAAGCCATAACGGGTAGAAAAGGCACCTTCATGCGCACAACCGTTATTTCCTAACCAATAATCATTGGGTCGGCACATAAACAATAGATCATGACTTGCGGCATATTCCATCGCCCGTCTTAAAATTAATAAATTTTTGACCGGACGATTAGCATGTCCAACCGCCACACAACCGGCTTGCTTTAAAGTCAACATGGAACTTAATTCTGTTCCCTCAAGGGCACGCGTTAACGCGGCAATAGGATATATTTGAGGATAGTTAGCTTTTTTAGCCAACTCCTTAATCAACTCCGCAACCGCCGGTGTATCAATCACCGGTTGTGTATCAGGGTGCAAACATAAAGTAGTAATACCACTTTTTGCGGCCGCCACCGTTTCACTTAAGAAGGTAGCTTTACGACTGTGACCGGGTTCTCGTAGGCGGGTACTTAAATCAATAAACCCTGGACAGACTATTTTATTCTGCGCATCAATAACCGTATCGGCTTTAAAGCCAACAGGCTCATCCGTGACTGATACGACTTTTCCATCAGCAATATAAACATTAGCAAGTCGGTTTATCTGATTGGCCGGATCAATGAGTTGGCCATTTTGTATGACTATTTGACTCATAACAGCACCCCCGGTTTTTGCATGGCCATGGCCATAACAGCCATGCGAATAGCAATACCATTACTGACTTGCTTAAGAATAACTGACTGCGGCCCATCTGCTACTCTTGATTCAATCTCGACACCTCGATTTATGGGGCCCGGATGCATCACAATTGCATCCGGTTTAGCAATCTTAAGTTTTTCTTCTGTTAAACCAAAACATTTAAAATATTCACTTTCACTGGGTAATAAAGCCGACGTCATCCGTTCTTTTTGTAAGCGTAACATAATCACCACATCAACATCTTTAAGGCCCGCTGTTAAATTATGCGATACCTTGACCCCTAAACTTTCCACATGAGCCGGTAATAAGGTCTTAGGGGCTATTACTCTCACCTCAGGCACGCCCAGAGTGTTTAAAGCTTGAATCTGCGACCTTGCGACTCTTGAATGCAAAATATCACCAATAATAGCGACCTTTAACTGTGAAAAATCTTTCTTAACTTGGCGAATCGTAAACATATCTAACATCGCTTGGGTAGGATGGGCATGTTGCCCATCACCTGCATTGATCACACTAATATGAGGTGCGGTTTGTTGGGCAATAAAATGTGCGGCTCCACTAATCGCATGGCGAACCACAAACATATCAACAAACATGGCTTCCAAATTACGAATCGTATCCAGTAAACTCTCACCTTTGGAGGTTGAAGACGTCGCGATACTCATACTTAACACATCCGCAGACAACCGCTTTGCGGCTAACTCAAAAGTGGTTCGCGTACGTGTACTGTTTTCAAAGAACAGATTTACAATAGTCTTACCACGTAATAATGGCACCTTTTTAATCTGCTGATCATTCATACCGACGAAAGATTCAGCGACGTCTAAAATTTCTGTTAATAACTCTTTGGGTAAGCCTTCAATACTCAAAAAGTGCTTTAATTTACCTTCTGAATTTAATTGCAGATTATGACTCATACGCTAAACCGTCGCCGTTATAGTTTGTATCTGAATCTCTAAGGGTTCAGGGCCTGTTAATTTAATCCGTTGTTCCGCTTCCAAAGTAATTCGTGCCCCTACACAATCAGGGCTCAAAGGAATTTGGCGACCATTGCGCTCAAGCAATACAGCTAACACAACCTGATTAGGGCGCCCATAATCAAAAATCTCATTTAAGGCCGCACGAATTGTTCTACCGGTATAAAAAACATCATCAACCAAAATAATATCCCGCCCATCAATACGAGCAGGTAATTGACTTGGTTTTACATTGGGATGCATGCCTACTTGAGAGAAGTCATCTCTATAAAAAGAAATATCCAACAAGCCTAAAGGTTCTGTAAAACCCAATTGTTGATGTAGATGTTCTGCTACCCATACACCACCAGAACGAATTCCTATCATTAGCGGGTCAACTAAATGCCGTTGAAGTATTATTTGCTTTAACTCAACATCCAAATTATTGAGTAACTCATTTATTTTTAACACTTAATAATCCCTTTTGATCATTTAACCAAGATTGTAAGATAAGTTGCGCTGCTAATTGATCCTGTACTTCCCAGAGCTTAGTGGCATTAACACTCACCTCATCAAATAACATTTGTTTCGCTTCAAACGTAGAAAGAGTCTCATCCTGTTGATAAACAGGCAGTTGATAACGCCCCTCTAATTGATGGCAAAATTTTATAATCCGTGGCGTCACCGGATTATCAGAACCATCAGCCTGTCTAGAAATGCCCACCACTAAACCTGAAGGTCGCCACTCTTGTATTAAGTGACTAATTTTTTGCCAATCAGGACTTTGATTAATGGATCGAATGGTTTGTAACGGACTGGCTGAACTGGTGATTGTTTGACCCACTGCAACCCCTATTTTTTTATAGCCAAAATCAAAACCTAAATAGGTATTATCATAACTACTCATTAACAATGCCCCGCATGAGTCGTTAATTGATGCATATTAATGCCTAACGGTTGTGCCGCTCCCTGCCAACGCTGATCAACCGGAGTATCAAATAACACCCCTCGATTAAACGCTGTATTAAGCCAAGCATTGGCTAAAATTTCTTGTTCTAATTGCCCTTCACCCCACCCTGCATAACCCAAAGCGACTAAATAATGCTCTGGGCCCTTATCCAGGGCAATGGCTTCAATAATATCCCTAGACGTGGTTAACGCGATAGAATCTGAAATTGGCATGGTTATATCCCATTTAGTGCCCACAGTATGAATAACAAAACCACGCTCTTGTTGCACCGGCCCACCGGCAAACACCTGAACATCCGAAGCCGTTGATGACGTTACGGGGATATTCATTTGCATAAATATGTCACCCATTGTCATACCTGCCTCTCTATTAATGACAATCCCCAACGCACCTTCCTCATTATGTTGACAGAGATAAGTCACTGAATGAAAAAAATCAGGATCAGCCAAGCCTGGCATGGCGATGATAAATTGATTATTTAAATATGTAGCTTTATTCATAGTGATTAGTATCAAAGTTTATGTCGGCTTAAGCAACTTTTATTGTGTCACTAAACCTGATTCATCCGAAAATTTCCAAACTCGAGTAATTCCCAATACATCGAGCTCTTTACGTAAATCTAAAGGTAAGGCTGGAAAAGGGGCGCTCATATACACAATTTTCTTAGCAGCCTCATCCAATTCAGGATACCCGGATGATTTATTAATACGAATATTTTTAATACTTCCATCCATATTAATCCAAACCTCTAGGGTTAATGTCCCCGAAAAATCTTTTTTATTGGCAATCTCTGGATAATTTAGATTACCTGTTCGCTCTACTTTAGATTCCCAATCTTTTAAATATTGCGCCGCAACATATTTATGGGTACTGACTGTGTCTACAAATTTAGCTCTAGTTTGCTCCGCACTCGGTTGGTTTTGCCTAATTTCCGTTCCTAATTCTGCCAACTGTTGTTGCAACGACTCTGCCGTGAAAGATGATTTTTTAGGCTCTACAGCAACAGGAGGTTGAGTCTTTATCTCGGATTTAGGAGCGCTAACAGGGTTTACTTTATTTTTTTGTGTACCCTGTAAGTTATTGTCTTTAACTGGTTGAGTTTTCTCTGGCACTAACTTTTTAACGGGCTTAACCTCAGGCACGGCTTTATTTTGATGTACTTGCTGTGGCACCTCTAATTTTTTAATGGCTTGTCCCGCACCTAATTGATTTTCTTGTGCTAAAAAATCAGCTTTTTTAGGAACACTCTCCATCGGAATAGGCGCATTAATTAAAGTAATATCCAATGACTGAGGGCTAGGTTCATGCTGAGTCGTGTCAATTCCCTTCACCCCTAAAATAAAAACCCCATGCACAAAAAGTGCAATGAACACAGCAACCCATAAAGCGTTACGCTTTTTGGATAAGGCAGTTGACTGAAAAAGCAGGCGATCCGTAGTCATTTATTGAAGTTGTATTTCAATATGATCCATTAATTGACCAGTGATATTTAAACCAAATTGACGATCCAATTCTTGAGCACACGTTGGACTGGTCACATTAATTTCGGTCAATTTATCACCAATGACATCTAAGCCAACAAATATTAAGCCTTTTTCTTTTAGGGTAGGACCTACCTGCTGGGTAATCCACCAATCTTGTTCCGTTAATGGTCGTCCTTCTGCACGCCCACCTGCAGCCAAATTACCTCGTGACTCACCTTCCGCTGGAATACGCGCTAAAGCATAAGGCACCGCCTCACCATTAATCATTAAAATTCGCTTGTCCCCTGCTTTAATCTCGGGAATATACTTTTGAGCCATAATGTAACGACTGTTATATTGCGTCATCGTTTCTAAGATAACACTTAAATTAGGATCATCTTGCCGTACATGAAAAATCGATGTGCCCCCCATACCATCCAACGGTTTTAAAATAATTTCACTTTGCTCTTGCAGGAAAGATTTTATTCTAGCGGACTCTCGCGCGACTAATGTTTCTGCGCAACATTGCGGGAACCATGCAGTAAACAATTTTTCATTCGCATCGCGGAGTGATTGAGGTTTATTAACCACATAAACCCCCATGCTTTCAGCCCGCTCTAGAAGATATGTTGCATAAATATATTCTTGATCAAATGGAGGATCCTTTCGCATAAGAATCACATCCAAAGTATCTAGCGGGATATCTTGCTCAGAAATAATTTGATGCCATTGTTGCGGATCTCGCTGTACTGTCAATACACGCGTTCGTGCATAGGCTCGACCATTTCGAAGAAATAAGTCATTTAGCTCCATGTAGTGCAGTTGCCAGCCTCGCGCTTGCGCTTCTAGTAACATGGCGAAGCTCGTGTCTTTTTTTATATTGATATGATCGATGGAATCCATGACCATGCCGAGTTTTATAGGCATTTTTATCTCGTTTTAATGACTTAGGTTAAAGTATATTCGCCCTATTTTATAGATAGTTATTTACCTTGAAAAGATTTTTTGGTATAAAGACGGGCTAACTTTTATATTTAGGCACACCAAGAGGTTAATTATGTCTAGAGTCTGTCAAGTAACTGGTAAACAACCCGTTACAGGTAACAACGTTTCACACGCAAATAATAGAACAAAAAGACGTTTTCTTCCTAATCTGCAACACCACAGATTTTGGGTAGAGAGTGAGAACCGTTGGGTTCGTCTTAGAATTTCAACTAAAGCTATGCGTATCATTGATAAAAATGGTATCGACGCAGTCTTAGCAGACTTGCGTAAAAATGGCACAAAGGTTTAAGGGGATAAATAATGCGCGATAAAATTAAATTAATTTCTACCGAAGGCACTGGCCACTTTTACACAACCACAAAAAACAAACGTACTATGCCCGAAAAAATGGAGATCAAAAAATTTGATCCTGTGGTTCGTAAGCATGTTATCTACAAAGAAGCTAAAATTAAGTAGTTTTTAGACTTAACAAACTTCTTGCAGGGTGCTTAGGATAACTACAACATAACAGTTGTAGTTATCTGGCACTGTTTTATCACCATCTGTCGTTTCTAGTCTCCGACATTAAATAAGCCGCCAACAAACTTATTAAGGCCGCCACAGACACATATCCACCCACCCAAGATAAACCACCTTCTAGCACCAATTTCTGCGCAATATAAGGTGCAAATGATGCACCTAAGATACCTCCTAAGTTATAAGCAGTACCTGCCCCCGTATAACGTAAATGTGATGGAAACAATTCCGGCAATAAAGCACCCATAGGTGCAAATGTGGCCCCCATTAAAAAAAGTTGTATCGATAAAAAAATCGTAATAATTGTCAGAGATCCACTATTAAGCATAGGTTCCAACGCAAATCCAGAGAGAAACGCCCCAGTACCTGCCACAAATAAAACTCTACGACGTCCCCACCGATCACCTGCCCAAGCAGATAAAGGCGTTGCTATGGCCATAAATATAATCGCCATAGTCAACATTTTAAGAAAAGATTGCCTCGGTATGTTTAATGTACTTGTTCCATAACTTAAAGAAAAAACCGTTGAGATATAAAACAAGGCATAACAAACTACCATAGCCATCGAACCTAAGATCATAGGCTTAAGGTGTGATTGAAATATATCTTTAACTGGAAAAGTAACCGATTTTTTCTGTAGTAGGACTTTGGTAAATACGGGTGTTTCTGATAATGCCAAACGAATATATAATCCCACCATGACCAATAAAGCACTAGCAATAAAGGGCAATCGCCATCCCCACGCCTTAAATTCTTCCTCACTCAGAAAATAAGCTAATAGTAAAAAACTACCCGTAGCTAAAAGAAAGCCAACCGCCGGCCCTAATTGTGGAAACATACCATACAAACCCCGCTTACCCACTGGAGCATTCTCCGTAGCAAATAACGCGGCCCCTCCCCATTCACCTCCTAAGCCAATACCCTGACCAAAGCGACATAGACATAATAAAATCGGCGCCCAAACACCCCACTCAGCATAACCAGGTAAACAACCAATTAAGGTTGTCGAAATCCCCATCACCAATAACGAAGTGACTAACGTAGTTTTTCGGCCAATCCGATCACCAAAATGCCCAAAAATAACCGCCCCCAAGGGCCTAGATAAAAATGCAATAGCGAACGTCAAGAACGCACTAAACACCTGTACTTCAGGCTCGCCATCAGGAAAAAAGACGGGCCCAATAACCAAGGCCGCTGCCATGCCATAAATATAAAAATCATAATATTCAATAGCAGTTCCTATAAAACTCGCTAAAGCAATTCGTATGATTGACGGGGTAAGTTGAGTAGAAGAAACCATAAAGCCCATAATTTTTAAATAAATATTAACCCGCGCATCTTATCCCGCTTTTATGTCGAATAAAAATGTCTTGCAGACTACAAAGCACAAGGTGTAATCTGCACAACAGTTAGATAATACAGCGCACTAAAATTATCTAACTATACATTAATGTAACACGCCTTAAGCTATAAAAGATTCATCATTATAATTACTTAAGCATTACATAATCCTTAACCACGAGAAGTAAATTATGTCTAATTTTCCAATTGATCTAAGCGCTTATCAGCGCATAACTTTAGATCCCAGCATTAACACACTCACACCCCAACAAAGAGACAGCTTAAAAGCCAATATTCAACTTTGTCGAGATGCTATCGTATTTTTTACCGCGACCGGTGCTGCTAGAGGCGTTGGCGGACATACCGGCGGTCCTTACGATACTGTCCCTGAAGTCATGATTATGGACGCTTTGTTTCGGGGATCTGCAACTGGTTTTGTACCTATATTTTTTGATGAAGCTGGACACCGTGTTGCAACTCAATACTTAATGTCAACTTTAAACGGTGACTTACCTGCTGAACGCCTCATGGAATACCGTGCGGCTCACTCTCATTTACCTGGCCACCCTGAATTGGGCTTTACCCCAGGCGTTAAATTTAGCTCAGGTCGTTTAGGACACATGTGGCCTTACGTCAATGGTGTTGCTATCGCTAACCCACGTAAAGTTGTTTTTTGCTTAGGATCAGATGGCTCTCAACAAGAAGGCAACGACGCAGAAGCAGCTCGTTTAGCAGTTGCTCAAGGTCTTAACGTTAAACTTATCATCGATGATAATGATGTGACTATAGCGGGCCACCCTTCTAAATATTTAACCGGTTGCACGACGGCTAAAACTTTAGCAGGTCAAGGCGTTACTGTCTTAGAAGGCGATGGTGAAGATCTTGATGATCTTTACAATCGCATTTGTCTTGCAATCAACACAGATGGCCCAGTTGCTGTTATTAACCATCGCCCTATGTGCCCTGGCATTGTCGGTCTTGAAGGCTCAACACACGGTCATGACGTTATTTCTGTAAAAGTAGCGGTTGAATATTTAGAATCTCGCGGTCAACAAGCCGCCGCTGATCACTTAAAAGAAATTAAAGCACCTAAAAATGATGCCGTATTCCTTGGCTCAAGTGACAAATGGGATGCTAACCGTAATGTCTTCGGTGATGCGGCTGTTGAAATTTTAGGTCGTTTAAGCGAAGCAGAACGTTACGAAAAAGTTCGCGTTATTGATAGTGATCTTGAAGGCTCTTGTGGCTTATTTAAAATTCACGCCGCTTACCCTGAAGTTTTTATCTCTTCAGGTATCATGGAACGTGGTAACTTCTCTGCCGCAGCTGGCTTTGGTATGGAAGCGGGTAAACAAGGTATTTTTGGTACCTTTAGTGCATTTTTAGAAATGTTATTATCTGAAATCACTATGGCTCGTTTGAATAATTCTAACGTACTTAGCCATTTCTCGCATTCAGGTATTGATGATATGGCAGATAACACCTGTCATTTTGGTCTAAACAACATGTTTGCAGACAATGGGTTAGGCGATGGTTATGACACTAACCTCTATTTCCCTGCAGATCCTCTGCAAATGAAAGCCTGTTTAGAAACTATTTTCTTTAACCCTGGCTTACGTTTTGTTTTTTCAACTCGCTCTAAAGTACCGACTATTCTAAATACAGACGGTGAAGATTACTTCGGTGGAGATTACAAATTTGTCTCAGGCAAAGATGAAGTTATTCGTGAAGGCACACAAGGCTATATCGTCAGCTTTGGTGAATCTTTATACAGAGCACTTGATGCCGTAGAACGTTTAAAATTAGAAGGTATTGATGTCGGCTTAATCAATAAACCCACATTAAACGTGATTGATGAAGAGATGATGGCCAAAATCGGTAAAGCACCGTTTGTCCTTGTTGTAGAATCTTATAACAAAAAAACGGGTTTAGGTAGTCGTTTTGGTTCATGGTTACTTGAACGTGGCTTAACACCTAAATTTGCGCATATTGCAACGCATAAAGAAGGCTGTGGCGGCCTTTGGGAACAATTCCCTCATCAAGGCATTGATCCAACCGGAATCATTGCTAAAACGAAAGAATTGCTGGGTTAATCACCACAACAAATTAAAAGGGCGCCCTAGGCGCCCTTTTTTTAACTCTTACAGTCTACGTTGAAGCTATAAATTAATGATGACCCCAATCAACCCAACCCATTTGGGCAGAGACTAATACAATAATTCCAAAAGCAATCCGGTACCAAGCAAACACCGTAAAGTCATGACGACTAATAAATCGGATTAAACCTCGTACCGCAATAAAAGCACTAATGAAAGACACTGTGCCACCCACCGCAAATAATGCTAAATCATCAACACTAAACAAATCTCGATTCTTATAAACATCATACAGGGTAGCCGCGAACATAGTCGGAATCGCGAGGAAAAATGAAAACTCAGTCGCCGCACGACGTGATAGTCCAAAAAACAAACCACCAATGATAGTTGCGCCTGATCTTGAAGTGCCCGGTATCATAGCCAGTGCTTGTGCAAAACCTACTTTCAAGGCATCACGCCACGTTAAATCATCAACTGACTCAGCATGAACATTATGCTGACGGCGCTCAGCCCATAGAATTAAAACACCACCCACAATAAAGGCTGTAGCCACTACAAAAGGATTAAACAGATAAAATTTAATTTGTTTTAAAAACAAAAAACCTAAAATAGCAGCTGGCAGAAAAGCCACTACTAAGTTAATTGCCAAACGCTGTGAGGATGCGTCAGATCGTAAACTCACTACCGTATGAGTTAATCGAGCACGATACTCCCATACCACCGCTAAAATTGCCGCAAACTGAATAGCAATTTCAAATACCTTTCCTTTATCATCATTAAAGCCAAGCAACTGCCCTGCTAAAATTAAATGTCCCGTTGATGAAACTGGAAGAAACTCTGTAAGTCCTTCTACCAAGCCAAGAATTAACGCATGTATCAACAGAGTGAAATCAGTCATATAAAATCGAGGGCTTAACGCTTCATTGAGTCAAAGAACTGAGCATTGGTTTTAAAATCTCTTAGCTTACCTATTAAGAACTCAGATGCCGCTGTTTCATCCATAGGTTGAAGAATTTTTCTTAAAATCCAAGTCTTTTGTAAGGTATCAGGATCAACCAAATACTCTTCACGGCGTGTTCCTGAACGATTAATATTAATAGCAGGGTAAATTCTTTTCTCGGCAATTTTGCGGTCTAAATGCAGCTCCATGTTACCGGTGCCTTTAAACTCTTCATAAATCACCTCGTCCATACGAGAACCTGTATCAACTAAAGCGGTCGCAATAATAGTTAAACTACCACCCTCTTCAATGTTTCTAGCGGCCCCAAAGAAACGTTTTGGTTTTTCTAAGGCATTTGCGTCAACACCCCCGGTTAAGATCTTACCAGAAGAAGGCACTACGGTATTATAAGCTCTAGCCAGTCGCGTAATAGAATCTAACAAAATAACTACATCGTGCTTATGTTCAACTAAACGACGCGCTTTTTCAATCACCATTTCAGCCACTTGAACGTGTCGAGTCGCGGGTTCATCGAAAGTACTAGAAATAACTTCACCTCTAACACAACGCTCCATTTCCGTCACTTCCTCTGGACGCTCATCGATTAATAATACAATCAAATAACATTCAGGATTTTTTTCTGCTATTGCTTGAGCCAAGCTTTGAAGAATCATGGTTTTACCGGCTTTTGGCGGTGAAACAATCAAACCACGTTGACCTTTACCAATTGGTGCGATTAAATCGATAATTCTACCTGTTAAATCTTCGCTCGTGCCGTTTCCTTGCTCAAGTGCAAAACGTTGTTTAGCAAACAGCGGCGTTAAATTTGAAAAGGTGATTTTATTCTTTGTATTTTCAGGGGGTTCAAAGTTGATTTGATCAACTTTAAGCATTGCAAAATAGCGTTCGTTATCTTTAGGAGGTCTAATTTTACCAGTAATGGTATCGCCGGTTTTTAAAGAGAAGCGTCTAATCTGACTAGGGGATACATAAATATCATCGGGGCCTGCTAAGTAAGAACAGCCCGGCGTTCGTAAAAACCCAAAGCCGTCTTGCAATATTTCCAGAACACCATCACCAGAAATATCATCACCCGCTTTAGCTTGTTTCTTTAAGATGGCAAAAATTAAATCCTGCTTACGCGATCTAGCAACATTCTCAAGCCCTAGAGACTCGGCGATTTCAATAACTTCACTTATTTGTTTTAATTTTAACTCGGTAAGATTCATAAAAAAGGTAACTCGAAGATACGTTGTTAGAGTTTAATTCCTAACAACCGGGGTAGGATTCAATGTTCTGGAATGTAATTTATCGGACGACAAGTTGATTGCGTAGGATTATCGCAGTTGAGTAGTATAACTGAAGTATTCAGACCCGTCCAACTTTTATGACAGGTCTGAACAAAAATACAAACATTTTAGATATTACTATCAATAAACTTAGCTAATTCAGATTTAGATAAGGCACCCACCTTAGTCGCTTCAATCTCACCATCTTTAAACAACATTAAAGTTGGAATGCCGCGGACACCATAATGTTGAGGAGTTAATGGGTTTTCATCTATGTTAATTTTAACAACCGTCACTTTACCCGCATATTCTGTGGCAACTGCTTCCAAAATTGGCGCAATCATTTTACAAGGTCCACACCACTCAGCCCAATAATCAACGAGTACAGGGCCATTTGCCTTAAGTACAGTTTGTTCAAATTCGCTATCACTTACATGTTGGACTGCTTCACTCACACTATTACTCCAAAAATTAAAAATTAAAACTATACGCTTCTAAACAACCAATTTCAAACAATTCGATTTTTAGGGTATGCTATACCTCTATGAAAACGACCCATTTAACAAAAACTCGCTTTAGTAATTTAGAGCTTTCTGACAATATATTGCTTTGTCTAAAGGACGCAGGCTTCAATGAATGCACCCCCATTCAGGATAAAGCGCTACCATTATTACTTAGAGACAAAGACATTGCCGGACAAGCCCAGACAGGGACAGGTAAAACCGCGACTTTTTTATTAGCAACGTTTCAGTACCTGCTTAATGATAATGAACGTCCAAGCTCTACATCAACGTTACTTTCAACTGATGATTCCAAAGAGACTGTACCCCCGAAAACCAATCGAACCGAAAACAAACAATCTTACGTTAAAACGCCTCGGGCTATTATTTTAGCACCTACACGAGAACTTGCCATTCAAATTCATAAAGATGCACTGTTACTTAGTCGTCACCTAAATTTAAAATTTGCCTTAATTTATGGAGGCACTGATTACCAAAAACAATTGGATAGTTTAAAAACTAATATTGATATTATCATTGGTACACCCGGCCGAATTATAGATTTTTATAGACAAAATGCGATTAATCTAGAAAATATCAAAGTTACAGTGATGGATGAAGCTGATCGCATGTTTGATTTAGGCTTTATTAAAGATATTCGCTATCTATTAAGGCGGATGCCGGCACCGCAAGACCGCTTAAATATGTTATTTTCTGCAACGTTATCCTATAAAGTGACGGAGTTGGCTTATGAGCATATGAATGAGCCTGTATTGATTCGTATTGAATCAGAAGAAGTAACCTCTACCGCCATAAAACAGGTGGCTTATTGCCCCTCTAACGATCAAAAAATAGCTTTGTTAATTGGTCTTTTACAACACAGTGAACCTAAACGCAGTATTATTTTTGTAAACACTAAACGTTGTGCAGAAATTTTAAATATAACACTCAATGCAAACGGATACAAAACTGCCGCACTAAGTGGTGATGTACCACAAGAAAAGCGACAAATGTTATTAAATGATTTTCAACAAAATCGTATAAATTTACTCATCGCTACGGATGTAGCCGCTAGAGGTTTACATATTCCAGACGTGTCACATGTTTTTAATTATGATTTACCTCAAGACGCTGAAGATTATGTCCATAGAATAGGCCGAACAGCTCGTTTTGGAGCAAGTGGTGAGGCCATCAGTTTTATCTGTGAACAATACGCCTACTCAATGCCGGATATTGAACAATACATTGACCAAAAAATCCCTGTTCAAACCATAAAACCCGAACTATTAGCCGATATAATTTTACCTGAAAAAATTATTCAGAAGCCCAAACCTAAATTTATTAGAAAATCTACTTCATAATACATTTTATAAACCTAACGTTATGACTCTAAAATCTTCAATAGCATCATACTCAGTAACACATTTAATGGGTTGCTGAGTATCTGGCTTACTAATTGAAATTAAATATTTAATCCCAAATAGTTCGGCTGATTTCAAAACGGCTATACTATCATCAATTAATAAAGTTGTTTTTTTATCAAATATATGCAGTTCGTCTAATTGTTGCCAAAACTGCTGATGTTCTTTTGCAAAACCAAAGTCATGTGAACTGATAATGTCATCAAAAAAAACCTGTAAACAGGTTTTATCCATTTTTAAATTTAAACTATCTCGATGAGCATTAGTCACTAATAGAACTTTTTTAGACGACTGCTTTAGTTTTTCTAAAAACTCCATAACATGGGGCAATACAGCAATTAATTCTGACACTTCTTGTTTTAATTCTGCAATATTTAAATGTAATGTCTCGCTCCAATAATCTAAACAGTACCACTCTAGTTGACCTTCCATGCTTTTGAACTGTGGTTTTAAGTATTGTTTAGCTTCTGTAATACTTAAATTGTTTTGTTCAGCGTATTTTAAAGGAATAAATTCATTCCAAAAATGATTGTCAAAATTTAAATCTAACAAAGTGCCGTCCATATCCAATAAAACGGTGTCTATTTTATCCCAAGCAATTTGCATAATAATTCTGTATCAATCCCTAGTCTGAATGTTATTAATACCTGCGTATTAAGCGGTATATTACCCTTTTTTAAGGCAAAAAAAAACCCAAGTAAAATGACTTGGGTTTTTTAAATAAGAGCTTGGCAATTCCCTACTTTCGCATGGCAAACTGCCACACTATCATCGGCGCTAAATGGTTTCACTTCCGAGTTCGGGATGGGATCGGGTGGTTCACATTCGCTATGGTCACCAAGCAA
>CAIPDT010000136.1 GCA_903863905.1 uncultured Methylococcaceae bacterium
TGGCGAGCATTATCCATGTGTTTTTTGTAAAAACTCCCGGTAGGGTAGTGGCTGTAATGACCTTCAAAATTATTTAAATGTATTGGAAAGTAGCTTTCAAACGTGTTCTTTAAAGACAGCATTGCTTGGGAAATATGTTGCTGTGTTAAGTCCGACTGAGTTTGGTTGGGCTCTAAACTGGGCTCATTTAGCCAATACGTGTGGTCACCACGGATATTATTGTTGATTAATTTAGCATGAGAAGCGCCGGTGGCGGCCTGACTAAACTGTTGTGTTGCCGATAACATTCTGGCATCTATGTTTAATTGCTTAAGTAAAATAGTTGGAAAGAGGTTGCCCATCCACCAACTTTTGTCACGTAAACCTTCACCTATTGAAATATTCGTTTCATTGAGTGTCAACCTCTTACCACGCTCAAACTCGATAAGTTTGATGAGGAATCTTGCTTTAAACGAACCAGCTTTTCAAAAGAGTATAAGTTGATAGTAGTGTTCCCAGTAGTTTGGATGATTGTTAAACGAGACCCAGTTTTAAAGTGGGGCTCGTATAGACGTAAATGCTTATTTATCTAGGCCAATAAAATCCCATATTTTATGAGAAATGGTTGAGTTTGATTGTTCTAACACCACCGGGCCATTAGGAAAGTTAAGGTCGTAAACTCGTTTTGCATCTTTAGCTTGATCTAATTGATTAAGTTCTGTGTACGCTTCATTTAAGGCTAATAATGCATAAGGAATAGCGGGGGCACGTGGATATTTATCAATCACCGTTGAGGCTCTATCAACGGCTGCAACATAAGCTTTACGTTTTAAATAATAGCGAGCAACATGCACTTCGTGCATAGCAATATTATTCGTTAAAGAAATCATCCGTAGATGCGCATCGGGCACATATTTACTGGCTGGATAACGACTGATGAGATCTTCAAAGTTTTTTAAGGCATCTTTTGCGGTGCCAACATCGCGCTGTGAGGTATCGGTAGGTAAAAATCGATCCACAAAGCCAATGCCTCGATTGTAGTTAACTAAGCCTTTTAGATAAAAAGCATAATCGACTGCAGGGTTACGCGGGTTAATTTTAATAAAGCGATCCGCGGCAGCAATTGCCGAGTCGGGTTCACTATTTTTAAAATAGGCGTAAGCAATATCAAGTTCTGTTTGTGCGGAATCAGCACCAAAAGGATAGCGTGATTCTAAAGCTTGATAGAGTTTGATTGCTTTCTCATAACTCCCTGCATCCACGGATTTTTTAGCTTCAGTACGGAATTTTTCTGCATTCCAGTCAGCATATTCGCTTTCATCAGAGGATTTTGAGTCACTCGAAAACAGGTCTTTAAAGGAACTGCAGCCCGATAAAGAGAGGCTTAAACAGCATATAAATAAAAATTTAATTAAAATTAATCGCATAGTACCAACGACACGTTGTAATATTAGAGGTTTTCTCGCAGGATAAACAGCGAACTTGAAAATAGTTTCCTATCCGAAGAGTATAACTTAACAATGGTTTATTCAGAAGAACTTGTTATGACAAGATTAGTAGCAGAAGTACCTTACGAAATGGCAGGGATGCGTTTGGACCAAGTCCTAGCGGAATTATTTGCCGATTATTCACGCAGTAAATTGCAGATTTGGGTTAAATCGGGGCGTGTGCAGGTGAATGGTTTATCACTTAAGCCAAAAGACAAGTTAGAGGGGGGAGAAGAAATTATTTTAGATGCGGAAGCAGAAATAGTCATCACTTCAGAGCCTGAGAAAATCCCTTTAGATATTATTTATGAAGATGAGAGTCTGTTAATTGTTAATAAACCTGCGGGTTTAGTGGTACATCCGGCAGTTGGAAATTGGCATGGCACCTTGTTAAATGCTTTACTCCATCATGATTCAAATTTAGAAACATTACCACGTGCGGGTATTGTGCATCGAATTGATAAAGAAACCAGTGGCTTGTTAATGATTGCAAAAACCTTGCAAGCGCATAATAGCCTGACTCAGCAATTGCAAGACCGTGCTATTACCCGAGAGTATTTAGCCATTACTCGTGGGCGGATGACAGCAGGTGGAACAGTCGATGAACCTATCGCAAGACATCCTACCGATCGAAAACGCTATGCGGTTAGAGAGTCTGGTAAAGATTCGGTCACCCATTATCGTGTAGAGCGTCGTTTCACCAGGCATACCTTTGTTCAGGTTAAGTTAGAAACGGGGCGTACGCATCAAATACGAGTGCACATGTCCCATATTCGCTTCCCCTTAGTGGGTGATCAGGTTTATGGCGGTCGATTTCAAATGCCAGCAGGCTGTAGTGAGACTTTAGAAAAAGAATTGCGTAGTTTTAAGCGTCAAGCTTTACATGCGGCAAAATTGGGTTTGTTACATCCAGTTACGAATGAATATCTGGAATGGGTACAACCCTTGCCAGATGACATGGCCCGTTTATTGGCGGCTTTGGCTGATAATGAGCAAGATTGAATCTTATTTAATTCCAGATTGGCCAGCGCCGTCTAATATCCGTGCATTTACGACCTTACGAAACGGTGGGGTCAGTGCAGGGAGTTACGAGAATTTGAATGTCGGTTTACATGTAGGGGATGATGGCGAACACGTTAAACAAAATAGGCAAATAATAACGCGCCTATTGGCTTTGCCGTCTGAACCGATATGGTTGGATCAAGTTCACAGTGATCGTGTCGTCAAGGCGCTAAAAACACCTAAATTACAGCAAGCGGACGCCAGTTATAGTATTGATGCGGGTGTTGTGTGTGCCGTGATGACTGCCGATTGTTTACCTTTGTTGGTGTGTTCTAAAAAGAGTTTAGGTGTGGCGGCTATTCATGCCGGGTGGCGTGGTTTGCTGGCCGGTGTGATTGTTAATACCATAGTGGCCTTGCGAGAGACGCTGCAGGGTTCTGATAACGAGGATGATTTTTGGGTATGGTTAGGTCCAGCGATTGGTCCTGGTTGTTTTGAAGTCGGTGATGAGGTGCGAACAGCGTTTTTAAATAAAGCCGTTGCTTTTTCAAGTGCGTTTAAGGCGCAAGGTCACGGCAAGTGGTTAGCGGATATTTATCAATTAGCGCGTATTGAGTTGGCTTCAATAGGTATTGCAGATGTTTATGGGGGTGAGTTTTGTACTTTTACTGAGTATGAGCGTTTTTATTCTTATCGAAGGGATGCGCAAACAGGACGCATGGCGACTTTAATTTGGAGAGAATGATAAAGTGAATTTATTGGTATTAATTATAATATTTACCGCTGTAGGCGGTATTTTAAGTGTATTGGCGGCGGCGGTGTTTTTATTGCTGCGCGATGAACATCGTGAGGCCGTGTTACCTCATGGAATTAGTTTTGCGATTGGCGCCTTATTAGCAGTCGCTTTTTGGGGGCTGATCCCTGAAGCGTTTGAGCAAGTCAAGCCTGAACAATTTCAAACCTTATCGGGTACTATATTGGTCGGTATTTTAGGGTTTTTTGTGTTAGAAAAACTGTTGATTTGGCGACATTGTCATTCAGGACATTGTGAAGCACATACTGATGACGGACATGATCATCAGGGCCATAACCATGGACACAGCCACAGTCATAGTCGAGCAAAGTCTGCGGGTGCGTTGATTATTCTAGGGGATAGCATTCATAACTTTGTGGATGGGGTTTTGATTGCGGCGGCTTTTTTAACTGACGTGCAATTAGGGATAGTCACTAGTTTGGCGGTCGCGGCGCATGAAATTCCTCAAGAGGTTGGTGATTTTGCGATTCTTTTAGACAGTGGTTATTCTCGGGGCAAAGCGCTTTTTTATAATGTGTTAGCCAGTTTAACAACGGTCGTAGGCGGTGTGTTAGCTTATTTTAGCCTAGAAGATTTACACGACACCTTACCGTATTTTTTAGCCCTGGCGGCCTCTAGTTTTATTTATATTGCGGTGGCGGATTTAATACCCTCTTTACATACCAAGACCGATATAAAAACCTCTTTGCAACAAATTGCATTGATTGTAATGGGTGTATTATTGATTTGCTTATTGCATAATATTGCACACAGTGTCACGCCGGGTTAATTCTCAGGCACAAAAAAAGGGCTTGGTTTGCACCTAAGCCATTGATTCTTATGGTGGCGATAGGTGAATTTGAACCGCCGATCCCAGGGTTATGAATCCCAGAAAGACCATAAACACCAACACGCAACAACAAATAAGAATAATTAAATCAAATAGTTAACTTTTTTATGTTGTTGTCAATTTTTGCCATTTATTACCCTTATTTATAGTTAATTGTGTCATGAGTATATAATGAAAACCTAGAAAAAAGCGGCCTTGAGGGTGTAATCAGCACCAACAAGGCCTTACCAATAACTTAATTCTGGGTTAAGCAATGGCTGAAAGCATCATATCAGAAAGCCAGTTGTTACCCTACAGGAACAATTATGGCAACCATCACTAAACGGTTAACCGCAGAAGGGAAACCTTATTACACCGCGCAAATCCGACTTAAAGGCTATCCGGCACAAACCGCAACTTTTCCAAGAATAACCGATGCTAAGAAGTGGGTAGTTGTTACCGAAGCAGCGATTAAGGAAGGGCGACACTTTAAAACATCCGAAGCAAAGAAACATACTCTTGGTGAA
>CAIPDT010000137.1 GCA_903863905.1 uncultured Methylococcaceae bacterium
GTACGGTAAGGGGCCGTATATTCGGGGATCAGCCTAGCCTTGCAAAACTGGTTAAAAATACTCTCGTTTTCTTGATTCGCTTATAGGCTTATCAAGCACAACGAGGGCCTCATATTTACTACAAACCCGCTCAACATCAGGCCAAAACACTCTGTTGCCTAGCGCTTTATAATTTTTATCGTAGACTTCAGGTCTGGGTCTCCTTTTTGGAAACTTATCCAGCCAAATCTCCATCGGTGCGCAGCTGCCGATACCCTCACCAAAACCTATGGTGTCGCGGGTAAAATGCCGACACTGTGCGCAAGTGACCAATTAATTTTTTTTATCCAATCCAATCGGATTGTTGCCGGCAACTCTAAGTATCACAATAGACTCATGGTGTTTTTGCCTAGCCCACTCATCGAGAATATCGACGACAACTTTAGTTCGGCATTGTCCAGACGCTGAGCAATAGCCATCTAAGACAGCGGCAATGTAATCGGGTAGCTCTGCTCTAAGTTCAGGCATCTTGGTTACTCAAATGCCTTTGGATATATATCCGGACGCATCTCATATAGAGACACTCCATGTAGCTTATTTAATGAAATTGCAACTTTTGGGGGTATTGGTCTTAACCCTTTCTCTATCTGGTTGAGATATTGAGGGGATAAGCCAACAGCCCTGCAAAATGCGGACTTACTTTGATATTCGGATATAGGTAAATTTATCATGCACAAATTAAAGCATAGCTCTATATTAAAGTCAAAGCATAGCTTTCTATTTTCTAATATAAAGTCGGTATATAGTGGAGCAATGCTTAATATTGATAATAATGATGAACAACAAAGACTAGAACTTGCTTCCCGATTAAAAGAAGCG
This sequence comes from uncultured Methylococcaceae bacterium, assembly GCA_903863905.1. GTDB lineage: Bacteria > Pseudomonadota > Gammaproteobacteria > Methylococcales > Methylomonadaceae > Methylobacter_C. The sequence continues at coordinate 859 of CAIPDT010000137.1, forward strand.
ATAGCATCTTTGCCGCGTGGTGGAAAAGTAAGAATTGCAGAGGCGTGTGACATATCTCCAACTGCAATAACAGGCTGGATAAAAAATGGTCGGATAGATAAGACCAACATAGCAATAGTTGCAAACATGACTAGCTATGACCTGAACTGGTTAATATCTGGAAAAGGCAGTAAACACATTACTGACTCCCCTCAACCCTCTATCTTAGATAACAACATTGCAGTCGGGCCAGAAAACCGTGGGGATGTGCCTGTTATTAGTTGGGTACAAGCCGGAGCGTGGTGCGAAGCAATTGATAATTTCAATGTAGGCGATGCCGAGCGCTGGATTCCTTGTCCTGTCTCGCATAGCAAACATACTTATGCCCTAAGAGTGCGCGGGGATTCTATGCTAGCGCCCTTTGGTAGTTCAGTTAGCTTTTCAGAAGGCACATTGATTTACGTTGACCCAGAAGCGCCATTGCTTAGCGGAAAAAAAGTAATCGCGAAATTGCTAGACAGCAATGAAGTCACTTTTAAAGTCTATCGTGAAGAAGATGGTAAAAAATGGTTATTCCCGCTCAATCCGCAGTACGACAAAATAGAATTAGTAGAAGGCATGCACATTTGTGGCGTAGTTATTTTTGCTGGATTTGATGTTTGATGCACTGCTAAGTCTTTTGGTCGTCGCAGTTGTGGTGATTTAATCATATTTGAAATATCTAATAATTATTTAAACCTAAGAGTAAATTTGTGAAAAACAATACGATATCAAAATCATTTATAGTGGGCTAAAAAATGAAATTAAGTTATTACGGATATTCATTTACCGAGAAAAAAAACAACGTAAAAAAAGGAATGTCCATAAAGGAATTTATAAAAAATTTCTGTAAATACAATGATCCTACCTACAAAAATACCTTCAGGCACAACAATGAGCATATATTTTTATTACCAGCAACAGGTGATTTATATTTATTTATTGAAACCAGAAACAATGAAATTATCAAAAAAATAAATGCTAACGACACTACTGTATCCGAAATAATTGATAGTTTGAACCAAGGAGAGATGATAGGATTTGCTTCCTATGTCTATATATCCGATAGCTACTTAGGCTTTGCTTCCACCTCAATGGCTCCTCGGATTCACACCTTTGGCAATTTCATTGATGAAATATTTGTTTCTCTAAATATAACAGACCATGAATTTACCATCATTCCGTTTTTAATTCAGTCCACACGAGCCGATGCCATGGCAATGCCGTTCATAGGCCGTTCCACCATACAGATCAACAAATCGAATAAACTGTTTGATGATCTTGTCCAGGGCTTCTGTGGAAAAGCTGAAGAATTTGAGGAAGTTGAAAGCTTTGAAATCATTTTAAAGCCAAGAAATCGCAAAGATATCAGTAAAGCGGCTAAACGTATACTTAATTCAATTCCGGATGAAGGTATTGAAAAACTGATATTAAAAGCAAAAGACGACCTACACCCTGTCTTAATTGATCTTTATTTGGCAGGAAAAGGACTTTTATCAGACAATATCAACATAAAAGACGAACATGAAATTGCTACAACATTTAGGGATAAAATCCAAGCTAACCCCCTACTAAGTGAAAAGGTAAACGCACATGAGCAAGATGAGTCAATCAAAAAAGAGACTATTGCAAGCATTGACCATTTTAGGAACCTTGATGCCTGGTCCAATTCTTTATTGGATCTACACAATCTTAGTCAATAATAAAGTAATCGAACCATTGTTGCTATTTGCCAATAAAAAAGACCTATCTACAATGATTGCAGGCTTTTCTTATACTATGCTTGGTTTTCTTGCTACTATAATTACTATCCTTTTTATTTTTACAAAAACTCCAAATTTTGAAGCCTACAAACGCAATGGCTACCTAGATATATTATTCACACAATATTTTTTAACAGTAATTTGCTTAATGCTAACTGCAGGAATGTCAGTCTATGGCTACTCAGCTAATCCAAACCCTTTTCCATTCAGAGTAATGCTTATGTTATTTGCAGACAACATTATTCAGATAGTGTTAGTTACGACCATTATCTGCAACCTAGCTAGAAATTCACAAACCGTATAGCAATAGTTCCAATTTATTTTCTTATCAATCTAACTTCAGATGAGTTATTGCTGAACAAAATTCCAAATAAAACCGCTTAACGGCGGTTTTTTTGTGCCTAATCACATTTATTAGGTGTTGGATTTAACCCGAGATATCATATTACGAATAGACACACACATATTAATAGGTACCAATTTAGTATCTATATGAGTGTTCTGAAATACTCTAAAAACTTCATCAGAAAAGGCCTGCCCTATTTCTTCAACACCTGAAAAATCAAGAATAACGGTTTTAAATTTTTCAAATCTAAATATCAATCTTTTGGCTTGAGACCTTGATACCAGTTTCTCTCCCTCATATTGTGCCAGGCGAACTGGTACGATTGTTTTGGCGAAAGTATACTCTTCATCAGTTGTGAATTTATCAAATACTTCTTTCGTTGTTCGTGTTGAGTCATTCAACAAGCGCATAACGACTAACGTACCTTCTGCATTCTCTGCCCGCTCAATCAATAAATCATTAAGACCATCATCATGCATAAAATGCAAACTACCTGATCGTATATCAAATAAATCAAACACTTTACTAGAAAAGAAAATACCTTCTCCTGAATGATTAGAAGGATCCGTTGTTAGTTTTCCCTTGGCTAACTCTAGAATAGATTCTCTTGGATCATACAAATTTAAAGAGCGCTGTATCTTTAAAAAAATCCCTATTCCATCATCAGCTATCCATACTTGAGTAAATAAAGGATTTCTAACAACCCAGACATTAATAGATTTTGCATTGGAATGATCGATTGCATTATTAACCATTTCAGTAAAACCGTAATGCCATATATCCCTGACATTAACAGGAAATTTTGCAACAACAGGCGCTAAAGCAGTCCGCCACACACTGTCTTCGGATAACCCTTCCCTGCTAAATTCTTGATGTATGCGCTCAATTTCGGCAATACCATAACAAATACCGCGGCCTGCCCCTGTCTTTACTACAAAACCATTTTTAATGGCGCTTCTTATTCTTGCACTAGCGGCCTGCCTAGATATCCCAAGCTGCTCAGATAATCGTGCTGCTACGTTCTTACCATTTTCAGATATTAATAATAAGATTTGTTTAGTTATTAGATTCATAAGCGCCTCATAAATGTAAAGCAATTAAAAATTTATTGTAAACCTTTTATATCTAAAACGTAAAGATAAGATTTTTTATTTTCTATTCAGAAGGTTTTTTTGTGCCTGGCGGAAAAATATTTAGCATTACGCTATTGACATTATTTAGCATATTGCTAAACTATCCCCAACAGCCAACACGCTGAAACAGTTAGCCGGATAGCCTTAGCGGGCGATAAGTAGACGTCATTCACCTACTTCCGGCGTCCAAAACCATACCCCAGGAGCAAAACAATGAAAACAAAAGCCCTAAAAACAAGACCCTTAGCTGTACTGATTATTAAAGAGACCTGCATCGAGATCGAAAAAAGCTTTGTCGGCCGCTAAAAAAAACACCCTTCATGTGTTGCCCTCGTTAAACCGGTCTTAATGGCCGGTTCTTTTTCGAGGACTAAATAGTTTTTAAGATTTTGCGGCCGCAGGCCAGACGCTGCGTAATAAGTCGTTTGTAGTTAATTGAGTCATGCTTTAAAAACAGCCGCAAAAATAGCTGACCTGATCCACCAGCGAAGTGTTAACCGATCTGACGCTAGGGAAAGACCTAGATTTATACGCATAGACATTGGGTTAACTCACCCTTATTAGCGCCGCCTGCGTCCCAGTGTCTAGCCGTATAAATTGGCCAATTTATAACAAAACAATAATTTAATCTTTTGGAGAACACCATGAACTTAATCATGAAAGACCACGCTGATAAAGCATGGTTATTAAGTAGATCCACCGACAAAAACCCAGATTTTAAAGGTAAGTTGGCCACCGCTGCATTGCTCGGCTTGCTCGTTATTATATTAGCTCTTGAATACAGCCCTGCAGCTGCTCAAGAAGATTTAATGATTAGCCCTGATATGCAGAGTTATATAGAGAATTATGGTGTCACAGTTGACGAGTA
>CAIPDT010000138.1 GCA_903863905.1 uncultured Methylococcaceae bacterium
CTATTAAGCTTAATAACCATACTAGCAAACTATAATTTCAACTACAACAAGGAGATTTATAAATTTAAGACAAAGAAACCGGACTGTTTTTTTCTTAAACAGAATCAAGGTACTTATAAGACGATGACTAACAAGTTATTTTTATCAACTATCTAGCGTTTTTAACGAGATGAAGATTCACTGACTCTTTTTCTTCGGTTTGTATAGCTTCATTTTCATTTAGATGGGGCAAGGAGTCTTTTTTTGCTCTCCGATCTAAGGACAAATAAAGTTGCTGATCTCTCTCCTGAATCAACTTATGAAGCAATGCCGTGCGTTCTTTTTCTAAAGAGGCCTGCTCCAGATTATGCCGGGTTAATTGCTGTAACTCATCGCCTAATCTTAAACACTCACTTTCTAAATGTTTAACAGTTTTTATTTGGTTGTCTCTTTCAATCTTTATCTCTTCATGGTTTTCACAAAGACGTCTAAACGACTCAAAAACGGTGTAACCGGATAAAGCTAACGGAGGAGAACTCAATTGATTAACATGAGCCGCTAATCGCTCACATTCATCATAAAGATCTTTAGCTGCCTTGCTATCAACCAACAAATCTTTAACTAACTTCGCCGCAATAATCGATAAAGTATCTTGAGAGAGCGGCGCTAATGTCAATTTGTTAGAAATCTTAATCGAGAATTGATGACGGAATCGATTGATAAAAGATAACGGCTCCTTAACACAATCTGCCGCATTCACTAATAAACACCGGGGCGAATTAGCTTTATAAAAGCGCAACATCTCTGTTTGATACGCAATCCAAACACCGAGTACCGCGTCTATCTCACTCGCAGTCGCCTGATGCTTCATCAAATAATTGGCAACCACTAATTCTGGGGCAGAATAAACCAGTACGAAATTAACCTGAGAATCTTGCTCCTTCCAAAAATCTAACAACCATAAACTTTTAGCGTCTCCCCAGCCCCATGCTTTTTGATCCATATTACCTATAAACAGATCAATCGCGAGGTATTGCCACATCTTACCCGGATTAAGTGGCGTAACAAATCTGGCCTTGTCTATATTTAAATCATAAGCATCAAAAATCTGCGCATGCAATTGGTCGGGCAAAACACGCTCATGCTTAGATGGTTTTGACTCCTGAATACCAACGGACATCAATAAATCACGGACTGACTCAAACCCTGATTCAAGATGACCACACGTTACAATAACGCTCACATTTTTATCTCAATAAAAAACAAGCGATCATTTTATCTTAATTACACCTAAATCAATAGCCTCAATGATGCTAATAAATAATATTTAAGCCGTTTTAGAATCATCCATAGAACTGGCTACCGCCCTACTTGATGCTTTCATTAAGGCAATTCTTAATGCCCCTGTCAAACTGGCCCCCAAGCCCATTCTAACCGCTAAGGCCGGCACTAAAATCATTGATGCCACCACTAACCCCGTCCCTATTAATAACGCGCCATTATTATTCTTCTTAACATCTGCATCTACAAATTGCTGAGCCATTGATAACCCCCGCCATACCATGAAGTAAAAGTTATTACATGTTTAGCAGAACCCATGCCAATTAAATAATCAATTGATTTTAAACAAGATTGGTAAAATACTCATACAAACACCTTGCTAAACTGTGTCATATAACATAGTTTAATAAATTAATAGGTCAAATAACACAATAGCGAAGCGGATTAATATAATCTGCAAAGTTTTCAAGAATTTCCCTTACAATAACTCTTTTTATTACCGTGACTTTTAACAACACCACCCTTTGCTAGTGAAACAAACTCAACCAACACTATCACCCCCTGTTTCTCTATCCACTGAGGACCCCAACCACAACGCCGTCAGCCAGCTTAATCAACACTGCCAACAGCATTTATTTAATCCAGATACACTGCGTGAACACCTTAATGCGCCGTTGTTATATCAAATGCTCACCTCAGAATGCCCTACGCTGTTTGCTGATGCCCCCGTCTTCATGACTCATGAAGATCTACAAAAACAACTCGCTATTATTGCTGCCATAGAACACGTCATTGCCTTGCCGGCTTATCAAGAGCGCGTTCTCGCTTATGCCCCTAAAACAGCGCAATTTATCCCTAAAGCACACAGTGTCTTCTTTGGTTATGATTTTCATTTAAGCCCAACGGGGCCTAAGCTCATAGAAATAAATACCAATGCAGGCGGTGGATTACTGGGTGCCCTCGCAACGCGCCATCAAGTCATCACGCCCCTGTCAAGCACAAATCACTTATCCGTGCCTGCTACTTTTCATAGTATTAACGCGCCTGACTCGACGTTTATCACTATGTTTATTGAAGAATGGCAAGCCGAACACGCAGGCAAACCGTTACGTTCTATTGCCATTGTTGATGACGCGCCTGAAAGCCAATATCTACTGCCTGAGTTTTTATTATTTAAAAAACTTTTTGAAGCCCAAGGTATTAAAGCCATTATTTGTGATCCCGCAGAACTTAGTTATCACGATCAAACCCTTTGGCATCATGAGCAAGCCATTGATCTGGTCTACAATCGACTCACTGATTTTGGCTTAGAATCTCCTCACAATAGTCCTTTACAACAGGCGTATCTTGAAAGAACTGTTGTGATAACGCCGCACCCGCGGGCACATGCACTCTATGCGAATAAACGCAATCTAAGCCTGTTAACTGACGAAACCGCATTGCTTGAGATGGGGGTTGATGCTGACACGCGCACCTTATTATTAAACGGTATTGCTCAAACGGTTCTCGTAAACCCTAACGACGCTGATTCACTTTGGATCAACCGTAAACAATTATTTTTTAAACCCACCCAAGGCTTCGGCAGTAAAGCCGCTTATCGGGGTGACAAACTCACTAAACGGGTCTTCTCAGAGTTACTGCAACACGATTATGTAGCACAAACTTTAGTGCCGCCCAGTGTGCGTTATCTGACTGTAGACGCTAAAATCGTGTCATTAAAATTCGATTTACGGCACTATGTGTATCAAGGTGAAACTCAACTGTTGATGGCTCGGTTATATCAAGGCCAAACCACCAATTTTAGAACGCCAGGCGGTGGCTTTGCTCAAGTCATTATTGTCTCTTGCCAAAACGAGCAAAGCCCTTTAGCATAAAGTTTTTAATACTGACCTCTGACGAATCTCATGACGACCCTCGCGCCTGATCTACAACCGTTGTTCTTAGAAATGCGCGAATGGCGCCGTCATTTACATCAATTTCCTGAAACGGCTTTTGAAGAAGTACACACAGCGCAATTTATCGCCGATAAACTCAATAGCTTTGGCCTGACAGTTCATCAAGGACTGGGTGGAACCGGCGTGGTAGCCACTTTATCGGTGGGCGATAGTTCAGAGAAAATAGCCTTACGTGCAGATATGGATGCGCTATTCATTCAAGAACAAAACACCTTTGCGCATAAGTCGTGTCATGAAGGCAAAATGCACGCCTGTGGCCATGATGGTCATTCGGCCATGCTTTTAGGGGCGGCTAAGTATTTAGCAGAACACCAATCGTTTAACGGCACAGTGTATTTTATTTTTCAACCGGCTGAAGAAGGCCGGGCAGGTGCCAAACAAATGCTTGAAGACGGTTTGTTTAAGCAATTTCCAGCGGATAGAGTATTTGGTTTACATAACTTTCCGAATATCCCTGTCGGGCATTTTGCTATTAAACCCGGCGCGATGATGGCGTCTTTTGATTGTTTTCAAATCACGCTCAAAGGGAAAGCCACCCATGCCGCGATGCCACATTTAGGCAATGATGCCATTGTGGCGGCAGCACAATTGATTAATCATCTGCAAACTATTGTCAGTCGAAGCGTTGATCCGGCCGATTCTGCGGTGGTGAGTATTACGCAAGTTCATGCGGGTAATACTTGGAATGCTATTCCTGAAACGGTTGTATTAAGAGGGACGTTCCGTTGCTTTAGTACCCAGGTTAAATCACAGATTGCAGATAAATTAAAGCAATTACTCGCTGGCATAGAGGCCGGTTTTGATGTGCAAACCCAGCTTGACTTTAATCCTGAAAATGCCGGCTATCCAGTCACCTTTAATACGGACATAGAAACGGCCATGGCTATTAAAGCAGCCACAGCCGTAGTCGGTGAAAACGGTGTCAATCTAAAGCCAACTCCCAGCATGGGCTCAGAAGACTTCGCTTTTATGCTGCAAGAAAAACCCGGTTGTTATGGTTGGATTGGTAACGGGCCTTCAGAAAACAGTTGTTTATTACACAACCCACATTATGATTTTAATGATGACATCTTACCGATTGGTGCGGCTTATTGGGTGTCGTTAGTAAAGACTGTCTTGGTATAAGCAGGGCACTATAGCAAAAACCATATTGGTTTAAGAAAGGCACTGTAGTGAAGACGGCATTGGCATTGTATTAATCGTTTCATAAGTTTTTGCGCGTGAGCAACGATTAATACAAGCCATAATTTGCTCTCAATAATCTATTTGAACAAGAGGTGGGACATTTTTTGAGCTTTAGTCTTTAAGTAATCCACATTATCATCATGGGCAACCGACTCAACCGGAATACGCCCCGTCACATTAATACCTAAATCAGTTAAGGCTGAAATCTTCTCGGGATTATTGGTCATTAACTTAATGGATTGAAGCTGTAAGCTTTCTAGTATTAAACCCGCGATGGTGTATTCTCTTTCATCCGCTAAATACCCCAGATGAATATTAGCGTCTACGGTATCCATGCCTTGATCTTGCAAGTTGTAGGCTTGCAATTTCTTCAATAAGCCAATGCCTCGACCTTCTTGACGCAAGTACACTAAAACACCACAACCAAAATCGTCAATGTACTGCATCGCCATCGCTAATTGCTCACCACAATCACAACGTCTGGAGCCCAATACATCTCCAGTAAAACATTCGGAATGAATTCTAACCGGCACGTTTTCTTGATGAACAACATCCCCTTTAACCAGCGCCATGTGTTCTTTATCGTCCAGCGTATTACTAAAATAATGCAGAATAAACTCACCGTGTTTAGTGGGGAGTCTTGTTTGAACCAAATCTTCTATGTGTACTTTCACGTTTATCAAAATCCAAAAAACCTTTAGGCCTATTTTACACGACAGACAAGAATAATGTTGATGAAGCTTAAGGTCTCACTGTAATATTCAACAACTTTACTCCTAGGTCTTAAGCATTATGAAAGCAGACAGCGCAACCATTAAAAAAAGATATGATCGCATTGCGCCTTATTTTGAAGGTCTTGAATCTGTGATGGAAGGCCTGTTTTTTAAGCGCTGGCGCAAAAGACTATGGACTAAAGTAGAAGGCTATCATGTCCTTGAAGTCGGTGTCGGTACTGGGAAGAACTTTGACTATTACCCCGCTGAAGCAAGACTCACTGCCATAGACTTTAGCCCGCAAATGCTGAAGCAAGCCGAGCGTAAAAAAGCTAGGAAAGCCATCACGGTTGATCTAGATTTAATGGATGTGCAAGCATTGGCTTATGCCGACAACAGCTTCGATACGGTGATTGCCTCATTTGTGTTTTGCTCAGTCCCGTTGCCCAATAAGGGTTTAAAAGAACTTTATCGGGTCTGTAAACCGGGAGGACAAGTCTTATTATTGGAACATGTACTGAGTTCAAATAAACTCTTAGCCGCCCTCATGAATGCGTTTAACCCCATCGTACTTAAACTGGTGGGTGCCCATATTAATCGCAATACCGTTAAAAGCATTAAAGCTTGTGGCTTTGCTTGGGTTCGAGTGGACGAACGCAGTAGCGATATGATCAAACTCATTGAAGCCAGAAAATAAGTGTTTTAACGACCTGCCCTGACTGTCTTAAAGCGCTGAGCAATTAACTCCAGCAGTTGTTCCGCTAAGAGGGTTTTATCCATCATTGCTAAGAGTTGCTCCCCGTCTGACCAAAAGACCTGCAAGGCATTTTGCTCACTGTCAAAACCACCTTGCTCACGCCCTACCCAATTAGCCGCAATCATATCAATCTTCTTTCGAGTTAATTTATCACGCGCGTAGGTTTCCAGGTCGTGCGTTTCTGCGGCAAAACCCACGGTAAAAGGTCCGTGTTCAAGTGCCGCCACTGAAGCCAAAATATCTGGAGTCTTTTGCAAGACTAAGGTTAAGCTGTCTTGATCGTTTTGCTTTTTAAGCTTGTGTATACTCTGTACCGGGCTGTAATCCGCTACTGCCGCCGCACCAATATAAATATCTTGTTTTAAAGCTTCTCTCAGCACCGCTTGATACATCTCTTCCGCTGTGGAGACTTTAAGCACGGTAACATTTTCAGGGGGTGCCAGAGTAACAGGCCCACTGACTAAAGTGACCTCTGCTCCCGCTTTAACAGCCGCCGCCGCAACCGCATAACCCATCTTACCCGAACTACGATTGGTCAAATAACGCACAGGGTCCAAAGGCTCACAAGTAGGGCCCGCTGTGATTAATATCTTTAAGCCTGTTAAAAACTTCGCTTGTGGGGCCGTCGATACTGCCTCAAAAAGTTCTTCATTAAGTGCACTTAAAATAATTTTGCCAATGGCAACCGGTTCAGACATGCGCCCAAAACCCGTTTCACCACAAGCCTGATCACCTTGTTCGGGGCCTATTAAACTTACGCCGTGTCTAACCAAAGTGGCGATATTCTCTTGAGTCGCCAGATGATTCCACATGGCTTGATTCATGGCAGGCGCCACATAAACAGGACAAGTAGCCGCTAAATATAAGGTTGATAGTAAATCATCTGCTAAGCCCTGACTTAATTTAGCGATCGTATTCGCCGTGGCGGGTGCGATCACTAACACATCGGCCCAACGCGCCAAACTAATATGGCCCATGGCATTTTCTGCTTCAACATCTAGCAGTTCGATATGAACCAGATTACCCGAAAGCGCCTGAAAGGTTAAAGGTGCAACAAATTGCGTCGCCGATTGCGTCATCACCACGCGCACTTCAGCACCTTCACGTTTAAATAGCCGCACTAATTCAGCCGCTTTATAGGCGGCTATACCACCGGTGACCGCTAATAAAATATGCTTCAAGCGCTGACCTGACTGTTTTTCTTTACCTAACACTTAAGACAACACCCACTGAATTTGTTTGGGTAAACACACCGCCTTAAGATCATAATTCGCTTCCACAAAGGCTCTCGCTTGCGCCCCTAAGCGAACTCTGGCTTCCGCATCGCCCAGCAATTGACTCACCTCTTGCGCCAAGGCTTTAGGGTCAAAGAAACCCACTAAGCGTCCAGTTTGATCATGATGAATCGCTTCCCGCAGCGGCGCCGTATCACTGGCAACAATAGCGCAACCCGCACTCATAGCCTCTAATAAACTCCAACTCAACACAAAAGGATACGTTAAATAGACGTGAACAGTAGACAATTGCAACAACGACAAAAAGATCGGATAAGGCACCTTACCTAAAAAATGAATCCGTTTCCAATCCGCATCACTGATATCAGAACGCACTTCTTTCGCAAAAATATTCTTCCATGAATCACCTTGCGTTGGCTTGATGCCATAACTCACCTCATCCCCCCCCACAATTAATATCACCGCATTTGGACGCGCTTTCAGTAACTCTGGCAAAGAACGCATAAAAATATGATAGCCCCGCATAGGTTCTAAGTTACGACCAACAAACGTCACCACTTCATCTGCTTTAGTCAGTATTCGACTCCCTTCCGCCGTATTCAGGGTTAAATCTACCTGCGCATTCGGCCTAATAACCTGCGTATCGATTCCATCATGTATAACCGTTATTTTGCTGCGAAAAGGTTCAGGAAAAGTACTGGCTTGCCATTCAGTTGGTGAAAGCCCGGCTTCTGCCGTTTCAAAATGTAATAAATTGTTTAAATTCTTCAGCCGTACTCGACAGAATTGATCTTCTGCCCCTGCTTGCTCTTCATCACTAAACTCAGGATCAAAGCCGATATCGGTGCCTTCCACATGATAATAGAACTCACTGTATATTTTTAGTTTAGCCTTAGGCCAGACTTCCTTTAGAAACAAACTCTCACCCCAACCCGGATGCGCCACAATTACATCTGGATTAAAACCTTCATCCCTCAGTTTTAAAGCCAATCTAAAACAGGCTTCTGCGCGGATTGTTTTAGTCTCAAAATCACCTAACCAAGGATGGATATTAGGCGTTGATCCTCTTTGGGGATAATAAGGCACTAAACGAATGCCTTGCCAATGAGTCACCCCATCATTCCTCATAGTCATCGCGACAACAGTATGAGCAGGGTCGGCTGCTAAGGCGGGCGCTAAATGTTTGAACTGACCGGGAAAATTTTGATGGATAAAAAGAATATTCATAATATTAATAGAGAGGTCGTCATAGTAAAAAATACTATGGAGTTTTAAGCCCACTGAGAGTTATACTTTAAGTTAACCCTAAATTAACATTAGTTATCTAAAAATACCATGCAAAAATTTCTTCATGTGGGTTGTGGCCCTAAACGAAAAGCTCAAACCACGCCCGGCTTTAATACCCCAGAATGGGATGAAGTGCGTTTTGATATTGATGAATCTGTACAACCTGACGTACTGGGCACCATGACCGATATGAAGGCCGTCGCTGATGCGTCTATGGATGCTGTGTTTTCAAGTCACAATATAGAACATCTCTATCCTCATGATGTACCGGTTGCCTTAAATGAATTTTTACGCGTATTAAAACCAACGGGCATTGCAGTAATTACCTGTCCCGATCTACAATCCGTGTGTGCCTTAATCGCAGATAACAAACTGACCCAACCAGCTTATGTCTCTCCTGCAGGCCCCATTGCGCCTTTAGATATTTTGTATGGACATCGTGCTGCTATGCAACGCGGTAATTTGTATATGGCGCACCGCTGTGGCTTTACCCGAGATGTGTTACATAGCACCCTACAACAATCTGGCTTCCCTTCAGTCATTGCTCTAGCAAGACCCCAACACTTTGATTTATGGGCTATCGCCAGTAAACAACCCTTAACAGAACCGCAATTAATGGCCCTGCTTAAAACGCACGGCTTAAATTAAAACCCAGTTATTAGAAAGACCTCATATAACGAGCATGAAGGTATGGCATCACCTTGGCAAAGGTCAGTTTTTTATCTACCAGAAAAACAGATTATGAATGCAAATCGATAAACTTTCACAGTAAAATCAATGATGGTAGCGCAGATAAAACGACAAGCATTGATTTTACTAAGCCCCTTTGCAACACGCCCTATTTCATGAAAAGGTCTTAAAGCATTTCACCGGCAATATCCGCCTCTAAAAACGCTTGGATCTGCGATAACTCTGTCCAATTACCATAAGCGAGCATTAACTTGACGTAAGCCGCTTCAATAGACATATTCCATAACATGATTGCACCCTTTTCTAATAAAACCCGTGTGCTTTCATAGGCATCTACTGATTTAATCGCAGGCGCTAAATAGACCTTAATACCTTGCTGAGCACACCGCTCAAGCAAAGATAATAACGAATGCTCTTCCCCCCATTGAGTAGACGCACACGCCGTGCCGGAATGATATAAATCATGTAAAACCGCTTTAACACCCTCCAGATTAAGGTGATCATAATTTAAACCCGGATACGGTTTAATCATTAACACCTGCGCAGAGAATTGCGCCTGTAACTCTCCATCCCATTTCGACTTAATTCGGGTCACTTGCTTGGAGTCTAATAAAGTGAAAGTCTGCTTCTCATAACGCATTGCACTTTTATGTTGCACGCTGTAAAAATCCCCCCCTAACTGCAACGAACACGTTAAGCGCGTACCTTGATGCACTTGCATGATTTGCTGTTGATTGCGATAAGGCACAAATACACCGGTTGCTTGACCTTGACGAATAAAATCAACTGCACAACTAAAGTTCTCTAAGCCATTCGCCCTAGGATCGTCTAAAGGATAATCACTTGACACGACTAACAGTGGTATTGGCAGCAGATGAAAATAAAAACTTAACGCGTTAGCCGTATAGGCTAAGGTATCCGTGCCATGCGTCACAATAATACCGTCATACTGTGCCGGTGACTCGGCCTCAATAGCCTTAATCAAACACGGCCAAACCGGTGGTGCTAAATTCTCACTGAGGATTTGCAACGCGGATACAGATTTAAACTGAATAGCCTCGCCGCCTTTATCGTGTTGTTCAAACAACTGCAACAATTTAAAAGCCGTTGTACTCAGCGTATTAATGGTTCCTGCCGTCACTGTTGAACCAATAGTTCCACCTGTGAATACAACTAAAATATTTTTCATAGTATGATAATCAAATTAATTAATCGCCAACGCCTATTAAAACACCCTGTTCAAGAAAATGAAAATATCACTTATCGTCGCGATGGCGAATAATCAAGTTATCGGTTTAAATAATACGATGCCTTGGCACTTATCCGCTGATCTTAAAAAGTTTAAAGCCATTACGATGGGCGCCCCCATTATTATGGGTAGAAAAACTTACCAATCTATCGGCAGACCGTTACCCGGTCGAACTAATATTATCATCAGTCGAAATGTCGATTATCATCAAGAAGGTTGCCTAGTCTTTAACTCGCTTGAAACTGCCTTAAAAAAAGCCGCACAAATTAGTGACGAAGCCTTTATTATCGGCGGTTCTGAACTGTATAAATCGGCTTTACCCATGGCCACCACACTGTATCTGACTCAGATTCATCATACTTTTGAGGGAGATACCTTTTTTCCTGAACTTAACTGGCCCGAATGGCGCATAGACGCTCAAGAGGATATCGAAACTGATGCTCAGGTTGACTTCAACTACAGTTTTTTAACCCTTGAACGCATAATCTAAGTGTTCGAAATGCAAAAACTCACAAGAAGCCCTTGAAAACAGTTAAAATACCTCTATTTTAACGATCATTTTGTAAAGGCAACAGCTTGGTAGCTCGCATGCAAACTAAATATAATACCGATGACTTAAGAATTTGTGGCATTAAAGAAGTCATTCCACCGGCTCAAGTCCACGATGAAATGCCCCTTAGCGACATCGCGGCAGAAACTACGCTTTTAGCCAGAACAGAAGTTCATAACTTATTAGCCGGTCAAGATGATCGCTTACTGGTGGTCGTCGGTCCGTGTTCCATTCATGACACCACCGCCGCTCTTGAGTATGCCAACCATTTAAAAGCCCTTAAAGATGAATTAAAAGCTGATTTAATTATCATTATGCGGGTTTACTTTGAAAAACCCCGCACCACAGTGGGTTGGAAAGGTTTAATCAATGACCCGGATCTTGATTCTAGCTTTAATATCAACAAAGGTTTACGCATTGCAAGACAAGTCTTACTGGACATTAATACCTTAGGTGTACCTGCGGCGACTGAATACCTTGATCTGATTAGCCCGCAATATGTGTCTGACTTAATTGCTTGGGGCGCTATTGGCGCAAGAACCACCGAAAGCCAAGGCCATAGAGAACTGGCTTCAGGTGTGTCATGCCCCATTGGTTTTAAAAACTCAACCGATGGCACCATCAAAATTGCTATTGATGCGATTAGAGCCGCAATGAGCCCGCATCACTTTTTATCGTTGACCAAAGCCGGACATTCGGCCATTTTCTCAACGACCGGCAATGAAGATGTGCATATCATTCTTAGAGGCGGTAATGGTCGTCCTAATTATGATGCAGTCAGTGTAGAACAAGTGGCTGAAGGCTTACTTAATGCCAACTTAAAGCCTAATATCATGATTGATTTTAGTCATGCAAACAGTTTAAAACAATGTCAACGCCAACTCATCGTCGGTCAAGACGTGTGCAATCAAATTGCAAACGGCGATCCTAGAGTAATGGGCGTGATGATTGAAAGTCACTTAAAAGCGGGTAGTCAGGACGTGATTGAAGGCCAACCTTTAGTCTATGGCCAAAGTATTACTGACGGTTGCTTATCATGGGATGATACAGCCCCCTTATTACGTCAACTGGCCTCTGCCGTTCAAAAACGTCGCGAAGTCTTAGTCTCTAAAGGTAACATTCATTCATGATTATCTACATTAATGGTGAAAACCATACTTACGAAGACAATATTACCGTTGCTAAAGTGATTGCTGATTTAGGCTTAACCGGTAAAAAGATTGCTGTTGAACTTAACAAAGAAATATTGCCGTTTCAACAATACGAAAGCCAACACTTAAGTGATCAAGATTGCTTAGAAGTGGTTCATGCGATTGGTGGCGGTCAAGAACCAGTGGATTCTTTTGTGCTTGCAGGCGTCACCTATCATTCTAGATTATTAGTCGGCACCGGAAAATATAAAGACTTAGAAGAAACCCGTTTGGCTATTGAAGCCAGTGGTGCCCAAATTGTGACGGTGGCTATTCGCCGGACTAACATTGGTCAAAACCCAGGCGAACCTAATTTACTGGATGTTATCTCTCCTGATAAATATACCATTTTACCTAACACAGCCGGCTGCTACACCGCAGAAGACGCGGTAAGAACTTGCCGTTTAGGGCGAGAGTTATTAGGCGGTCACAATCTAGTTAAACTGGAAGTGTTAGCCGATCAAAAGACCTTGTTCCCTGATGTTCATGAAACCTATGCCGCCGCAAAACTACTGGTTAAAGACGGTTTTGATGTGATGGTATATACCAATGATGATCCTATCGCAGCTAAAAGACTTGAAGATATTGGTTGTATTGCGGTCATGCCCTTAGCAGCACCTATTGGGTCTGGTTTAGGTATTCGTAACCCGTATAATATTTTAACGATCATTGAAAATGCCAATGTGCCGATCTTAGTGGATGCCGGTGTAGGTACCGCGTCTGATGCCGCTATTGCCATGGAACTCGGTTGTGCGGGCGTGTTAATGAATACCGCCATTGCCGAAGCTAAAAATCCAATCTTAATGGCGTCAGCCATGCGTAAAGGTATTGAAGCCGGAAGAGAAGCTTACTTAGCGGGTAGAATGCCTAGAAAGCGTTTTGCATCTGCCTCTTCTCCTATCGATGGCCTGTTTTTTTAAGATCAATGACTGCACCTGAACCTACGTTACCCCAAAGAATACGCAGTTTTATTCGAAGACAAGGCCGGTTGACCCCCGGCCAGCAATTTGCTATTGATAATCACTGGGCGACTTATTGTCTTGATCCTAAAGTAGACTACAATTTTACGGAAGTCTTTGGTCGAGAAGCGCCCTTGTATCTTGAGATTGGCTTTGGCAATGGCGATAGCTTAGCCAAAATGGCGGCCGCGAATCCTGATAAAAATTATATTGGTATTGAAGTCCATACCCCCGGGGTAGGTCACTTACTGATGTTATTGCATGAACAAGGCATTAATAATGTCAGAATCTATTGTCATGATGCGATTGAAGTCTTAGAAAACAAATTACCTGACCAGAGTTTAACGGGTTTACATTTGTTTTTTCCTGATCCTTGGCATAAAAAGAAACATCATAAAAGACGGATTGTTAGACCCAGCTTTGTTGAATTACTCAATAAAAAGTTAAAAGTCGGTGGCTATTTTCATGCGGCTACTGATTGGCAAAATTATGCAGAATGGATGCTGGATGTGTTAGGTGCGCAACAAGGCTTAAGCAATACCAGCCCCACACAGGACTATTGCCCCTGCCCTGATTATCGTCCCTTAACCAAATTTGAACAACGCGGCATTCGCTTAGGACATGGTG
The DNA here is from genome assembly GCA_903863905.1 of uncultured Methylococcaceae bacterium. Classification (GTDB taxonomy): domain Bacteria; phylum Pseudomonadota; class Gammaproteobacteria; order Methylococcales; family Methylomonadaceae; genus Methylobacter_C. The sequence continues at coordinate 13,658 of CAIPDT010000138.1, forward strand.
TTTGGGATATCGTGTTTAAAAAAGATTAAGCTATCCAATTTTTAGCGACAACACTTGGATAGGAACAATCAAGATCCGCAACGCATTGCTTTAGCTGATACCGTGGATAGTGAATCGCGTAATCAAAATGAGTCCCCATAAAAGATTCAAGCATTAACATAATGATAAACAACAGCATTTCTTCTCGTTACGTGAGTGAGTAAATTTACTCAGTCACGTAACGAGAAGAAATTATCAACGACCACAAGAATGATAACTTATGTACACTGAAGCACTGACATCCCCACGCTGATGAACTAACTTTTACTCTTCAGTTGGCTAAAATGGCCCTGCATATTCTTCAATAACGTGGTGATTTGCTTTTGGGCTAAGTTATCACCAATGAAATGCTTTATAGCACTACCAAACCCACTGACTTGATCAGTGAAAGTATGATTGGTATAAAAAACCAAAGAACCGTTCTCATACGGTACGCATATAATAAACAACTGATTTGCATTAAAAGAATGGCCAGAATAAAACTGTCGAATCAGAATCACCTCGCCCTGCGCTTCACTGATCATCCATCGATGCGTCAAAATAGCAGTCGGTCGGTCCTGCACTAAACGGTTGCCCCAGTTATAATATTCTGCAACACCTTTAGGCAAAGCCATCTCTGGATAATGCAACCACGCAGTCCATAACTCCGGAAAATAAGCCGACAATACATCCTGCTCTGTGGCCGCGGCTTGAAGATCTAGCGCTGGATTAATAAAGGCATTATTACCTCTATCATACGGCGCAACTCCCTTCAAACCTTTTTGGCTATATGATAACCAACGTTTCCACAAAATTTGTTGATACAGTGTTGAAGCCGTCTGCGCGGGATCAGAGGCGGCGGCATGGATTAAATCAAACTCGGCTGTCGATAGATTAAATTGCTTACCAGGTGTAGCCGCTAAAAAACCAGCCTCTTCCTCACTACCTGCTTTAAGAGTAAACTTTTTAAAAACCCATGGATTGGCTGGCAACGAGATGATGCCACCGGTGATTAACTGTGGATCTAAAGACGCTAAAGCATCTTTTTTAAATAGCGCACTCACTTGTACAGGCGGTGCGGGTAAATAAATAACAACACCTGCGGTCAATTCCATGTCACTAAGACTATTGACGCTAAAGCTAACAATATCGCCTTGATGTAGGACTTCGATGTCGGCGGCTTTAAGCGCAAGTTTTTCAAATAATATCTGCGCTGACGGCATTTGTGCCAAGGCAACTGGGCAAAGTAAACTAATAGATAAGCTTACTAGTAGCTTATACCAAAACAGCAAAAAGATTCTATTGGGCTTGAGCATAAAAGATTAATCAATAAAGGGTTATATAAATGAACTTATTAAACGCATCAACGTCAAACAAGCATTATGAGCACGAGTTGTATTTTTCACTTTTTTACGGGCTAATAAAAAAATCATGACGCGCTCTAATCCTACCTTATTGGCTCTTATTAATGTACTTTAAACTAATCTTTACTACTGTCGTGCTTACTTTAAGCCTAGGTTGCAGCACAGTAGGTAGATTCAATCCTAGCGAAACGCTGGCTCATGATGCTATCAATATGAAAATAGACGATTTAGCGGGCCCCGGTTCACAGGCTATTATTTCCACCCACATGGAAATTAACCATCAAAATAAAAGCTTGTCAGTCACCTTATATCAGCCTATAAAAACGGCATTCCCCACCCCGGCCATTGTATTTTTACCTGGCCGGATGGCAACAGTTGACCAATATGAGAGTTATGCACGCGCCTTAGCATCAAGAGGTTTTATCGTAGCCGTACATGGCTGGTATTCACTATTGACCACAGACATAGAATTAGCTCACCAAGCCCATCTCATCGCGGATTGGTTAGTCACTACCCAAGGCGTTGATGCTAAAAAAATAGGTGTTGCTGGTCACTCTATGGGCGCTAAAGATGCCGTCTTGGCGGCCAGCAAATACCAAGAGTTTAATAGCGTAGTCGCCATTGACCCCGATGATAATGGCAACGTCTCCGTGGTACGAGGTTACGTAGCCTCACTGCGGGTGCCTTTACTATTAATCGGCGCCGAAGTAGCTTGGCAAGCGGCTAATATTTGCGCCCCTAAAAAAAATAATTACCAGCGCTTTTTTGAGCAAGCACCGGCTGGCACGATCGAACTGACCTTACGTGATGCAGATCATGTACAGATGCTAGACGATCCTGAGCGATTTGGTTATGGAATCTGTCGTTCAGGTACCGCTGATACACAACAAGTGCGTATTACAACCCGACGAGCAACCGTCGGTTTTTTTATACAGCATCTAATGAATGGCCCTCCATTAGCAACACCTGAACCCAGTAATGCGGTCCTTCGCATTGCGCGAGCCAACTCTATACCATAGATTAAAGGCTGGATTGCTCCAGCCTTTTTTATTGGCTTAGCTTGACCGATTACTCTACACAAGAAAGCCTTATTAGCAACGGACACTGTGACGTTTCATAAAATAAGCAATGACAAGGCTCTTGTCATTGCTTATTTTTGCGCTATATAGTGTCTGTAAAATAGGCTGTTTCAATCCTATCACCGGACTATTTAAGCGTTAGATTAATCTGAGTTAAGCGTTTTAATAATCGCTTTAATACTCGAATACCTTAAGTTCTTTTGAGGAAAAACCAAATACGAGGATTGCTGGTTAGGTTGAAACTTCTCCCAGAATACTTCATGCCCCCCTAAATTATAAAAGTATTTTGAAGCCTTATAAATAACATGTGTGATCAACATAAAAAAACCATTAACACCTGTTATTTTACCGAGTTGTTTTTTAGGGACTGGCCCAATAGTAACCGAGGTACAACCCTCGGTCTCTAAAGTTTGTAATGCTGAAACAACTAATAGCTCAGACAATCCATTAGGGCTGTTTTCATGAATCATGACATTATTTAACAACCAACTCTGCTCTTGTTTCAGCTCATTCAGAATCAAGCTGCCCACTATTTTTCCCTCTTGCTCAGCATAAAACCAGCGTTTTCCCTCTCTATCCTTAAAAGGGGTTGGCTGACATAAATGAATTTGTGGACCCTTTCTGGCTTTTTGCCATGAAAACACAATATCTGAAATTGCATTTTCAATCGCATCATCGTCTCCAGCATACTCTTTGACAGTCACGCCCTTATGTTGACAATTATGAATCTTTTTACGCAAGGGTTTAAATTTAGCGCCCCCTTGATTAATAGGGTTTTCGCAGGGATTTAAATAATAGGTCGTGCCAAACTCGATTAATACCGAGGCTAAACTCTGCTGAGCCCATAAGGCAAATGCTTCAGAGGCTATAATATAAACAACCCCTCTATTTTGCTTAACACAAAATAAATGAAATGCCAGTGCTAACGCGGGCTTATGTTCGGGTGCACACACAGGATCACCTAACACAACGGCGTTATTTGCTTCTAAGCGATAACCAATAAGACCGATAATGTCTGGGTCGGTAAAAATATGACAGTTAGCATCTAAAATCCCTCCTGCACTCACGCCGCCCCATTGCCGGACTATATGAATTATATTTTGCTTATCAAACAAGGGAATCTGATTATTTAATATCATGGTTGATACTCCAAACTAAATGACTACGTTGTTTTGGTAAAATGAAACATTGCGATATATTAGAAAGCAAGACCCTAAGAAGCAAGTATAGAATAATGCCCACTCATTCCATTTTATCCGCATACCGATTAAAAGCCTTTAATGCTATAGTATTCATTGCTAGATAAATCCGCTTAAAGCCGACTGACTCCCACTTTAAGCACGTGTTCTTTTTTGAAAATCACCTAAATAGATATTCTTATGGCATCAATAACCACTATTTTATCGACTGTATTTCTGTCCGTCTTTAGCGTTGTCGGCATTAGAACTGCTGACGAACCTAATTATCAAGTCCTTAATGACTACGATAACATTCAAATTAGGCAATACCCGCCCTTACTGGTCGCACAAACTCAAGTCACGGGGGATTATAAAACCAGCGGCAATCAAGGCTTTAAGCGGTTAGCCGGTTATATCTTTGGGGATAATCAAGCGCAACAAACCATAGAAATGACTACGCCGGTCATGCAAGAACAAAAAGAGTCTGAGTTCATCGAAATGACCACACCCGTGCTACAACAACACGTAGGCGATGTTTGGACGATGGCGTTTATGATACCCAGTTCTTATACACTGGCAACCGTGCCTAAGCCTCTTGATCCAGAGGTTAAATTAACGGAACTTCCCAGTAAAAAAGTAGCGGTACTGAGTTATACTGGGCGTTTAACAGAAGCCAATATTCAGGAAAAATCCACTGAATTACAAACATGGTTAAGCGAACATCATTACACCCCGCTGTCTCCTGCTCAATCTGCGGCTTATGATCCACCATGGACAGTACCCTTTTTACGCCGAAATGAAATTCATATTGAAATCAAATGATTGAAGCGTGGCTTAACGAACCTCTTGGAGTAACTGGCGATGGGCGGCTAAAAAAGCCGCATAATGGGCGGTCAATTGCTCATGCGCGTTGCCTTCGGGATGCTTTAAATAAGACTGCTCTAAAGTACCCTGCACCGCTTTTGACCACGGCACATTAGGAATGGAGTCATACAGCAGATAGCCGGCTAACCCCATCATCTTTTGGCCGACACTATTATCGGCCTCTAAAGCCGACCCATACGGATTAACTTGGGGCAATGTCACGCGTGGTAATGGTTCGATACTGGGCCCGTTATTATCCGCTAACACAGTCAGGTCTTGCTGATTGGCAAAGGAAATCAATACAGCCGGTATTCCTAAAACAATCAGTAACGCGATAAAAGCCCTTCGACCTTTTAAGGCCTCCCATAACACGCCACTGATCAGCGCAAAGAACAGCGCCGCACTCACAAACATGGCGGGGAATATTTTAATGGGTAAGGTATAGACAAAATTATGCAAGCCTAACTCGGTATAACAAGAGACTGTCGCGGCAAACACCACAATAGGAAAGTAAGCAATTCGATAGGCGATTAACTGTAAGCCTAAAAACCAAACAAGCTGCGAGACCCGAGGGAATTGCTTCAATGCCCGCAAGGAAACTACGGTCAAGGCCGACAAGGCCGCTAAATGAAACCCTAATAACAACTGCCAAGATTGCGCATTGGGGTTAAGCTCAACCCCGACACCGAATAAACCTAACAAAACTAAAAATCCTAGCGGTAAATACTTCATACTTAACCTTCTTAAACTGCTTAACCATAAATAAGCCTATCTGGACTAAAAGCCCAAGGGTGAACCACTTCATGCTTTACCTTAAACAGACTTTATTAGTAGACCCCAAAGATCTCTTCGACTGACACTTGTTTCCACGGCGAATTAGCATATTTTTTAGTCGACTTTGATGCTGTTTTGGGCGTTAACGCCAGCTCTTGTTGACTCAATTTATCGGCCATACTGAGCTCCGTTTGCACATCTTTCAGGCGTTTAAGCTCATTAAGCTGAAACTGTAGATTAAATAGGTCAAATTGATCTGGGTTTTTCTTAAAATGTCGGCGACTCATACTTTACAAACTATTAACTCATGACTAAGACAACTGTTTAACACAGATGGTTAAATAATAAGAACTCACCTTAATGAACACTTCTATTGACCTGTTTCAACAGGGGCTTAACACACATAATGGCTAACCCTGTTACACCCGCTATTATAGACAACATTAAAAAGAAATGGTCTTTTGAGAGCGTGTCATAAAAAGTACCGAGGTAACCGGAGAGGTAATTTCCAAAAAATGACGACAAAAACCACATCCCCATTAATAGACTCACCCATTTTACCGGGGAGACTTTACTGACTAACGATAAGCCAATCGGCGATAAATACAACTCACCAGTGGTATAAATGAAGGTACATAACACCAACCAACCACAGCTGATTTTATCGGTGGCCAACGTGTCTTTCAGTACAAAATACAATACTAAAAAAGACAGACTTAACATCAAGGCGCCCAGTGACATTTTACTGATCGTGGAGGGATCTTTGCCGTATCTCACCAGCACTCTGGAAAATCGATCCAATAAGGGCGCCAGTATAAAAATAAATAATGGATTGAGGGATTGAAACCAGGTACTGGGCATTTGCCAAGAACCCAACTGCCAGTCGGTATTTTTATCCGCAAACAATTGCAGGGTATTACCTTGTTGCTCATATACCGCCCAAAACAAGATATTAATGGTCGCTAATATCACTAATCCACCGATGGTTTGCCAGTCTTGTCGCGTTAAAGATTGATCTTGATCCAGTGCGGCCGTTTTATCTTTAAGCAAGCTCTCTGGCAAATAGCGTTGGCCAAATAAATACACCGCTAACCCGATCAGCATACCGATACCCGCTGCCGCAAAACCATAGTGCCAACCGTAGACTTGTCCCAAAGTACCGCACACCAATGGCGCGAAAAACGCCCCTAGATTAATGCCCATGTAGAAAATCGTAAAAGCACCATCACGGCGAGGATCGCCCTCCGGATATAATCGTCCGACTTGGGTTGAGATATTGGGCTTAAAGAAACCATTGCCGATGATAAGAAAGCTCAAGGCCACTAGAAACAGCGACTCTATGGCCATTAAGAAATGCCCTGCGGCCATCAACAAACCACCCACCACCACGGCCTTACGTTGCCCCCAAAACAGATCCGCAATCATCCCGCCAAAAAACGGAGTGAAATACACCAAGCCGGTATATAAACCATAAATCTGCGAGGCTAAGGGTTGGGTCGCCAGTGGCCCATACAAGGACTCTAAGAAGGCTTGTAAAAAACCAAAGCCTAACACAGGATGACCAGAATGCGCGGACTCAATTAGATGCTGGGTCATATATAACACTAACAAGGCCCGCATCCCGTAATAAGAGAATCGTTCCCACATTTCGGTAAAGAACAGCACAAACAACCCCAGCGGATGCCCTAATATTGTTTTTTCTATCATTTGAACACTACACTTAGGCTTGTTGAGGGGGCATATTATGCACGACATAACTGTTGTATGTCGTCAGCTTAGCTAAATTATCATGACTTAAACCCGCCCGACAATATTTTTTACATATAAAATATTCACGCTGAACACAAGCCTGACGGCGCTTGTATAGATCATACACACTCGATTGACTCACAAGAATGACACTCACTTAAAAATAAACGAGTCTTTTTTATCAAATAAGTTCACACTCTAGCACTATCCCATATAACATGACCGTTAGTAATAACGCTCAAAGTATCATCCTTACACATTACCCAGGAACCCTCTCATGACTATTAAGGATTGGCCGGCTGAAGATCGACCCAGAGAAAAACTTTTATTGCGCGGCTGTGCGTCTTTAACCGATGCAGAACTGTTAGCTATCTTTTTACGCACCGGCGTCCCCGGTAAAACAGCCGTTGATTTAGCTCAGGACTTATTAACCACTTTTGGCTCGTTAAAGGCGTTGTTAGATGCGGATCAGGAACACTTTTGTTTGGCGCATGGCTTAGGACAAGCCAAGTATGCCCAATTACAAGCAGTGATGGAAATGGCTAGACGTCATTTTAAAGAAATCATTCAACGTGGCAATGCCCTCACCAGCCCTGAAATTACGCGCGCGTATTTAAGTGCCCAATTACGAGGCTACAGTTATGAGGTCTTTGCGTGTTTATTTTTAGACAATCAACATCGAGTAATTATTTTAGAAGAATTATTTCGAGGGACGATTGATGGTGCCAGTGTGTATCCAAGAGAAGTGGTTAAGCAGGCCTTGCATCATAACGCGGCTGCCGTTATCTTTGCCCACAACCACCCATCCGGCATTACCGAACCCAGCCAAGCTGACAAACAAATCACCGAGAAGCTTAAAAAAGCCTTAGAGCTGTTTGATATTCGGGTATTGGATCATTTTATAATCGGGGATGGCGATCCCTATTCGTTTGCCGAGCATGGCTTGATTTAAGCCATACTCTCAAGCTACAGCTAAAAGATTAAGAAGCTTGTCTTAACTCACCTAAACCATTGGGCTTTTTAACCACCTGTAATTGCGCTTTGAAGCGTTTTTGAATCGCGTCTACATGAGAAATAACGCCGACTGTTTTACCTTGGGTATGCAGATTCTCTAAAGTACTAATCACCGTATACAAAGAATCCGCATCGAGGTTACCAAAACCTTCATCTAAGAATAACGAATCCACCGACCGACCATTATTAGCTAATTCAGATAAGCCTAAAGCCAGCGCTAAACTGACTACAAAGCTTTCTCCTCCCGACAAACTCTTAGGTAATCGTCTTAGATTAGCCTGATAGGTGTCTTCAATTTCCAAAGCTAAACCCAATTCGCTATGCGCTTGGCGCAAATAATAGCGACCACTGATTTTTTCTAAGATGGCATTAGTTTGTGACACCAACTTATCCGCCAATTGATGTTGCACACGCTTTCGGAAATCGACTCCACTCTCCGCCTTAATTAAGGTCGCTTCGGCAAAATAAGTCTGTGACGCCAACTCGTGTTGTTGCAATTTTGCGGTCAGTTCAGTATGAAGCGTTTTTAATTGCGCGTGTTCTGTTAATAGGCGCTCTAAATGCTCTACTTCCATTTGCGTAATGGTGAGTTTTTCAAACACCTCTTTATAGCGTTGTTCTATTTCTAAAGAATTTAACAAGGTCTCGGCCGACTTGGCATACGCTTCATTTAATTCATTTTCTGTCGCCTCTAACTCAAGAACTTTGGTATCAAAGGTTTTAATCAATCTGGCTTGCTCACGGGCCAGTTCGGGTTGTTTCTCAAGACGCGCAAAGAACTGAGTAATGTCAGACACACTTTGCCATTGAGAGCCGGCGATTTTTTCTTCTAAGCCTTTTTGTAACGTAGCCAGTTCAAGCTCTAACTGCGCTAAAGACTGTTCTTTGTCCGCAATCAAGCGTTGTTTTTCAATTAAACCAAGATGCAGTCCAACCGCCTCTTCTTTTTTAAGTTGCTGAGTATAACTCTCAATTTGCTGAGAACACTGAGTTATCTCATTTTGACTAGTGGCTTGTTTCGTGTCTAAAAGCGCACGCTCTTCCAATAAACTTTTATAGCGCGTGCTATAACTTAAGTACTCTTGACGACGACTATTTAAGCGATCAAATAAAACATCTTCTTGACCTTTACCAGGCAACTTTTCACCCAGATACGTTAAGGGCTCCAGTATCTTATCGACCAATTCTTTTTCTTGCTCTTGTCTTCGAGTGACAGCGGTTTCAAGATCCAATTCTTCTTGAGAAATGCCCGCATTATTAGCACCTAATTGCTCAGTATTCGCTTGCAACAATTCAAGTGTGCTTACGCTTTTAGTGATCGCGGCTTGCGCTTTTTCAATGCTTAATTGTTTCCCACGAATTTTTAAGGCGAGGTTTAAAATCTCATCGTGATCATCACTGGATTGCTTAAGCAATTCTTTCATCAACTCAACGTTATCAATCGTTAAGTCACGACTCGCCGAATTAAGTCGATTACATAAAGTCAACCATTCGGCGCGTATTTGCACGCGTTGCGCTTGCTTGTTTTTGTTCCCTTCCGATTGCTTTTTGGCCGCATTGATATCAAAAGTCACTTGGGCCGTCTGTTCTTTTAACTGCCTAATTTTAACTTTCTGATCAATTAACGCTTGTTTAGAGTTACTAATCACGGGTGGAAACTTCGCATACGGATGTTGCAAGCCACCACATAACGCGCACGGTTTGCCATGAATCAAATGTACGCGATCCGGCGCCATTTTTTTCAATAAGCCTTCATAGACCACGGCTTGTTGTAAGGTTAAGCGAATATTTTCTTCACGTTGCATATCGTGCTTGAGTTTCTCCAGTTCAAGCTCTAAGCGCTCCGCATCATATTCTGGTTGCTCTTTCCGCTTAAACCAAGCAAAGAAGCCCGTACTCCCGGCTAACTTTTGATGCTTAAGTCCCAACAAATACAGCGCTTGAAAATCTTTAACGCGGTCTTGCTGTTCAATTCTTAAGGCATCCCACTCTTCTAAAGTATTGCCCTGCGACAATTCAAGCATCGCCGCTTCATCGGCGCTTATCTGTTGCTTAAGGGTTTCTTGCTTATGCTGTTCTTTAAGAATGGCGGCACTGCTATTCTTCAGTGCTGAACTGGTTTTTTTAGACTGTTTAGAAAAGGCTTTCAACTGACCTTTTAAATCAGACACCTCGGCTCTTAATTTTTTCAACTTACCTATTTCAGGTAAATCAGTCACTAAAACCTCATCCAACTTATGCGCGTCCAGCCAAGCGGACACCGTCGCTAAAGTGTTATCTTTTTCTATCGCTTGTACAATGAGGGATTGTAGATGTTCTGTTTCTGACTGGCTGTTAAAGGAATATTGATTCAATAACCCTTTAACGCTTTCTAAGGTTTTTTGCTGATCTGCAAACGTTTTCTGAGGGATAGTGTCGATGGCAAGATCAACTTGTGACAACTGCTCTTTTAAGAATTTAAGTTCTTTTTGTAGTTCAGATAAAGCTGTGCGCCCTTGCTGAAGCGCTTCTTTTTTATGATTAATCTCGTCTATCGCATCCTTAAACAACAAGACATCTTGACCTTGGATCAATTGATCTAAGACGCCCTGACGCTCATCAATTTGTTGCTGTAAATTTAATAAATACTCCTCCTGAGCCGTCATCTGCTTTTTTAATGCACTGATGCTCATCAACACATCGTGCTGTTGCGTCAAGGTCGTTTTTTGGGTATTTAATTCACTGAGCTGTTCTTTAAAGTCAATTAAATCAAGCTCATTGGCTTCTTGTTTTTCGGGGGGTAATAACTGTATCGTACTTAACTGAGCTTTTAACGTATCCAATTGCTGTTGGGCCGCGTCAGCTTTGGCTAAAACCTCTTGTTTATAATCCGCATAAATATCACCACTGATGATCTTTTCTAAAATATCCATCCGCTCACTCTCAAGCGCATTCAGAAAAGCCGAAAAATCACCCTGGGCCAATAAAACCGAACGGGTAAAATTACGAAAATTCATCCCAGTGATTTCCATCACCTGAGCACATACCTGCGTGGCAGTTGCCGCCAATACGGTCTCATCCGACAAGCGCACTATTTGCATCTGTGGCGCCATTAACTCACGTGTGGCTGATCCCTCTACCCGTTGCACACGCCAAGTTGATTTATATTTCTCACCGTCTACTGAAAAAACAATCGCCGCAAAACACTCGGACGTCTGTTGCGTCATGACATGTTCTGCAGGCCTATTAAACCTAAACGTCTCGCCATACAAACCTAGAGTAATGACATCTAAGATGCTGGATTTACCCGAGCCATTGGGCCCTGTAATAGCAAAGACCCCGGCTTCAGAAAAAGGCGCCTGTTCAAAATCAACTAAATTCTCCCCTTCTAGGGAATTGATGTTTTTGAAATGTAAAGAAAGTATGCGCATAAGCTATTGTTTTATATAATTGACATAAAACGTCTATTCAATGATTAGAGTCGTCTTGGTGAACATTTTTTATAACTTCACATGATACACTATGGGACTGTTTGAGAAAACAACGCCCTGCTCTTTAACCCTCAAGAAGCTTTAAAGTTCATCCTGTAAACGTTGATAAATGCCCCCAAACGCGCCATTGCTCATAATGACAAAGTGTCCGCCTGCACAGGCTTCAACTTTTAGTTTGGCAATCACGGCATCAATGGAGCGGTAAATTTCAATATTATCGGCATACTGAGTCAATCGATTTAAATCCCAATCTAAATCTTGCGGTTGATACAAAATAGCCAAATCAGCATCCGCCAACGATTTTGCCAATGCCTCTGTATGCACGCCTAAACGCATGGTATTGGAACGGGGTTCAACAATCGCCACAATACGTGCGTCACCCACTTGTTTACGTAAGCCCTCTAAAGTGGTGGCAATAGCCGTTGGATGATGCGCAAAATCGTCATATAAGGTCACGCCATTGGTGTTGGCAATGACTTCCATTCGGCGCTTTACATTAATAAAGTGATTTAAAGCCGCTATAGCATCTTTAGGCAAGATACCCACATGATTGGCCGCCGCTATCGCAGAAAGCGCGTTATACACGTTATGCTGGCCCGTTAAAGTCCAATCCACTAAGCCTTGCTCAGTGCCTTCAAACATAACGGCAAATTGACTACCATCGTCTTTTAAAAGCTTTACGTTCCACGGTGACTGTCCTTCTATAGAAGTCTGCTCAACATGCGTCCAACACCCCATCGCCAATACATCACTAATATGACTATCGCGCTCAGGACAAATGATTAAGCCTTCACCCGGAATGGTTCTTACCAAATGATGAAACTGACGCTTGATGGCATCCAAGTCTGGAAAAATATCAGCATGATCAAACTCTAGGTTATTAAGAATAGCCGTGCGGGGACGGTAATGCACAAATTTAGAACGCTTATCAAAAAAAGCAGAATCGTATTCATCGGCCTCAATGACAAAGAATCCCGATTTATTTTCGACACCACCATCCAAACGAGCAGAAATACCAAAGTTTAAGGGAATACCGCCAATTAAAAAGCCCGGATTAAAGCCTTGATATTCTAATATCCAACTTAACATACTCGACGTGGTGGTTTTACCATGTGTGCCCGCAACACCCAAGACCCACTTATCGTGTAACACATGCTCTGCCAACCATTGTGGCCCCGAGACATAATTTAAGCCGCGATTAAGCACCTCTTCAACTTCAGGGTTTCCTCTTGATAAGGCATTACCTATAATCACTACATCTGGATTACAATCCAAATTTTCTGCACGGTAACCATTCAGTAATTGAATCCCTTGTTCTTCTAACTGGGTACTCATCGGCGGGTAAACATTTTGATCAGACCCACTGACTTCATAGCCCATTTGACGGGCAATGACAGCCAATCCCCCCATAAATGTCCCACAAATACCTAAAATATGAATATGCAATGTTATGTCCTATTGAGATATAAAAGTAATGCTTTTTTATCTGTTAATTATAACCAGATAAAATAGTTACTTGCGTTTAACGATCAGTTACGTTGAAATAATAATGAAATAATCCCTATATGATCTAATAATGACTGAAAAAAACAAAATATTAGTTGAAGCAACCCCTTACTTTATCGCAGAACAATCAGTTCCAGATAAAGATCGGTATGTATTTGCCTACACTATCACCATTACAAACGTAGGCTTAGTGCCCGCCCAACTCTTAGATCGGCATTGGTTAATTACCGATTCTAATGGCAAGATCCAAGAAGTGCGCGGTGATGGTGTCATTGGCGAACAACCCTATCTGAGACCGGGCGAAATATTTCGCTACACCAGCGGTGCCATTCTTGAAACCCCCGTGGGTACTATGCAAGGCAAATATACAATGCATTCGGATGACGGCGAACAATTCAGCGCTACTATACCGCAATTTACTTTATCGATTCCAAGAACACTGCATTAAAATAAATGTCTATTTACGCAATTGGTGATATACAAGGTTGCTTTGATGATCTGTTAAGACTCTTAGATACCCTTTCTTTTAATGAAGACTCAGATCAACTTTGGTTTGCGGGTGACTTGGTCAATCGTGGCCCTAAGTCCTTAGAAACACTCCGTTTTATTAAAGGATTAGGCGACTCTGCAGTAACGGTACTGGGTAATCATGACATGCACTTACTGGCCGCATCGTGCTTACCCAAGGTCGCCGATAAAAAAAACACGCTAACCTCCGTTCTTGAGGCACCTGATCGAGATGAACTGATTGATTGGTTGAGACGGCGGCCCTTATTGCATTTTAACGAGGAGTTTTGCTTACTGCATGCAGGCTTACCACCGCAATGGAATTTTAAAATGGCTCAGAAAATGGCGCTAATCGCAGAGAAGATGTTACAAGGTGATCACTACCAAGACTTTTTAAAACAAATGTATGGCAACAAACCGAATCAATGGTCCCCCAATTTAAAAGGCATGACCCGATTACGCTTTATCATCAATTGTTTTACGCGCATGCGATATTGTGATGCGGAAGGCCGATTGGATTTCACGCATAGCGGTCCTTTAGGCTCTCAACCCAAAAACCTAATGCCTTGGTTTGAGGTCCCTAATCGAAAAAATGCCGACATGCGGATTGTCTTTGGGCATTGGTCTACCTTGGGCTACTATGAAGGCCCTAATTGCTATGGGATTGATACGGGCTGCTTATGGGGCGGACAACTCACTGCGTTAAAACTAGATCAACCGGTGCAACGGATCAGTATAGATTGCGCAGGAGCTAAAAAGCCCACCCAAGAATATACGATGCTCTATTGACGACTCGCCGCCTTGCCACGAACCTCATCCACCTTACTTAACAGTGCTAAACCCACTATAAAAAACAACAGCGTTGAAACTAAAGAGAAGCGGTGATTACCGTGACTCAGATAATTAATTAAACCATAACTTAAGGGGCCAACAATCGCAGATAAACGATTCACTACGCCCCATAAACCTAAAAACTCACCCGATCGCTCAACAGGTGAAAATTTACTAACCAACGCTCGACCTACCGCCTGACTCGCCCCCATCGCGATCCCAATGATATTGCCAGTAATCCACATGTGAATGGGTTTATCGGCAAACAGCGCAAACACCACCGCGATAATCCAAATGACCAAGGTAATCGCCAAGGTAGGTACTGAACCAATCCGATCTTGTAAATGTCCACAAATAAACGCACCCACAGCCGCTGTTACGTTCACGACCATGATTAATATAATCAAGGATTGAGTATCAAAGCCCATTACCTCTTGTGCATAAATAGCCGCCAACACCACCACCGTACTCACACCGGACTGATACACGCCTAAGGTTGTTAAAAACCAAAACAAATCCCGGAACTGCATAGCTTCTTTAAGAGTCTGTTTTAAGCGTTGAAAACTGACCTGAAAATTAGACAGAGCGCTGTTATTAACAACAGGCACCGCCCGCTCCTTTAACCAGATAAAGGTCGGAGCCGCTGTGACGGCAAAAATACCTGCGGTGATTAATAACGTCACTGGCACAAAATGCGTTTCTGTTAAACCGTGCTGTTTAGCCCACGTAATATAAGCTAAGCAAATTGCCAAGGTGAGTAAACCACCAAAATAACCTAAACTCCAGCCATAGCCGGATAAGCGTCCCATATTTTCTTCGGGTACCAATTCGGGTAAGAAGGCCGCGATTAAGTTTTCCCCACTGGCAAACATAATGGCCGATAAAGTCACTAAAATCATCCCGAGCCAAATATCACCCGGCCCTACTGTTGCCAATAAAGCGGTTGCTGCAATACAGCCGACTGAAGAAATTAATAAAAAAACCTTCTTACACGCGCGATGATCAGCAAAAGCGCCTAACAGCGGCCCACTGATCATCACCACGAAATTAGCCAGGCCAATGGCGAGTGACCACAACAACGTTGATAAGCCTGGCGAATAACCTTGAGATACGCCCGCCACCACACCCACGAAATAGGCACTAAATATGGTTGTTTGCACCACCGTTGTATAACCGGAGTTTGCAAAATCATACAAGGCCCAAGAAATTAACTCCCGCTTCCCAGCCCATTGTTTTATATCACTCTGACTTTGCTTTGATGTTTTATGCGGTAATTTATTCATAATATTAACTTCTAAAGGGCGTTATGATTGTGCGCTAACTAACCAGCCACGTAAAAAATGACTCACTAGTAAATCCAATGTCTGCTCTATTTCATTAAGATCAGCCGGTTGCGTTTGCTCGTTTAATAACAATAAGCAGGTTCCCTGAATACTACACCATAAAGCCCGTGCCGCTCGCTGGACCACCTCTTCAGATAAATCGGGTCTTAAGGTTCTAAGATGTGCCGCAACGGGTAAAAATAAATACTCAATCTTGGCTTGATACTCCGCCTGAAGAGTCTCTTCACTCTGGGTAGGCACAACATATTTGAGTGCATAAGACCAACGATTAAAGTTTTGATGCGCAAACTGTAGATAATCACGGGCTAAACTTTCTAAAAATACCGGTTGATCTTTGACGTCCGGCTGAGATAAATGCGCCGCTAAAGCATCCCATGTTCTGACATTAAGCTGCATAACCAAGTCAGAGAGACTGGTAAAAACCATATAGAGACTGCCCACTGTATACCCAATGGCACTGGCCACTTTACGTGCTTTGATTGCCGAAAACCCGTCTTGGATCACAATCTCTTCTGCCGCATGAATGATTAAGGCTTTTATTTCCTCAAGACTATGCTCATTTCGTTTTGCCATAATGTTACTGTATTAGGTGTTTAAAAAGTTTTCTTATTAAAACATCATATTATGTCTTATTTAGCGCTAATATTTAATCATATAATTATCAGATTGACACACGAGTCAATTAAGGTAAACTTTTAGTCGGTAATTGAACCCCTCTTATGACCATACTGCACGCGCAATTGACATAAGTGTTTTTATTAACCCACCACAACAATAATAACGAGGTATTTATGAGTAAAATTCTTAATGAAGTTCTTTCGGCCAACAGAGAGTATGTTAATAACTTTGGTGACAAAGGTGAATTGGCGCTCCCCCCTGCGAGAAGTTTCGCTATTTTAACCTGTATGGATGCCCGTTTAGACCCTGCTAAATATGCTGGCTTATCAGAAGGTGACGCACATGTTATTCGTAACGCAGGCGGTCGCGCAAGTGATGACGCTATTCGCTCTTTAGTTATTTCTTACAAATTATTAGGCACTCGCGAATGGTTTGTTATTCATCATACCAACTGCGGCATGGAACTCTTTAACAATGAAATCATGAGTGACTTGTTATCAAGCAGCTTAAAAACTGCCTCAATTGATGAAAATGGCTGGCATGATTGCTGTGAAGGTCACGGTTCTACGGAAGGCCGTTATATCAACTGGCTAACCATTAAAGACCAAGAATCAAGCGTCTTAGAAGATGTATTACGCATTAAAAATCATGCGTTAGTGCCTTCTAATATCCCTGTGTATGGCTATATTTACGAATGCACTTCAGGTCGTTTAATTGAAGTACCTGCGGCTACTGAAGCGGGTAAAGTAAGCTAAGAAAACTGACTAACACCGTTCTATTCAGTATTAATAGAACGGTGTTTTCCTGTTTTAAAGAGAACTCTTTTGCAACTCAATTAATCGTGATGGCATTAAAGTCACTGACTTGTAAATGATTAGCTATGGCTTCTGGCTTAGTGTCCCGCGTTAACCATACCGTCTTAAATCCTGCGGCTTTAGCGGCTTCTAATTCTTGTTCAATATCCGACAAAAATAACAGCTGTTCAGCAGGCAAGCCTATTTGCTCAGCAATTCTTTCATAAGAAGCAGTCTCTCGCTTACCGCCCACTGTCGTATCAAAGTATCCAGAAAACAACGGCGTCAAATCACCCACTTCTGTATGGGCAAACAATAACTTTTGTGCGTACACAGAGCCTGAAGAATAAATATACAAGGACAAACCCTGTGCATGCCAACGCTGAAGATTTTGTACAGCATCGTCATAGACATGACCCTTAAAATCACCTTGATCATAACCCGCTTCCCAAATTAAGCCTTGTAAGGCCTTTAATGGAGTGACCTTCTTATCCTCATCAATCCATTCAATGAATTGGGCAATTGCCGCCTCAAGCGCTAAAGTTTCACCGACCACTTGTTGGGAGGCCTCAAGAATATCCTTAACCGCCTCCTCATGCTGATGTTGCTGTACATAAGTCGCTAAATGCGCACGGGCATAAGGAAATAAAACGTCTTTTACGAAAGATAACGAGGAGGTTGTGCCTTCAATATCCGTTAAAATCGCTTTAATCATGACAGCGCAGCAACATATTGATCAAGGGTAGGAAATACACTCGCAATGGAGCTACCGGTAAAATTCGCGACCCAGCCATCAGGAGTGGTAAACAAGCGAATACAGGTAAACTTTGGATTTTCACCCATATCAAACCAATGGGGCGTATTGGCGGGCACACTGATTAAGTCACCCTGCTGACATAAAACCACATAGACCTTGTCCGCTACATGCAAATAAAATAATCCCTGACCTTCAACAAAAAAGCGCACTTCAAAATCATCATGAATATGTTCAGCCAGAAACTTTTGTCTTATTGCAGTTTTATCGGGATGATCTGCTTTTAACTTCATCACATCAACGGACTGAAAAGCATATTCAGACTTTAACAAAGCAATTGAATCGGCGTAAGCCTCTAGCACCGTTGCTTGATCAGCTTCAGGCGTTAACTCAAACGCACTCTCCCATTGTTCAAAGCGAACACCTAAGGTTTGTAATTGCTGTTGAATATCTAAAAAATTAGTATAAAGCACCCCATGTTGAGGTTGATCATCAGGATATATCGTTAATGCACTCATTTATATTTTGACTCCATGTAGGCTTAATTCACAGGTAAATAAAAAATCTAAAGCTTCTAAATAACGCAAGGTGTCTGAAACCGTACGGCCCCACGTATACAAACCATGACCGGCAATAATATACGCATAACAATCGGCATGAGTAAGCAAATAGGCATCCACTTGTTTTGCTAAGCGAGGAATATCTTGATCATTTTCAAACACAGGGATCACTATCCGTGCCTCATGGGTCGTAATTCCCGCAAAGGCTTTCAATAACTCATAGTTTTCTAACACCACTTCTGTCTTAAAAAGCTTAGAAATTAAAGTGGCACTCAGAGAATGAGGATGTAATATTGACTGAATGTCCGAATAATGCTTATATAATGAGGTATGTAACACGGTTTCAGCGGAAGGTTTTTTACCATCTAAGCTATTGGCTTCCGCATCGATCAGCATAATATCATTTAATTCTAACTGACCTTTGTGTTTACCCGAAACAGTAATTGCAATCGTACCATTGGGTAATCGTACTGAAAAATTACCACTGGTAGCGGGTACCCAGCCTTTACGGTCGATAAAACGTCCCGCATCAATTAATTGTTGGGCCGCGTGGTTAAAAGCATCATTGTCATTCATTAGGTTGATTTTTAATTAAATAGTCTTATAGTTGCAAAACAAAAACACTCTTTCATATAAGGTACTTTATGCAGCATTTTCGTCTTTCTTTTATCGTTACAGCTATTTGTTTGGCTGTAGCCGTTTATTGGGGTGGCCTCGTTGGCGCATTTCTCGCACTCATTCTTGGTGTTCTTGAGGTGAGTTTATCATTTGATAACGCGGTTGTGAATGCGTCAATATTAAAACGGATGGATGAGCGTTGGCAACAATACTTTTTAACTTGGGGTATATTAATTGCCGTATTTGGGATGCGCTTATTATTCCCTATTTTGATTGTTGCCACGGCAACAGGCATTGACTTTGTGGGCGTTGCCGAAATGGCACTAAAAGACCCCACCACCTATGCTCATCACCTTGAAGCATCGCATATACAAATTGCCGCGTTTGGTGGCATGTTCTTAATGATGGTATTTTTCTCTTTCATTTTTGACAATAACAAAGAATTGCATTGGCTAGGCTATATCGAAAGAAAACTCTCCGACTTTGGCAAATTAGAATCTATTGAAGTTATTTTAGCCCTTGCTATTTTACTCACTGGTCAGCATTGGCTCCCTGATGCCATTCGTTTAGAAGCTTTAACCGCAGGTATCTCTGGTCTTATTTTATATGTCATCGTTGACAGTTTGTCGGCTTTATTTGAAGATGAAGAAGAGGGTGAAGACGTCTCAAACGCTATTAAAAAAGGTAGCGTGATGAGCTTTTTATATCTTGAAGTGCTAGATGCTTCATTTTCTTTTGATGGTGTCATTGGCGCCTTTGCTATTACGCAAGATGTGATCATCATTATGTTAGGCCTCGCCATAGGTGCTATGTTTGTCAGAAGCTTAACGGTCTATTTAGTTCGTAAAGGCACCTTGGATGAATATGTATTTTTAGAACACGGCGCCCATTATGCAATTGGCTCATTGGCCGCCATCATGTTGCTCAGTATCTCTTTTCATATTTCTGAAATCATTACAGGGCTTATTGGCGCAGTATTAATTGCCTTATCTGTTATCTCGTCTATTTTTTACAAAAGAAAATTGGCTAGAGAATGCTAAGTAACTAAGACAACCCTTTAGGTTTGTTTGTTTGTTTGTTTGTTTGTTTATCAACCTTAACAACTTTTTATAAGAAATCGGCTATAGAATAGCCGATTTCTGCGGTATTATCTTTCACCTTTTACTTAAACTACGGTAACACACCATGACACAAGATGAATTAAAACAAAAAGTCGCTCTAGCGGCTATAGAATACGTTAAAGACGTTGCTATTATCGGCGTAGGCACAGGCTCAACAGTTAAACACTTTATTGATTATTTAGCTGATATTAAAGGCAATATTGAAGGGGCTGTTTCTAGCTCTGAAGTGAGTACTGCACATCTTAAGAAAGTCGGCATCCCTGTATTTGATCTTAATGCAGTGGGTACGTTGGATGTTTATGTCGATGGCGCTGATGAAGTGAGTCCTCACAAACACCTTATCAAGGGCGGTGGTGGTGCCTTAACGCGTGAAAAAATCATTGCGGCAGCCAGTAAAAAATTCGTATGTATCGTTGACGAAACTAAAACTGTTGATGTATTGGGTGCGTTTGCACTGCCTGTCGAAGTAATCCCAATGGCAAGAAGTTATGTGGCTAGAGAATTAGTTAAATTAGGTGGACAACCGGTGTGGCGTGAAAATTACATCACCGACAACCATAACGAAATTCTTGATGTACACAACTTATCGATCTTAGATCCAATTGAGCTTGAAAGAATTATCAACAATATTACCGGTGTTGTCACTAATGGCTTGTTCGCGCTACGTCCTGCTGATATCGTTTTAATTGGTAAAGGCACTGAAGTCATTACGCGTTAAGCTAATGATGCTTAGATAAAACGTATCCTATGCTTAATGTCGGGTTAGCATTAACCCGACATTAAGCTCTATCCGATTATTTTACGGATTTACTTCCATTAACGTGAACTTCCTCTTGATAGATCCCGGTTAATTTCCGTTTAAACTCATTGGAGATAAAACGCGAATCTTGCTTACTCTTCACTACTCTTGGGGTAATCAGTACCACAAGTTCAGTTTTAATATTACTCTTGCTGGTCGAACCAAATAAAGAACCTAATAAAGGTAAATTAGATAAAAAGGGTATGCCAGTTTTCCCATTGGTCACATCATCAGCAATTAATCCACCCAGGACAATAGTCTCGTTATCATGGACAGCGATGGAGCTATCAATTTCTTTTTTATCAAAAGTCGCAGAAGTCGTTACGCCAGTACTCGGAGCATCGGCCACATTACTCACTATTTGTTTTAACTTCATTATCACTACTCCATTGGCATTGACTCGAGGTGTTACCTCTAATGTAACCCCTGTATCTTTGTATTGAATTGAAGATCCAATGGCAACACCTGCCGTATTACTAGAAGGTAAAAGTCCCGTATTAGAAGAAACTCCCATGGTAGTAGTCCCGGTCTGAATAGGTACTTGTTGACCGACATTGATCTTTGCCTTCTGATTATTTAAAACCATCAACGATGGTGAAGAAATAACATTTAAATTATCCGTACTCGCCAAAGAGTTTAATAATGCTTTCACTGCTCCAGAGCTATATAAAGCACTCAATCCACCCGTTGAAGCCGCAGCCGCGGCAGAAGCAATATCACTACCTATACCCATTGATTCACCTCCATGAGACAAATACCATGAAATACCATAACTTAATTTATTGGTTAATTTAACTTCAACCACCGTAGCATCAATCAATACTTGCAAAGGCATTACATCTAATTGAGTAATAACCGGTAATATAACTTCATAATCTTGCGCTGAAGCAACAATAATGACTGAATTATTAGGCTCATCAGCAATAATTTTTATCTTACCCAAACCCGATAAGCTAGACCCTGGCATCGCCTCTTTTAAAGACTCTGGATCTGGTACTCCGGCTTCATTAGCCGCAAAAACGCCTAAATTACTTGATGAACTACTATTATTTAAATCGGATGATGAGCCGCCTATTCCAGAATTATTTAAAGGCGAATTTCCTGTGCTACCCGATCCCATTGAGCCATTACTGTTGGTATTACTGCTGGAAGTATCTTGACTCGATAAAGTTTCTGCCGTTTCACCCGGAGCGACAGACGCTGCCGTATCTTTACCCTTTGAAGTTGAAAAAATTTGATTTAACGTAGCCGCTAATTTCTTGGCATCAACATGCTGTACTTTATAAACATTAACTCCCCCCCCTGAAGCAGTATTAGCTTGATCTAAGCGATCAATCCATGTTTCAACATCATTCAAATAATGCGCTTGATGCGTAACAGCCAAAATAGCGTTTAAACGTTTTATAGGGATAAACTGAAAGAAATCAGATTCGCTAGCTTTGCTTTTTTGATAAAAAACCCCTTGCAACTCTTTAATCACAGTCTCTGGATCAACATGCACCAACGTAAATAAACCAAAGGAGCGTCCCTTTAATATATCAATATCAAAGGTGTTAATCATGTCGATAACGCGAGAAATTTCATCCGCTGTGCCAGAGGCCACCAAAATATTACGTTTGGCATCAACATTTAAGATTGTTTTATCTTGTACTAGCGGTTTAATAATATCGGCAATATCTTGAACGGCAACATTTCTGACCGGTATGACTCTCGTTTGATAACCTGCAGCTCTTGCATTTAAATCTGCAGTGTATAATGCATCTCCAGTAGGTTCGATATGATAAATCTTGCCATCCTTAACTAAGGCCGCATTATTCATCCTCAATACCATTTCTAAAGCGGGTAACAACTCTTCTTTCGTTAATGGATCAGTGGTTTGCAATGTCACTTTACCTGTCACTTTAGGACTTAAAACATAGCTTTGCCCTAAAATATCACTCAATACTACTTTAGCCACTTCGCCCAAATCAGCTTCATCAAAATTTAAGCTATATGATCCAGCTCCTTTAGGCGTTGACCCTCTATTTTGTTGCGGCGCACTGGACACGAATCGATCCGTCCCCGGATAAATTTCTTTAGTCGGCTCAAGAGCAGGGGCCTTATTCTCCAACTGCTTAAAAATCTCTTCCGATTGCGCCTTGTTAACAGGGTTCAACGGCAACCTAACATCTTGCTTATTTGACATTAACTCACAACCACCCAGAGACCAACTTATCAGCAAAAGAGAGGCAGTTGAGGTTACTTTCTTAAAATTTTTATTCATTGCTATTCTCAGTTTCGCCTTCAACGGGCATTTGGGTCTCATCAGGTGGAGGAATATTAGGTGCGTTTGGTACTGCAGGTCTTTTTGAGCCGTCTTTCTTTTTCATTTTTCTTAATAACAATTCTTTTTTCTGAGCACCTTGAGTGAAAATCACTTTGTTTGGGTATATTTCAGTTAACTTCCACCCATCAAGTTCACCGTCTTGGCTGAGCTTACGATATCTCTCTTTAGCTGTTTTAGCCGCCGCTTTAGATAGAAAAGCGGATAATCCCTTCTGAGTTGAATAAACACCATTAAGTTCCCAATCAAATACCACGGGTACTGCTGCCGCTTGTACTTGTTCCGGACTGGGTTCGTCAATTGGCTTTCTACCCTTAATAAATAATGGTTTTGCTACAAAGTCAGCAAAACTCTCTTCTGTCTGTTGGCGAAAATCTATCTTAGGCATTTCATCTTGGGACACCTTAATATCCTTAGGAACTAAAGAACTCATTATTGTTTTTTGACTCCATAAAGCCAGCATCCACTCACCAAAAATAATCAGGACACAGATAACGCATAACACGCTTAAAAAAGAAATCAGTTTAGTATTCATGAGGCCGAACTTCTCATAAAACTTACCGCTTGAAAATTTATATTCAATTCATTACTGGGCTCCATTTGACGTGTCACTGGATTTCTTGCGCCGCGCATGGGTCTTATATCGAATTGATTAATAATAATTAACGGTTCAGACGTTTCTATTTTATATAACACTGCTCTCAATACCTGACTACTTCCAGTCATTCTGACACTAACCGTTATTCGTTTAAAATTCTCTTTGTTTATTACCGGAAGTGCTTGAGTACTACTTAATTGCCCTCCCGCCTCAACGATTGTTTTCTTTATAAACTCCTGCATATCAGCAGAGGCTAGAGCATCCGTTGCTTGTCGATTAAAATACTCTTGAGTTTCTTGCGCACTCGTTATGTTCTGCATACTGGCGGTCACTGCGTCCGACTTAGCCAAAATACGCTCATATTGTTGCAATTTTAAAACAAGACTCTCTTTTGTATCCTTAAATTCCATTTTCATGCTCACTAAAGGCACAATAATCACTAATATTACAATCAATGTCACTACAACCAATAAACCTACTGCAAGCGCACGCTGTTGTAATTGATCTGCAGATAATTTCAAATTACTCATGTGTCTTATCTCCGGTCTTTTCGACATCTACAGTAATTTGGAAGCGCTCAAGTTGGCTCACTCTATCTTGCGTAACTGGAGACGCAAAACGGGCATTAACAAATAAATCAGAACTTTCCAGTGCACCTAATAATCCCGATGCTGCGGGCGACTCTCCTTGTATTTGTAAATGACCCTCTGAATACTGTGCATAACTTAACCACGTATCTTCTTTAATTAAAGAACTCAACACATTCATCATATTAATCACTTCAGGCGTTGATTTTTTTTCTTTAAGCAATTGATTCGTTTCATCAATAACTGCATCAATTGAGGCTTGCATCGT
This sequence comes from uncultured Methylococcaceae bacterium, assembly GCA_903863905.1. Lineage (GTDB taxonomy): Bacteria > Pseudomonadota > Gammaproteobacteria > Methylococcales > Methylomonadaceae > Methylobacter_C. The sequence continues at coordinate 38,395 of CAIPDT010000138.1, forward strand.
CTTTACTTTTTTAGCATCTTTTTCTAATAAACTAGCTCTTTGCTGTAATTCATTGACCGATTGATATTCAAAAAAGACCGGCATAGCCATCACAGCAAGAATTAAAACACTTGTTAATATAGCCAATGCTGAATATATGACTTTAGACGTATTGCTGATTTTTTGTCTTAAATGTTCAGGTAAAAGATTGTAATCCGGATCCTCTAAATCGTTAGGCAATCCTTGGTAATCGACATATAACGGAGATAATCCCAAGGCTTTTACATCCTCAAACAAGGCATCTAAAATCTCTCGGGGAGTCAATATCAACATCACTCTGAGTTGCCCAGGTTCGTTAACTCCGGGTAACAACTTAACCGCAAAATAAACTTGCTCAGCCTTAAAGGGCGTATATCGATCTAACTCGTAGCCGATCACTTGCTTAAGATTTTCTTTGGCGGCGATTGGTAAACTCAATTCTTTTTGAATAGCGTCTTCATTCGTCAATCTTAAGATGACGGGCGCTTTAACTAATCGTTCGTCTTGTTCATACAAACGTTGAAAGGAGAAATTTCTATCCCCCCTATCAATAACAGCAATTACCTCATCACTTCCTTCTTGACTATAAATAATCTCTAATTGAGTCGCCATTGGATTAATGATAAGCATCCCTTGCTTATCACCAATCAACAGCCTTATTTTCTCAGGTATTAAAAAGCTCAGTTCTCGCATCCACCAGCGATAAAACTGCTTGAAATTTAAATCAATTGTTGAGTTCAGGTTCAGCATATTGTTTAACTAATAATTGACTCATAGTGTTAGTAAATAAGGATTTATTATTTGCAGTGTTCAATTGCCATTTCAAAACTTGAAACGGCGGCCCCACGTTGCTGACTGATTTCTTAACGATAACATTTATAGCCGCCCTTGATTTATCATCCATCAGAGCCTCAGTCACTATTGTCATCGCACCTTTCTGATTTTGCCCAACAGCACCTAATGCATTTTTAATGGGCAGAATAGGCGCTGGTAAATTATTTCTAGCACTATCTAGTCTGGCTAAAACAAATTCATTGACTAAATCACTATCTAGATCTGAAAAAACCTTTAAAACTTCAGGGGTAGCAACCTGTAAATTAACTTGTGCTTGTTCTGAATCCACCGTAATCATAGGCTCTAGCCATGCCAAAATTACGCTATTCATTCCTAAAACCAATTGTAATTCTTCAGTCGATTGAAACGGCTTGTTTCTAGGTTTATAACCTAAGCCCGCCTCTTCATATTCATTTTTTTCAGCACCCTCAAAACTAACTAAATCATCAGCATCACGCCAATCTATAATAGCCGCCACCAATTTGTTTTTAAGTTCTTCATCTATTGGCGCCCCGCTCATTAATCTCTTTAAAACAGGGAGGGCCGCTTTATTAATATCTATTTTACCCAGTTCAGAAATGAGGCGTATGCGAATTTTTGCTTGAGTAGTTATTATTTCATAAATACTACCATCCGCTCGCCATGCTTTAGTTGGATCTGCTCCTAATGTCATTATTTCAGCCAACGCAATGCCTGATTCTGCAACTGACAAGGCCTGGGCATTATTTTTTATAACACCCGTAATAGCCGACTCTCTTTTCATCGTTAAAGCAAAACTTCCGGCCATGATAATTAATAAACTTAATACCCATAACACCAATACTAAAGCCACTCCCTGTTGCTGTCTCAATGAAATGCCCCCCCTTGATCAGTTGATTCAGGAATGGTATTTAATTTTAAAGCGATGATCATGTCTGGCCAAAAAATTCCATTTTTTAAGCCTATACTTATTTTAACTAAACTAGGCAATACCCTTTTATCAGTCCAATCTTCAGTCCACACACTATCCGTATATATTTCATCTGCGCCAAAATACATAAGTTTAAAATCGGTTACATTTTTTATCAAAGTCACCTCTTCTTTAGGTAACTCCTCACCCTCAACACCCAAACCATAAGGAACTAAAGTGACTTTAAGTACGGTATCCTCTTCTTCTTCGATAGACTCTACAGTGTACAATTGTAATCCCGGTTTGGCCGCACTTGCCGGAAAGGCTGAAACAAACTGTAAACTACTCGCTGTACCTTGAAAAGAAAATCGCTTCTCATCTAACAAAGATGGGCTCATCAATGGCTTAGTCAATGCTAAATGCTGTTGAAAAAAATGGTACACCACCGCCATTTCATTCACTGCTGTTATTTTTTTCTCGCCTCTTTCCCAACTATCCGCACAAATTTTTAAACTGGTAAAAAGCAAAACCACCATAATACTTAAGAGGGTTAAAGCAATCAAAACCTCTATTAAAGTAAAACCTTTTGGGTTGACTCTTGCTCCACCCCAACCCAATTTTTTATAGGCTGTCATATTTTCTGGCCCGCCAACTTAATGGTAGTTAATTCAACTTGCCTTTGATGCTCCTTACTCGTTGCCCAACTGACAATCACCTTCACTTTAAAAAGTGTCGCAGATACACTGGCGGGGTCCAAGGTTTCAACATTAAACACAAAAGGCGATATTGTGACTCCCCACTCATATTTCTCATGCTCTAAACCTGACTCCTGTGACGGTACTAAAGGAATTTCTGTTCCACTTCGCGCCATTAATCCTTCAGCAATCTGAACCGCTACCGTATAGTCCTCAGAGACCATAGCCGTATTAACACCCCCAGAAAATATTTTTAAAAGAATACCTAAGGAAAATGCCAGAATAGAAAAGGCAATCAAGATTTCTAATAAAGAAAAACCTTGTTGTTTATGGCTGTGAATCGGTTTCATCAAGTTCAATTTGACCTGTTAACCAGTTGATATCTATTTGCCAAGCGGCCTTTCCTTTCGATAAAGTGACTCTTCCACCCGTTGCAGACCCATCAGGGAAGAATCGAAAACTAGCTAACTCGTTATCTTGTATCTGACTTTTAGCTGTGACTACTTTGAGATTAATTGTTTTAGGAATAACGTACTCTTTTTCTCGTCGACTGACCGTATAGGTCTTTTTTACAAGATTTAACGTCACAGTCATTTCTTGATGTGAGATTAAAGCGTCTCCCCTAGCAAAGCGTAGCGCGGAAACTATATCCCGCGCCGCCACTTTCAGTGCGGTTGCATCATTTCCATTGGATACATTAATACCCACCATAGAAAATCCCAATACCATAATAACCAAAACAACAATTAACTCAAGTAAAGTAAAACCTTTATTATGCTTCCGCTGACTTGGCTTCATGCCTGATTACTCATGCGTTTTATCAATGATGAGCGATCATTCCCAACTTAAAATATCTTGATCTTCACCCGTACCACCTTCGCGTCCATCAGCTCCGTAAGAGAAAACATCAAACTTTCCATGCTCACCGGGAAATACATAATGATATTCATTTTGCCAAGGATCTAAAGGTATTTTTGACTTTCCTAAATAAGGACCATTCCAATGCTTAGCGTTATCGGGCGCTTCAACAAGTGCCTGCAAACCTTGCTCACTGGTCGGATAATTTCCTGAATCTAGTTTATACATATCTAAAGTGGATGCTAAATCTTCTATTTGGACTTTAGCTGCTTTTGTTTTAGATTCACCCATGTGCTTCATCACCTGAGGACCCACAATACCCGCCAACATAGCGATAATACCCAACACAACCAATAACTCCAGCAAGGTAAAACCAGTCTGTTGCACTTTTCTTATTTGCTTCATCTTTACGTTCATTCCTATTTAAAAAGCCAAATCATTAACACTTAAAATCGCTAATAAAATTGAGACAATAATACCCGCGATCATTAAACCCAAGCTAATTATCAGCACTGGCTCAAGAAAAGCCAAGAAGCGCTGAATAGCGACTCTAAGTTGCTTATCATAAATTGCTGCAACTCTCAGCAGCATCTCTTCAAGACGACCCGTCTCCTCACCCATTTTAATCATTTGCATCGCCATTTTAGGTAGTAAGCGCTTTTCTAATAACGCATCAGACAAATGCCTTCCTTGCTTTAACTGCTCTTCTGCCTCAGCAATACCCTCTGCCATGACCAAATTATCAACGGTTTCTCTGACAATCACCAAAGCCGCTAAAATAGAAACGCCATTCCCTAAAAGCGTCCCTAAGGTACGAGTTATATTAGCCGTTTCTTTATTCAAAATAATGTCTCCAGCTAAAGGTAACTTCAAAAAACGACCGTCCCACACTCGCTTTCTAATTGGATCTGCAAGCTGATACTTCATATAGCTAGAGACAAACATAAATCCCGCTAACAACGCCCACCAATAACTTTGTAACCATTCTGCCAACCCAACAACTATCTGTGTCGATACCGGCAACGCCTTACCTGCACTTTCAAACATTTCAGTGAATTGTGGCACTACAAACGTCAACATTACAAATAATGAAGCCAACGACATCACCAATAAAATAGCGGGATAAATTAAAGCAGTGCTCACCGTATCTTTCAATTCTTGAGAGCGCTCCATATATTCGGACAATCGCGTCAACACTTCATCCAAGCCGCCACCCGCTTCACCCGCTCGAATCATATTTAAATAAAACTTACTAAATACTCCTGTTTGTTGTTCCAAAGCATCGGCTAAAGATACCCCTCCCTTCACTTTTTCCAGAATCTTTGCAATTAATTTAGTCAATTGCTCGTGATCTTCAGTTAAATCCATTAACACCAATAAAGACTTATCAATAGGTAAGCCAGACTCCAGTAACGTAGCTAACTCACTTGTAAACAAGGCAATATCTTTCGCCGATAACTTTGAACGTTTTCTACCAAATCCTAAAAAAGCCTCACTCTTTGCCAAGGCCACTTTAACAGGTATATAACCCTCTGATTGCAAAGTTAAAATTAAACTTTGCTCATCAGAAGCCTCTCTCAAACCTTCTTCTGTTTCACCCAGATTATTAATAACTTTATAAGTAAATAACGACATACTAAGCTTCCGAGGTGACGCGCATCACCTCTTCTAAAGTGGTCACACCTTCTGTTACTTTAACTAAACCATTTTCATATAAAGTTTGCATACCTTCAGCAATGGCCAACTTTTGAATAGTCCCGGCCTCTTCATGTGCCATAATTAATTTACGAATTGGATCGGTCATGGGTAAAAACTCAATAATAGCCAACCGCCCTCTATAACCTGTCCCAGAACAACTCGAACACCCTACCGCTTTATATATCGCAATATTATGTAACTTTATAAACTGTGCAAATCGATCATCTTTAACAATTTCATCGCCCGTGTTCATAGCTTTTTTACAATCAGGGCACAGTCGTCTAACTAACCGCTGCGCTAAAATACCATTAACAGTAGACGTCAATAAATACTCTTCTAATCCCATATCAAGTAAACGAGTAACCCCTCCAGCCGCGTCATTAGTATGTAGCGTTGATAAAACCAAATGTCCAGTCAAGGCTGATTGTACCGCAATTCTGGCTGTTTCCAAGTCTCTCATTTCACCAATCATGATAACATCGGGATCTTGCCTAACAATAGAGCGTAAAGCTGAAGCGAATGTTAAACCTATTTGTGGCTTTGCTTGGATTTGATTAATCCCGTCCATCTGATATTCAACGGGATCTTCAACGGTAATTATTTTTCGTTCAGGGGTATTTAATTGTTTTAAAGCCGCATACATGGTCGTTGATTTACCGCTTCCCGTTGGACCAGTAATTAAAATAATGCCATGTGGCTGGGATAAAACATTAACAAAATTATCTAAATGTCGACCAGAAAAACCTAAAGCTTGAAAATCTAATACGGTATTTTCTTTATCTAATAACCTGATAACAACACTCTCTCCATACATGGTAGGAATAGTTGAAACACGCAAATCTAATTCTTTACCCAACATTTGTACCTTAATACGACCATCTTGAGGCAAGCGACGCTCAGCAATATTAAGCTTTGCCATAATCTTAATACGAGAAATAACCGCTGCCGTTGATTTTACATGCGGCGCATCAATTTCTTGTAAAACGCCATCAACACGTAAACGAACTCTTAAGGCTTGTTCAAAAGGCTCAATATGAATATCAGAGGCACGAGTTTCAATAGCTCTCTGCATAATCAAGTTAACCATTTTAATAACGGGAGCCTCACTGGCCAAATCTTTTAAATGCTCTAAATCTTCCTCACCCAAATCATCATAATCAAGATCATCAATCAGCTTATCCATTTTTGATCGATCTTCTCCATACTGAATATTAAGCGCCTCATCAATCTCAGAAAGCAAGCCAACTTTTACATGGATAGTCTTTCCAATCATTAAACTTAGCGCTTGAATCGTAAAGTGATCCAAAGGATCCATCATCGCAACAGTAAAATCTTTTTCTGTCTGACTTAAACCAATAATATGATAGTTTTTTAAAAATCTTAAAGATACCGTATCCGGCAACTGCCTTTCTAAAGGAAAATCATCGGCTGATATTTTTTCAAATGCACCAGACTTTACAAAGGCCTCTGCCACATCTAACTCAGAACAAAGCCCCAATTTAACAAGTAATTGAGGGATACTTTCTGCTACTGACGTCTTTTTTACGCGTTCAACTTTTTTTAATTCCGAAGCTGATAACTTGCTTCTTTCTTGTAGGGTGGTAAGTAAAGCCTGATAACTCATATTGTATCCGCGTATTTATTAAGCATTAACATCTTGTACATCGCTTTAATATTTAAAATTTAATTTACGGTCAAAGATAATGCACTGACAAGTTCTTTATTAGATAACGCTGGATCAATCACGGTATCAAGAATATAAATCTTCTCAGGAAGGACTTTTCCTTCTTTGGCCACATAATTTGCAATCGCCTGGGCTCTTGCTAAAGCTAAGCCTTTTAGACGATCCTGTTCGGGCTTAATAATAGTAAACAGTTTCTCTCTAGCAACTTCATAAAAATCACCTGTACCTGGCGTTATCAATTTTGGCTGACCAAGTATTGATTTTTCAGCTAATCGAGGGAAATTTTCAATAAACATTTCTGCTAACAAGCGCTTATAATCCAAATCTGACAACTCAATATATTCTTCGCGTATCTTCTTTTCGGAGTTTTTATTCATCTCCCTAGCCTTTCGCTTTTTGAGTTGCTCATACAGTGCATCTTCCCGAATAATAGGCCAATCTTGCTCCTGAAATGCAGCGCCTTTAATATCTAAATTTAACATAGGACGCTCAATCAACGCCTTCGCTAAGGCCGTTAATTTTTCTTGCTCTGATTTCTTTAACACCGCACTCCCTGGCGTAAAACCAATCACACTCAAATCTTTTTCGCTTCCTGCAAGTAAACCTAAAGCCCTAAAAGGTGATGTCACCACTTTTTTTAATATATTTAGCAAGGCATCACTCACTACCTCACCGATATCAAATTGAGGGTCATTTAAACTCCCTCTAATGGGCACCTCTATTTTTATTTTACCCTCTCCATCTTTCAATAATGCGACAGCTAATTTAATAGGTAAATTAATCGCATTTGGATTTTCAACAGCCTCTCCCAATTCAAATTGATCAATAACAATGCTGTTAAATGCACTCAACTCACTGCTCACCACATTATATTTCAAACCTAAGGTCATCTTACCTTTTTCGACCTTATAGCCTGCAAACTGTACCATATAAGGAGAGATCAAAGGCATCGGTAACCCTTTAAAATTAATCATTATTTGATAATCACTTAAGAAAGGACTTATATCCCCCTTAATATCAACCGGCGATAAATCGTAAGCATTACCTTGTAAAGAAAGTTTGATAGTCGATTTTTTCTCTGAAGAAATATCTTTTGCGCCCCCATCAATACTTTGAATCTGTGCCGCAAAAGGTAAAATTAGCGACCGATCAGAAAAATCTGAAAATCCTTCTCTAATTTGAATATTATCTAATTTAAAATAAGGTTTATTAATCAATGCAGTTTCTGTGTCCGCATTAACACTATCCTCACGCTTGCTTTCTGCAACTGTGTTAATAGCGCTGTCATCTTGACGCACAATATCATTAAAATTGGCGGTCTTATCTTTACGGATCGCTACCCGAGCATAAGGCTTATCAATAAATAAAGTACTTGCTGTGTAGCGATTATTAAGAAAATCTATCGTTAAATCCGCTAAAGACAACTTATTCCACTTCAAAAAATCTTTATTGACCAATTGATCCCTTGATAAGAAATCCGTAATGCTCACATTACCTTTAAATTCAATATCAGGCCTATTTTGAGCTAATTTTGCGACAGAAACATGACCTTCAATATTTAACGCCCCATCTATCACATCTAGACGTACAAACTTCTCATAATAAGATTGAAATTTTTCTAGATCGATAGCATCAATTTTACAATCCAATTGGGCCGAAAAAGGTTCGACAACAACATTTCCTTTAAGTGCCATAGAGCCACTTTTATTAATTCCCACGTCTAATTGCACGGGTATAATCCCACGCCCCTGATTACTATAATCCCTGACCTTAATATTGATTGGACTCAGAGAAACCTTCACTGGGTTCTTTAAAGTTTTATCTTCAAAATCTAAACTAAAATGAGTGGCCGACAGTGAATCAATATTAAACGCCCAAGCAGGTTTATATTGCTTAAGCTGTTTATCGTCGACCACATTTTTAATAGTCGAGGTCGGGGGCGGGGTAGTAGTCGTTGCTACCGACTTTGACTCAGGCAATAAAAAAGCAAAATTAGGTAAGCCATCAGACTCCAATGCCAGTTGAATAGCTCCATTATTCGCTGTTAATGAATCAACATGCACAAAGTGTTTTTTTAAATCAACACTCGTCCCTTGCAAAGACAATTTAGCTAAGTTGATCAACTCTGTTTTAGGCTCTTTTTTAAATAATACGGCATCACGCAGTTCAATATTCGCTTCACTTAAAACCAACTTAAAATCATTATCCAAATCACTCACTTTATAATGCGTATTAAAAAGTTCATATCCATCCAATTGCACGGGCAAATCTGCTAATAAAGGCGCCGCAAGCACTTTTAATTGCGCTTTATTAAGTTGAAAATGACCTTCGGATGCCATTAATTCTGTATTAAAGTTACCCGTCCAAGTAAGAGTCCCACCCGACTTTAATGACAACGCTAAATCAAGCGTGGCCTCTTTACCTGGAATATTACTTAAACTTCCAACCGAGACGCTAATTGAATTTAGAGTTTCTTTAAAGGGTTCTTTAGCACTAAAATCATCCCAAACCAAGGTGCCGTCTGTTAAGGATAGCTTGGTTATATAAAATTTGACTGACGAAGAAGTTTCTGGCTTTTTAGGCTCAGCTTTATTTTTAATCAGTTCAGTGACATTCAACACACCGTTTTTTTGCCTAGCCAGATGTACAAAAGGTTTTTTGAGCGATACTTCATCAATGACTATCGCCCACTGATGAAAGGATTGAAATAAATTAAGTTGAAGATAAAAATCATCAAAACCGATCCCTGTCGTTTCATGACTCTCTTCTTGAATATGTAAACCTTGTAAAGCTATGGCCAGATTAAAAGGTTGAAACTCAACACGTTCAATACTCGCTTTCTTACCGGTTTCTTGCTCAATAATACGGGGTAAATAAGTCTTTAGTAAGGCAGGTAAGATATAAAAACCTGCCACACTATAAAATATCAACAAACTACTAAGAACAATAACGGGCCATTTAACCAGCAACAAAACATATCGAATGATCTTCATGACGGCCTCTGTCTGTTATCGTGGTGACCCGTTACCTAAAAACTACTTTATAAATCAAGATAACCCGTCTCTTCATGCAGCACGGTATCTAAACCTTCATCTTCTTCATCAACAGTGACCCGTAAACCAATCCATTTATCTAAGCCTTTTAAAATTAAAAAGCTAAAAATAGCACTCCATACCGCCGTTACAATAATTGCCAATGCTTGAACGCTCACTTGATGAAACATTGAAACGCCTTCGGCTAATCCTAGTCCCCCTAAACCACTACTTACAAACACACCCGTTAATAAGGAGCCCGTAATACCACCCACACCATGCACAGGAAAAACATCTAACGAATCATCAATTTTTAAAGTACGTTTAACGTATTGGGTCGCATAAAAACACACAAACCCAGCAGTAACACCAATGACTAAGGCACCTGCAGGGCCCACATAACCGGAAGCAGGCGTAATTGTTCCTAAGCCCGCAACCATACCTGTCACAATTCCTAAGACACTAGGCTTACCAAAACGTTTCCACTCAATAGCCATCCATGTTAATGAACCCGCTGCCGCAGCAATATGAGTGACTAACATAGCCATCCCTGCACGACCATCCGCCGTTAAAGCGCTACCCGCATTAAAGCCAAACCAACCGACCCACAACATACCCGCACCCGTCACAACCATCGTCATGTTATGAGGAGGCATCGCCGTATTTGGAAAACCTTTTCTTTTACCCAACACAATTGCGGACACTAAAGCGGCCACACCGGCATTCACATGGATGACGATACCGCCAGCAAAATCCATTACACCTAAGTCAGCCAACCAACCGCCACCCCAGATCCAATGACATACGGGCATATAAACAATAACTAACCACAACCCACTAAACCATAGCATCGCAGAAAACTTCATTCTTTCTGCAAACGCACCCACAATTAAAGCAGGGGTAATAATAGCAAACGTCATTTGAAACATAAAAAACAAAGCTTCAGGAATATCACCTTTTAAAGTATCCACACCAATACCGGGTAAAAATACTTTTGAGGCGCCACCCATAAACTTTTGTAAATCACCGCCGTCTGAAAAAATAAAACTATACACACCCGCTAACCAAAGTATAGATACTAAGCAGGTAATAGCAAAACATTGCATTAACACAGAGAGTACATTTTTACTTCTAACTAACCCACCATAAAATAAAGACAATCCCGGAATTGTCATAAAAAGGACAAGTGCGGTAGACGTCAAAATCCATGCCGTATTAGCTTGATTTAATGAATCTGCTAACGCTAATTCTGGTAATAGCAATACAGCTAAAATTAATTTCTTAAATTTAGTCGAGAACATTTTAAATCGCGTCCTCTCCAGTTTCACCCGTTCTGATACGCACCACTTGTTCTAAATTAGAAACAAAAATTTTACCATCGCCAATTTTGCCCGTATTAGCGGCCTTAACAATCGTGCTTACGGCCTTCTCAACCATATCATCGGCTACTGCTATTTCAAGCTTAACTTTAGGCAAAAAGTCAACGACATACTCAGCGCCACGATATAATTCAGTATGTCCCTTCTGACGACCAAATCCCTTAACTTCAGTTGCTGTAACACCAGCAACGCCGATATCAGATAACGCTTCTCTAACGTCATCCATTTTAAATGGCTTTATGATTGCGGTAATTAATTTCATTTCATCTCCTGTTATTATTATGCAAAACAATTTGCTTTTCAGTGTTGCATGATAGTGAATTATCAATCAACATACAATTATTAGACAATGTTATAGCCTTAAAATATCATCCTTTATGAGAAACCCTTCAAATGTCCATGAATAAAGTTAAAGAAAAATCAATGCTAAAAACAGCTCTACGTACTTTACTCCGCGTATTATACAGAGTCGAAATAATCGGTTTAGATAATTACGCTAACGCAGGTAAACGGGTTTTAATAGTCGCTAACCACACTTCATTCTTAGATCCCTTATTATTAGGTGTATTTTTACCAGACAACATCACCTTTGCAATCAACACCCAAATATCTCAACGATGGTGGCTAAAACCTTTCTTGCAATTATCCAAAGTGTTTCCAATGGACCCCACGCACCCTCTATCTCTTAAGAATTTAATCCATTATTTAGAACAAGACACCCATACCGTCATCTTTCCTGAAGGTCGCATTTCAGTGACAGGGGCATTAATGAAAATTTATGATGGTACGGGCATGGTCGCTGATAAAACGAATGCGACTATTTTACCCATCCGCATTGCCGGTGCTCAATATACCCATTTCTCAAAACTGCATCGCATCGTTCGACTCCGCTTATTTCCTAAAATTACCATCCACATTTCAACCCCCACCCAACTATCAGCCCCTTCTGATATTAAAGGTAAGGCTAGACGAGCTTACTGTGGACATTTATTATCCGACATCATGAGTAATATGATGTTTGACACCAGTCAATACCAACACGCTATTTTCACTGGCTTACTTGAGGCTAGAAAAATTCATGGTGGTGACCATAAAATTACCGAGGACCTCGATCGCTCCGTACTCACCTATGATGATTTAGTTACTCGCAGTATAGCTTTAGGTCATGCTCTGACGAAAATAACGACGCCAACCGAAAATGTAGGCGTATTCTTACCCAACTCGTCTAAAACATTGATGACTGTTTTAGGCCTACAGCTACACAGCCGCATACCGGCCATGTTGAACTACTCCATGGGGGCCAACAATTTACTCTCTGCCTGCCACACGGCAACTATCAAAACCGTCATCACGTCTCATCGCTTTATAGAGTTGGGCCACTTACAAGAAGAAGCGCAACAATTGAGTCAAGTCTGCGATTTAATTTATCTTGAAGACCTCGCTAAAACGATTTCAACACCGGACAAAATATTGGCCCGAATCAAAAGTGCCACGACTGCACTTTGGTATAATCCTAAAAGCCTAGATCCCAACTCTCCAGCGGTAATCTTATTTACCTCGGGCTCAGAAGGCACCCCTAAAGGGGTTGTGTTATCACATACCAACATATTAGGAAATCTTAAACAATTAGAGGCACGGATTAGCTTTAATGCGCGTGACGTCGTGCTAAACTTCTTACCCATGTTTCACTCCTTTGGCTTTACGGTAGGCACCATCCTCCCCATCATGAGTGGCATGAGAACGTTTTTTTATCCCACACCGTTACACTTTAGCGTCATTCCCGAAATCGCTTATGAAATTCATGCCACCATTATGTTTGGGACTAATACCTTTTTTGCCGCTTATGCGAAGAAAGCCCATCCCTACGACTTTTTTAATCTACGCTATGTCGTTGCGGGTGCAGAAAAATTACAAGAGCCAACACGCCAAATTTGGGCGGATAAATTCGGCATTCGAATTTTAGAAGGTTATGGTGCCACAGAAACCTCCCCCATCACCTCAGTCAATACCCCGCTTTATCATAAAATGGGTACAGTAGGACGCTTTTTGCCTCGAATGAACTATCAACTAGAACCTATTCCGGGTATTGAAAAAGGCGGACAACTACACGTCAGTGGCCCCAACATTATGTTGGGCTATATCTTGACCAATAACCCAGGAAAAATAGTGCCTCCCGAATCGAAGTATGGACTCGGTTGGCATGACACCGGCGATATCGTTGAAGTGGATAATGAAGGCTTTATTAGTATTCAAGGACGCAGTAAACGCTTTGCCAAAATCGGTGGTGAAATGGTCTCTTTAGTGGCCGTTGAGCAACTCGCTATTAATAAATGGCCCGAAGCACATCATGCCGTCGTCAGCATTCCTGACCTAAAAAAAGGCGAACTAATTATCTTAATCACTACACAAAAACAAGCGACTATTAATGATCTAGTCACCGCATCACCGGGTATTTCTAACTTAAGTTTTCCTAAAAAAATATTAATCGTGGACGCCATTCCAACCTTAATGACTGGAAAAGTAAATTATCCAGAAGTGATTGAACTCGCTAAACAAGTAAAATAACGGCTAAAAACTTATTTATATTACGGATATTTGGAACTTTAATTGCTGAGACGATTTAATTCGCATAGAATTGAAAGGTTTTTACGTGTTCAGTCATACGACTGAACCTAACACATAAGAGAAAATATAATGTCTGAAACATCAAAAGTCATCTTCGCTATTTTTGGGGTTATTATCGCCGGCTTTATCATGGTTGGTTTAAGCAAAGAAGAACCCTCTAATGCGCAAAAAGAAATCGCTGCTAACTTCAATAATTACGTAGCCATCCAAAAAATGGCGGGCGATAAATGTCCAATCTTAGTTAAAGAAGCCACTAATGAGCAAGTCTACTTTCCATCAGAAACAAAAACAGATCGTGAATCTTTCATTACACTCATTTGGATAGGTGAAAACGCCAATAATGGCGGCTTTAAAAAAGCCTCTTGCACCTTAAAAGCATCTTTAGGTGGCGTGTCTGACTTAGTGATTGATGATAAAGTCATTATCAAAAAATAAAGCACTGATAACTCCTTATCACACGCTGTTGAGATGAATCAGAAAAAGCGCCAGCTTATTTTTGAGCGCCTGGCGCTGGCCACTCCTGAGCCTACGACAGAACTGATTTATAACACCTCCTTTGAACTCTTAATAGCGGTAGTCTTATCGGCTCAAGCCACCGATAAAAGTGTCAATAAGGCCACTATACCGCTCTTTGCCCTAGCAAACACACCCCAAACTATTTTGGCGCTGGGGTTAGAGGGCTTAAAGACGTTTATTAAGACCATAGGACTCTACAACACTAAAGGCGAAAACATTATTAAACTGTGCCGGCAATTGCTGGAACAGCATCAAGGTAAGGTCCCTGAAACTCGTGAGTCACTTGAAAAACTGCCCGGAGTCGGCAGAAAAACCGCTAATGTGATTCTTAATACCGCCTTTGGCCAACCCACCATTGCGGTGGATACTCATATTTTTAGAGTCTCCAATCGAACCGGCCTAGCACCCGGTAAAACAGTACTAGAGGTCGAACGCAAGTTAGACAAATGGGTGCCGTCTCAATATAAAAAAGATGCCCACCATTTACTAATCTTACATGGCCGATATACTTGTATTGCAAGAAAACCAAAATGCCAACAGTGCATCATCGAAGACCTCTGTGATTTTCGACCTACTGACTAAACTAATTGCTTAAGCTTATCTTTTAGGTCTTTGGTATGATACTGTCATTCGACCTGCTTAAGCGATCGAATATTTAATAATAATACTTGGGAGCCAACATGAAAAAAATCAACAAATCACCTTTAGCAGTCGCTATGGGAGCAGCTTTAATTTCAACTTTTGCAACAGCAACCGCTAATGCAGAAGCAAACCCTTTTGGTATGACTGAATTATCAACGGGCTATATGCAAGTCGCTGAAGCGGCCAAAACAGCTGAAATGGCTTGCGGCGCATCCATGAATATGGCAAAACCTAAAACACCAGAAGGCGCGTGTGCAGGTACTACAAAAGCAGCAGGCACTGCATCAAAAACGACTGAAGGCTCTTGTGGCGACATGATGAAAGACGGCAAGATGAAACCCGGTATGGAAGCCGCTTGTGGTGCTATGATGAAAGGCAAAGAAGGCGCTTGTGGCGAGATGATGAAAGGCGAATCAATGAAAGGTAAAGAAGGCGCTTGTGGAGCAGAAATGCACCCAGCAACACCTGCTAAATAAGATTTACCCTTGTTAGGTAGGAGGGCAGACAATGCCCTCCCATTTCAATTTTATGACTCAAAAGGTGTTCTTATGGACACAAACCCATTTCTAGTTCAAGGGGCAGGCCTAGGCCTTAGAAGGCCTCTTATTCATCAATTTCTTGAAACCCAACCCCAAGAAGTTGGATTTTATGAAATAGCCCCCGAAAATTGGATCACCATTGGCGGCAAATATGGCAAAGCCTTTAGAGCGATGACCGAACGCTTCGACTTTATTTGTCATGGCCTCTCTTTATCACTGGGCAGCACCGATCCTTTAGACGAACACTTTATTCTGGCCGTAAAACACTTTATGGCAGAACATCAAATTAAGTTTTACAGCGAACACTTAAGCTATTGCAGTAAAAATGGTCATTTATATGACTTGATGCCCATCCCTTTTACCTCAGAAGCGGTCACTCATGTTGCTAAACGCATTAAGCGTGTGCAAGATATTTTGGAGCAACCCATTGCGCTTGAAAATGTCTCTTACTATGCCGCACCCGGCCAAGAAATGACAGAAATTGATTTTTTTAATGCCGTCGTTGAAGAAGCCGACTGTAATATCTTAATCGACCTTAATAATATTTACGTTAATAGCGTCAACCATCGATATGATGCTGATGCCTTTTTAAAAGCGATACCCGCTCATCGTATTGCTTACGCACATATTGCCGGACATTATCAAGAAGCCGAAGATTTTTTAGTGGATACTCATGGGGCAGATATTATCGATCCCGTCTGGAAACTGTTAGGCAAGGCTTACGAACTGTATGGTGTGTTTCCGACTCTCTTAGAGCGTGATTTTAATTTACCCCCCATCGCTGACTTACTTAAAGAAGTGAATACCATTAAGACCATGCAAGTTGCATGGCAAACTCAGCATGAAAAACGTTATGCCTAACTCCAACTCACCGAACCGCGTTGACTTTAAAACAAAGCAAGCCGAATTTGCCGCTTATATCAGAGACCCTGAGCACAACCCCATACCCTCTGATGTACAAGAACCCCGTATGCGAATGTATAGAGAGTTATTTTTTAATAACATTGAAACGTTCTTATCGGGTAACTTTCCGGTACTGAGACAACTGCTAGATAACGACCAATGGCTAGAATTAACGCAAGATTTTTTTGCTACACACGCCTGTGAATCGCCACATTTCTCTGAAATACCTGAAGAGTTTTTAAACTATTTAGAAAATGAGCGTAAGTGCACAACAGACCTACCGTTTTTATTAGAACTGGCACACTATGAATGGGTTGAAATGGCGCTATCCATAGCGAAAGAAGAACTACACACGGCGTTATCCGCACAGGATGTTCTTAAAAACACACCTTTAAGTGTGTCTCCACTAGCATGGCACCTAGTCTATGAATATCCTGTCCATAAAATATCACCCCACCATATCCCTTTAGAGACACCGACACAGCCAACATTTTTAATCGTCTATCGTGACCCTAACGATGAAGTACATTTTATTGAAATTACGGGGATGACCTATCGCTTACTTGAAATTATTCAAGCACACGAAACATGTTTGGCAGAAACCTGCTTAAAACAAGTGACTGAAGAAATGCAACACCCTAATACAGAAATAGTCTTTGCCGGTGGCTTACAGATTTTACAAGACTTAGTTAAAAAGACGATTTTAATAGCATCAACTCATTAAAACGATAGTCTTAATACCCGTAAAGACAGCCGACTTAAAGCCGTTCATTAAAAGATCAATCAGACTAACACCCGCTAACCTGATTGATCTCCCGCTTAAATACCGATTAGAATAATTTATTAAAGAAACCGTCTTCTTTTTTAGCGGATTCAGGTTTTTGATACACCGTAAAACCTTTACTTATCGGTTGTTGCTGCGCGCAATGGTAAGCAGCGCTATTAAACTTGATTTGCAAAGAACGCGGATTTTCGTGCTCAGAAAGGTATTTTTCAACCTCTTCATCCGTTAAATCTTTTAGCATAAAAGTAGTGACACACTCGCAAGACTTAGTAAAACGTTCGGTATCCTCTTCTTTATTAACCGAATTCTTTGTCTCTCTGGCCACACATTGTGCCGCGAAAGCATCATGAAACTTATGTTTTTCTGTTGCGGTTACCGGCTCATCTTTAGAATGATCAAAGGGATTAAACACCGTTTTAACCGCCGCCTTGCTTTCAACTTTGTCTTTATTAGAATCCGAGCAACCTGTCAAAGAGAGTGCAAAAATTGAACTGGTTAACACGGCAAAAAATAAGTTTTTAGTCACGCTATGTATTTTCATAAATTTCATCGCAAAGGTTAAAAAGCTCAAGGCTTGCTAATCAGACCTTGAATTTATCACTAAAGAGTGCGCGCACTTTATCATTTTATGACCAGAAAACAAAGTAACCGATTAAATTAGCAAAACTTACAAATAGTAAACTAAACGCCTGCTAAGGCGGACATTAACAGCCCTATCGCGCAATGAAATAAATAAAATATTAAATTAAAACGGTATACCTTCCTGTCAAGGTCATCAAGTACACACCCTTATTTATGGTCTTCTGCACTGATTATTAATACACGCCTTACATCTTCATCGGCACACCGGTAAAGGATTGCAGTACCACCCATAAAATCACAATACCTAAAACCAATAGAATCATTTTGATCTTATTGGATGTTTCACCACCTTCGTTATTTGACATGCCAACCTCACCGGATAACGTTAACTTTACAAAGCCTATTCTTTAACTCAAAGCACACCCAATAACTGAGTGTTTCACTTGGTCTTAATAATACACCTTTTAAAACCTCCGTCAAAAATTAACACTTCCTAACTAAAAAGCTTAACAATGCAACATGACAGGCCACGAGACATGAGGGATAGAACAAAATTCAGCTCAAACTACATACTAACTAATTAAATAATAAGGTTTTTATTTAATTCAATTCCTTAGTAAATCAGTAAGAAAAACTTGACCACAAGCACTTGCAGCAGTATATTTAACAGTGATAAAGGAAATACAAAAGTTTCGATTTATCCGTATAAAACAATAATAAAACAATAATAAAACAATAATAAAACAATAATAAAAAAAGAGGTATTGTAATGTTGGCAGAAAATAATTTCAGTCGCTTTGTAGGCAACATAAATGTAGAGTTCACTGAAACACGCAAAAAAGCACAAGCAAGCTTAGCTTTTTATAAATCACCCTTTATTGATATCATGGATAAAGTATCTTTTATAATAGTAATGACCTTAGTTGGTCAATTAGTTATTTCGTTGATTCATTAAAGTGATATCCACTAAAATAATTTATACTTAATTATTTTAGTGTTGTAATACTGCGGGTTTATTAAATATTTTGAATTAGTTTAACTATCAATATCATTATAAAGCCCGCAACTCCACGTCAAAATCCTTGCCAGTCAGTTCTTGACTTATATACACCTCACGCTCAGTTATAATTCACTATTTTTATCCCTAATATTCATTAATTATTCTAAGGGTTATCGACTGTTATTAATAAGGTATGTACGGCTTTCTCAATCGCTTCCAATACCGCCAGTTGTGCGGGTTCATTACTGGTAAAGCCACTCTCAACTTCCAGCAAATCTTTTAAAGTCACAAACTTAAACACACTTAAATCGACTTTGATGGAGAAAGAAGATAAAGGTGTCAATCAGAGTAATGGCCTGGGGCTTTTAATTGTGCAGCGTATTGCTGACATGCATGGGGCCACGGTGACCACCCATGAAACGCCCTGTAAAGAGGGCCGAGAAGTTATCATTAGTTTTAACGCAGATAAAGCGATCTCTTAACCTCCCCCCGTTGCTTTTATATGATAGTACGAAACTTTTAAAAATCAGGGTATAGCTTCATCTCGCCTCTTAGCCACAACTTAGAAAACATCCAACCGGCTTTTGTGCGATACTACGCAACTTTTAAATCTTCCAGATTGTGTACTGATAGCATCTTTAAGGAGTAATACATGACAGCATTGGTTGGCATCATTATGGGCTCGACCTCTGACTGGGACACTATGCGCTTTGCCGCAGAAACGCTTGAGCGTTTAGGTATCCCGCACCAGGTTGAAGTCGTTTCAGCCCATAGAACCCCAGACAAACTTTTTCAATACGCCGAAACAGCCGAAGCAAAAGGCTTAGAAGTGATTATTGCCGGAGCCGGTGGGGCTGCGCATTTACCCGGAATGACAGCGGCAAAAACGGCGCTTCCAGTCTTAGGGGTGCCTGTCCAATCTAAAGCGTTAAATGGTATGGACTCTTTATTATCAATCGTGCAAATGCCTGCGGGTATTCCGGTCGGTACCTTGGCTATTGGTAAAGCGGGTGCTATCAATGCCGCCTTATTAGCGGCGGCGATTATCAGTAACAAACACACGCATTTTAAAGCGGCGCTGAATACCTTTAGAACCGAACAAACTGAAACCGTCTTAGCGCACTCTGATCCACGTGAGGAACAGCTATGAAAGTCGGTATTCTTGGCGCCGGCCAACTGGCTAGAATGATTGCCTTAGCGGGCTATCCTATAGGTTTAGAATTTATTTTTCTTGATCCGTCCGAGGATTCCTGTGCCAATCGCTTAGGTGAGCACTTACACGGCGCTTATAATGATCCACGTTTATTAGCCCAACTGGCAGAACGTGCTGATGTTGTCACCTATGAATTTGAAAATGTGCCCGCAGAAGTCGCCGAATTTTTGTCTGCTCGGACACAGGTACACCCCGCCCCCAAAGCGTTAGCGGTGGCGCAAGATCGTTTAATCGAAAAAGCATTCTTTCGTAGCATCGACATTCCAACCGCACCTTATGCTCCGGTCAATAGTTTGGCTGATTTAGAAGCCGCGATTATCCCGATTGGCTTACCGGCTATCTTAAAAAGTTGCACGATGGGCTATGACGGCAAGGGTCAATCCTTAATCAGATCAACCGACGATTTAGCTGCCGCTTGGGACGCCTTAGCAGGTGCACCGGCGGTCTTAGAAGGCTTTGTACCGTTTAACCGTGAAGTATCTATTATCGCGGCCCGCAATGTCTCTGGTGAGGTTGTATTTTATCCGCTCTCCGAAAACGTACATCGCGGTGGTATTTTAAGAGTCGCTACCAGCCGTGAAGGCGATCCTTTACAAGCCAAAGCAGAAGCATACATTTCTCGTTTAATGGAAGCGTTGGAGTATGTCGGTGTGTTAGCTTTAGAACTGTTTGATGTAGACGGTGACTTAATTGCCAATGAATTTGCGCCCCGAGTGCATAACTCAGGACATTGGACGACTGAAGGCGCTGAGACCAGTCAATTTGAAAATCATTTACGCGCTATTTTAAATCTGCCTTTAGGTGCCACCTCGGCCGTGAATAAGACCGCGATGATTAATTTTATTGGCGGACTGCCAAAAGATGAAGCGTTATTAGCCATCCCCAATGCGCATTTACATCTTTATGATAAAGCGCCACGAAAAGGCCGTAAAGTGGCTCATGCAACTGTTCGCGCTAACACCAGTGCCGAACTAGAGGCCCTGATTAGCCAAGTCAGCACCCTTGCTGACCAAGTGGATGATTCTTAAGTTAGCGTAAAACACTTGCACCATGACTGAACACGACAGAGTATTTCAACACACCGCTCGGATAGAAGATTTTGCCTTTGATGAGCGCGTGGCCAAGGTGTTTGATAACATGGTGTCGAGGAGTGTGCCCTTCTATAATGAGGTACAGCGGATTCAATCTGATCTTATTATGGATTTTTTGCCTGCTGAAGCCGGTGTGGTCTGCGATTTAGGTTGCTCCACCGGCACCACCATCGATTATCTAACTCAACACCCTAAATGCCCCCCTGGCGCCCATTTTATCGGTTACGATAATTCTGATTCGATGTTGGATAAGGCGAGAGAGAAACTCGCTCACCAAATAGCGGCGGGTAAGGTGTCCTTAATCAGCGCCGATTTAAGTGCCATGCCAGAATTACCGGCCTGTCACGTGGTAATTTTAAATTGGACCCTGCAATTTGTTAGACCGATTGGCAGAGAACAATTACTCAAAGCCATTTATCAAGCCCTTAAACCCGGCGGTATCGTCTTATTATCAGAAAAAATATTGGTCAATGATCCGGTGTTAAACCGCTTATACATTGACCATTATTTACAATTTAAAGTTTCTCAAAGCCATTACACCGATCTTGAAAATCAGCGCAAACGTGAAGCTTTAGAAAACGTGTTGATCCCTTATCGCTTAGATGAGAATTACGAACTCTTAGAAAGAGCCGGCTTTGGCCGAATGGGCACGTATTTTCAATGGTTTAACTTTGCTTGTATGATTGCGGTTAAGGTTTGACCCCATATTAGTTAAAACACCCTCGCAAAAGCTTAAGACGCATAAATTATCCTGTGACTGTCCAGTTCAGGGTGGCCAATAAATTATTTTTATTTACAACACGGGGATGAGCATCAATAGTAAAATTCAGCTGGCTAAGCGGCGAGCCAGAGGCTATCGCAATATCAATAATTTTATCAACATGATTTACTTTCTTTGTGGGAAGCTATAATTTGATTACCCACTCTATTTCACATAGAGCCCTTATTTTTGAGGTAATCTCGCCTTAGGTGGGCACCCACTACCGCCGCATTACTGAGTGTTATACCTCCTGTTGGTGCTTTTGCGCGGCATCTACCCCTAATGTATCTTCTTTACTGACCATTACACTTACTTTACTGAGTAAAGAATATTGATTTGCTAGTAAAGAACATTGATTTGGTAGTAAAGAAGTTA
>CAIPDT010000139.1 GCA_903863905.1 uncultured Methylococcaceae bacterium
AGCTAGTATTATCATTTCTGAAGTTGATCCAAATGGCAGTGGCTCTGCTTATGCCGCTGATTGGTTTGAGTTGACGAATACAGATTTAGTTAACGCAGTCGATATTACGGGTTGGAAAATGGATGACAATTCAAATCTATTTGCTAATTCTGTTGCTATTCGTGGTGTGACAAGTATTGCGGCTGGACAATCTGTTGTGTTTTTGGAGGGAGCCGCGTTAAGTGCTAATGATGCGACACTTGATGCTAATTATAAATCGGCTTGGTTTGGTACAAACATTCCAACCGGTTTTGTTGTTGGTAACTATGGTGGTACTGGCGTAGGTTTAAGTGCAACGGCTGATGCGGTAAATATTTTTGATGCAGCAGGTACTGTTGTTACTCGTGTTGATTTTGGTGTCACAACGCTGGCGGGTGGAACACTTGATAATGCGGCGGGTTTAACGGGTGTGACCATTTCAACTAAAAGTGCAGTCGGAACCAATGGTGCGTTTACCTCTTTTAACAGTGCTGAAATCGGTTCACCTGGTTTAATCACTGCAAGTGCAGTGCCTGTACCGGCTGCAGTTTGGTTGTTTTTAACTGGTTTTATGGGCTTTTTAGGTTTAAATCGTAAACGTAAATCAGCTTAATGTAATTAAAAATAAGCTTAAAAAGGCGGCCCTAGGGTCGCCTTTTTTATTCCTCACGTTTCAGCAGGAGATGCTTGTCTGTGGGTGTTTATTATGAAGTTGATTAATAATTCACACCTTGAATAGGTCAGTTTTTTTAGTTGTTTCTCATTAAGGTGTTTGAGTTTTATCGAGTTTAAACACATCAAGATCAATTACAGCCAGCGTAATGAGCCAAATGATAGCGTCAAAGGCATCTAACCAAGCAGAACTAAAAAGCCATATTCCAGCTACAATGATTAAGCCACCTAAGACAGAATAAGAGATAAGCTCATAGTGTTGTTGATATTGCTTAAGGCTCTCGGGCCCACGCATGTTTAATTCAAATACGATGATCATGACAAACCAAAGTGCAAAATTAGCGACATCTAACCAAGCTTGATCAAGCGCATACATTAATCCACACCAGGCAATAATGGCGATTAAGCTATTGCGGATGATGCTCATGATATTATCGACAATTGGTTTTACATTTAAAGTTTCTAACTCATAAATAATCAGCAACAGCAGCCAAGATAATGTTTCGAGAAAGTGCGGCAAGGTGCCCCAAAAAGCGTAAAACAGCACATCAAGTGATAATAAAAACAGAAGGACTAATTTAAATTTTGGATAGGACATCTTAAAGTAACCTAAATGGGCGCCTTGAAATAATATTTAACGTGGGAATTAACAGTTAGGCTAAAAGACTTATAACCGTAACGAATTAATTTTTATTTTTTGGGTAAAGGGCAGTGATTGCGACCTATCAAGTGATAAAAAGCACACCAACTCGCGTAACTCTCATAAAAGGTAAAGATTGCAAAGCCAAAAGCCAGCCAACTCGTTTGCCAGTAAGCATATACCAGTAAAAATATACCAATAGCCAGTCGAAGCAGGCGGTCTGGAGTACCTATGTTTGGTTTCATGATGTTATCCTTTGTCTGTTAATGACTTGTTTGTAAAGACCGAGTACTTGTTTTAGTGTACCCTAAAAACCAAGTAAAGTCGTTGAGTTCATTAAAATGAGGTATTTTTGATGAGGAGTCTTTTCTGAGGGCTGATATTAACAGGCATCGTAGGAGATTTGATGCCGTATTAATTTTGTGTTCACGCATTAGTATACTAAAACCTTCATGAAGAGGGTTTTAGTATGCTAATGCTTATTTGTTACGGTCTATTTTTGTAGAAATATTTACTAGGTCGTTTTTGTTTCAAGTTGTTCTGTTAATCTATGTATGGCATTAACAATAGCATATCCCGTCATAAGTATTGCACTGATGATATAA
This sequence comes from uncultured Methylococcaceae bacterium, assembly GCA_903863905.1. Taxonomy (GTDB): domain Bacteria; phylum Pseudomonadota; class Gammaproteobacteria; order Methylococcales; family Methylomonadaceae; genus Methylobacter_C. The sequence continues at coordinate 1,936 of CAIPDT010000139.1, forward strand.
AGCACAAAAGCTTCAATTTCATGAACTGTACTGTTGGCAATAGCTAAAACAATAACTCCTGATAGAAGGGCTAAAATAGAGAGTATTAGAAGATATATTTTCATGTGATTTTCCTATATTTTCTTTGAATAGTTTTGACAGGAGAGCAGTGTAACTGGACTAGATATATAATCAATTACCCTAAAAGGCAAATATAGAGAAAGTTTAAGAAAAATTATTTGGTTAAAGATATTTGTTCTAGTTGAATAACCCATTGGTTTTTAATTAGTGGCTAACCTATTTGGATAATCTGATTTAGCCTTTCACATACCTGGGTGAATAGATTATTCGATAACGATTTAAGAGGGTGTGCTTTAGCTTTTCTTAGACGCCAATCGAATGATTTGGGTTGATGACAGAGTACATAGCTGTTTTGTTCTGCTTTACGACCACCTGCCTTACCCACTGCAACTGCGAATGGATTATCGGCATTGTATTCTGCTGTTGTCATGGGTAAGCCAATAACCAGCGATGTTTTTTCGTTAAAAATGCGTGGCGAGAGCACCAGAAATGGGTGAATATCACGCATTTCTTGTCCAACTTGTGGGTTACAGTCAATCCAGATAATGTCTTGTCTATCTGGCACCCAAACAGCTTGGTTTTTGGGGCTTACCAACGCTCTGCACCTATAGTATCGCTGGTCGTCATAACCTCTCCGCTGTGATGGACAGGATCGAAACTAGCTAATCGCTGTTCTAGCGAAAGTGGCGCTTCGTTAATAGGTCTGATGATTACCTCATTATTCTCAACAGAAATACGAACTCGTTGATCGACGTGTAAATGTGCTTCACGGGCAACCGCTGCAGGTAATCGAACACCTAGGTTATTACCCCATTGCTTAATATTAAGAATTGCTTCAATCATAATAGTTCCACTTGATTTGTTTAAACATAAGTATAAACATGATTGGGTAAATAATCAATTTAGAAGAAAGAGGCCAACGTATATATGAAATAAAAACTTCTAGCTAATAACTCGAATTTTAGGCGTAGCTATTCATTTGGGCATTAGGATTTTAATGGTGATATTGCCAACATATCATGGAACACTTGGGAGTGAGCTGTCGCTCACTAGTAGAACGAACACAGGCTGGATTAGCTCGCGCCAAAGCAGAAGGTAAAACATTAGGTCGCCCACCAAAAACAAATGATATTCAGCGGTCTGAGATAATCAGTAAGTTGCAAGCTGGTGAATCAGTGAGCGCAGTGGCTAGAGAATACGGAGTGTCACGGGCAAGTATTATTGGTATACGAGACAATGATCAGAATAATGTCTAATACTCTTTGCTAAGTCGCTGCTCCATAGCTAGAAATAAAATATCTACTTTTATTAGTGGTGCGGAATTTACATTATTGTTTGACAATTGTATGTACAAATGAGATATTTGAAATATGGAAATACAAGAAATAACAGGCTTTGAATGGGATAGAGGAAATGAAGCAAAATGCCAAAAACACGGTGTTTCTATTGCTGCCCTGCAATCCGCATTTTATAGAACTATGTCTACTTTCCCAGATCCTATCCATTCACAAAGTGAAGATAGATTTATTGGTATAGGTAAGACCGATGAAGAACGTAATATTTTTATCGCATTCACATTGCGTCATCGTGATGGCGAAACATTTATTCGCCCTATAAGCGCTCGTTACATGCACAAAAAAGAGGTTGAACACTATGAAAAGACCATTGCCCATCCTAACTTCTGATAAAGAAGCTGAGGATTTTATTGATAATACCGATCTAACCCAATACGACTTATCGGCTTTAAATCCAATTCGCTTTGAGTTCCAACCTAAAGAGCGGAGTATTACTATGCGCCTATCTGAACCATTACTAGAGGCTATTAAAGAAGAAGCTATTCGCTCCGGACTCCCCTATCAAAGGTTCATTAGACAAGCCCTTGAAAATGCGGTGCACCACAAAAATTAGGTTTATAGCTTTAACTTACAAACTTGTAAATTGCTCTAATTTTATTAAAATTAACTGTAAATTTTAATTTGTTTACTATTTTCTGATTTTCTACAATATCTAGTTTTTTTGTATATCTGTCAGTTTCATTTTGATCGTTTGGTTGTTGCCCAACTAATTTTGCCGTGACTGACTTATCTATATTGTGAATATTACGTAATTGGGTAATAACAGTATGCCGGAACGAATGAAAATTCTTCTTTTCATCTGGCAACTGCCCAACATTGCAACGTTTTCTATAAGTTCTATTAAACCATTTAGAAAATTTATCGCCATATCCATCTCGCAGATAAGGTAAGTCCTCAAATAATCTCTCCGCTTGTACCGACTCTGTAAACTCAATAAAGCCTAAATCAATGAGCTTTTTATGTATTGGAACAATTCGTTTATGAGATGGTTTCTTAAGCTTCTGGTCTTCTTTATTTTCATTTATATCTATTACCCATACACCAGACGCAACATCTTGATAAACATCGGACTTATAAAGCTGGCATAATTCATTTTCTCTGGCTCCAGTAAACAACCCCAGCAATGGAATCCAGAAACGCGAGGATGAAGTATGGATGCCTTGAATATATTCCTTACTTTCAAATAGATTCATTAAATCTTCATCAGAAAAAGCATCGCGCTGCTCATCATCTGGAGTTGTATTTTTGGGTGAGCTACTAATTGGTTTTTTTAGGTCTGGTGGCATAAATGAAGAGTTGTCTTCACACCAACCAATAAACGACCTTATTTTCGTAAAATGATTACCAATAGTTTCATCACTAATTCTATCTTCATCAGGAATATCGCAGGTTAAAACTTCTCCGACCGATAAATCTTTATATGCAACTTTCTTGTTTTTATTGACAGGGTATTTGTAAACTAAATTTTTGTATATTAATACATCTTCTTTCTTAATTTCATTTACATGCTTATCTCCAATAACTTCAAGAAATAACGCTAGTTTTGGAAATATATCTCTTTCATTACCGCTACTATGCTTTGTAGACCATCTATTCTTGCAATCAGCTTTATATTTTTCAACTAACTCTGAAAGTAATGGAGCCTTCTCTTTTGGAGTTGATACCGATGATTCAGCAACATATAGGGTATTGTCTAATATTTTATTGTGCAGAAGCTTTATTGTTTTCTTTAATAGATCATTTTCTTCTATGATGGATTTGTTTTCTAGTAATTGAGCTGCACTATAACTTAATGCCTTATCAAGAAAAACATCCTCAGCATCATCAAGCTCTTCTAGGAAGCTTTCCATAGTATTCCAATCACAAGGCTGCATTGCGTTGTATTTCATTAGCAACGCCATTCCTTTGCCAAATGACTCGGTACTAGTAAAGAATTGATTCGCCAGTTTATCCATGATTGTTCTCAACATTCTAGATTGCATAAGTGCATCTCTTCGTATTCTAGTGCGAAGTGATAACCTTACAAATTTTTGGCTGTTTGAATATGCTAAGAGTTTAGCAGGAATGCGATATTGGAAATAAAAAATGCCGTAACGATTCTTTATTAAATAAGAGGGGGAATAGTTCACTGTATCATACCTATGTATCACACAGTGAATTACCTGATATCTTTGTCTTTCTAACCCATTGAAAAATATGGATAAAAAGACTGCTTTTGGTGGAGGCGGGGGGAATTGAACCCCCGTCCGCAAGTACTCCGCCATAAGGTCTACATGTTTATCTCGTTCTTTAATTTAGCTAACAACCACCCGACGAGCCAAGAGTGTTATTAACGATTCCGTAAGGTTTTAGCACATCCATACCGGACAGACTTCAGTGCGATCTTATGTAGATGACCTCTGAGCGTTCAGTAAACCAAACTCCACCCGCATAAGCACAGATGGTCAAAGGAATGGTGCTGTGTTTAAGCAGCTAAAGCCATTGAGTAGTTTTCGTCATTTGCGAATACTTTTTTTCTGTAGGATTTACGAGGTGTACAGTCCTCGACATGCACTTAAGGTTTCGCTACCCACGTCGAAGCCATGTCGCCCCCTTGTGGTTTGCAGACTATAAGATATAGTCTTTACAAAATAACTCAAGAGATATTATAAAATAATTTTATAGTCTCGTTAAGTTTCTTTGATTTTAAGAAGAAGGTAGGGCGTTTTAAGCGCTCTACCTTCAACGTTTATTTAGATAACAGTTACGTTTTCAGCTTGTGGGCCTTTTTGGCCTTGTGTTACGCTGAAAGAAACTTTTTGGCCTTCATCTAACGATTTGTAACCGCCAGAATTGTTGATTTGTTGAAAATGTACGAATACATCAGGACCTGAAGCTTGTTCGATAAAGCCGAAGCCTTTATCAGAGTTAAACCATTTAACGGTACCAGTAGTAATTGTTGACATTGTAAAGTCCTGTATAAAATTAGGTAATAGAGCCTTGCGGCCAGTAAAGCAGAGAAATTTAGAAATTACTTAATGAAACAAGGACGAGCTACTACTAGGAGAAAGATCGAATCGGTAAACAGAGGGTAAGTCATATTTTCAAGCTGAGTTCATTATAGGCACTATATTCGCTTTGTCAAAGTAAATCGCATATAAATTGAAAATAAATTTTACGGGGCGTTAAATGATTCATTAAATGAAGCGTTTTTATTGTGCTTAGCTCTTCGATAAGGTTAACTCCTTAGAGGGGGTGTTTTGCTGAATTTGAAAGGTTGTTGCTGTAAATAGATAACAATCGTTGCTCTAAGGGGAAGGTTTTGTTAACCTCTTCAGTGGATATATAGAAAATACTTATCATCAGGTATCGTGGGTAATAAAGTTTATTCACAGGTTAATCAATGACAGTTTATCTTTTAAGGCTTAAAGGGAATATATGAAATCATTAGCGGTGTTGGGAACGGGATCGGATGCAGGGAAAAGTACGTTGGTGATGGCGTTGTGTCGGATTTTTGCGGATCAAGGTATTAAAGTGGCGCCTTTTAAGGCGCAAAATGTATCAAATAATTCAGCAGTGACTCAAGATGGTAGAGAAATTTCTAGAGCACAATATTTTCAGGCTGAAGCAGCTCGTATTGAGCCCAGTTATTTAAATAACCCGGTACTACTTAAATCTCATGGGTGCGGATCGGTTCAAGTGATTGTGAATGGTCTGGTGCATAAAAGACAATCAGTTGTTAATTACTATGATGATATCGATGAGCTTAAAGCCCATGTTAAACATGCCTTTGCGCGCTTAGAGCAAGATTATGATCTGGTGATTGCAGAAGGAGCTGGGTCTCCGGTTGAGTTAAATCTCATTGATAAGGACTTATCGAATACGTTTATAGCAACCACTTTTAATACAAAAAATATTTTGATTGCGGATATAGAAAGAGGCGGTGTGTTTGCTTCTATTTACGGCACGATGATGTTGATGGACCCTATCATAAGAAGTAATTTAGTGGGGGTTGTTATTAATAAGTTTCGAGGTGATCGGCGCTTTTTTGATGAAGGTGAAAGGATTATTAGAGAACAGTTTGGCTTGCCAGTGTTAGGTGTTTTGCCGTTTCAGCCTTTAAATATAGATATGGAAGACTCACAGTCGTTGAGTAACTACCAACAACGATTAGATGATGTAAAAATTCGTATAGCGGTTATCGCTTATCCAGGTTTAAGTAATTATAACGATTTGGATGTGTTGATGGCTGATCCAGAGATTAATGTTGAGTTAATCTCTGCTTATCGACCCCTTGATGATTTTGATATGGTGCTGCTGCCAGGCAGTAAAACCGTTATTCGTGATTTAATGTGGTTAAAAGAGCAGGGTTTATTTGAAGAAATTAAAAAGTTTGATGGGCAGATATTTGGCTTGTGTGGTGGTTATCAGATGCTCTGCGAGAGTTTACATGATCCAGATGGTTTTGAGCATGATCATCCCTGTGTAGAAACAGGATTAGGCTATATTGATGATATCGTCATTTATCAAAGCGCTAAGATATTAAGCAGCGGCTATTATCAATTATTTTCTTATACTGCCATTAAAGGTTATGAAATTCACAGTGGTCGTATGGATAAGCACCCTCTATCGTATGATAATGGCCGTATTATGGGTACGCATGTGCATGGTGTGTTTGATGATAATACCTTTAGGACTGATTATTTTAGTTCTGTCAGCGCAAATTATGAAGGGTTTGATTATGTAACTTACCGTGAGGAGCAAATACAAGACTTTGTAAATATGGTTTCTGAGCAGGTTGATACTCATTATATATTGCAAGTGCTGCAAGACGAGTCGTAGATTAGTGTTACAAAAATTGGCATTGTTTATTCGGTGAGCGTTTTAGGTGTTAAAATAGCTTATTATCAAATAACACTCATCGACTCAATACCTTATAAATATTTATGGCAAAGATCCCTACCGTTGGCTTTATTAGTTTAGGCTGCCCCAAAGCGCTAGTTGATAGCGAAAGAATTTTAACGCAACTCCGTTCTGAAGGTTATAACATATCACCCACCTATCATAATTCGGATTTGGTGATTGTTAATACCTGTGGATTTATTGATGCTGCTGTTGAGGAGTCCTTGGATAGTATTGGTGAGGCCTTGGCAGAAAATGGCAAAGTAATTGTGACCGGTTGTTTAGGTGCCAGAGAAGAAGAAATAAGAGCGAGACATCCTCAAGTTTTAAAAGTGACTGGGGCGCATGCCTTGGAACAAGTCGTTGCTTCTGTGCACGAGTATTTGCCGCCAAGGCATGATCCTTTTACCAGTCTTTTACCTCCGCAGGGTGTTAAATTAACGCCTAATCATTATGCGTATCTTAAAATATCCGAAGGCTGTAATCATCGCTGTACCTTTTGTATCATCCCTTCTATGCGCGGTGATTTAGTTAGTAGGCCTGTGGATGATGTTTTAAGAGAGGCCGAGCGACTTGCGCAGGCGGGTGTAAAGGAATTATTAGTGGTGTCTCAAGATACCAGTGCGTATGGTTTAGATTTAAAGTATCAACCAAGAGATTGGCAAGGACGATCTGTTAAAACCCGTTTTTATGATTTAGCGGAAGCCTTAGGTGATTTAGGTATTTGGGTGCGCATGCATTATGTTTATCCGTATCCGCATGTGGATGATGTTATTCCGTTGATGGCGGCGGGTAAAATTCTGCCGTATTTAGATATTCCGTTTCAACATGCTAATAGTCGTATTCTTAAATTAATGAAGCGACCTGCGGCCACTCAAAATAATTTAGAACGCATTAAAGCGTGGCGGGAGATTTGTCCTGATATTACGTTGCGTAGCACTTTTATTGTGGGTTTTCCCGGAGAAACTGAGCAAGAGTTTGAAGAGTTATTAGATTTTATGACTGAAGCTCAATTGGATCGTGTAGGTTGTTTTGCGTATTCTCCTGTTAAAGGTGCGGTCGCTAATGAATTACCAGGTGCTGTGCCCGAAGAAGTTAAGCAAGAGCGTTTAGCGCGTTTTATGGCGCATCAAGCAGAGATCAGTTCGGCTCGCTTACAACAAAGAATAGGGCGCATTGAAACGGTATTGATTGATGAGGTGGTAGAAGAAGGTGCGGTGGCAAGAAGTAAAGCAGATGCTCCTGAAATTGATGGGCAGGTTTTTATTGATGGTGCGACTCATCTAAAGGTTGGAGATTTTGTAGATGTAGAGCTTGAAGAAGCGGATGAATATGATTTGTGGGGACGTTTAGTTTAATTTTTACGTTCCATTATCCTAATAACAAAAAACCCAGCCTAAGCTGGGTTTTTTGGTCTTGCAGTTTATTTAGCTTATAAAGAAATAGAGCTAGAAACTTTTTGTTTTGATCCATCTGGATCATCCATACAGCCAGATAAACCAACAATCATTAATGCCATAGCTAAAAGTGCTAAGATTTTTTTCATAAGTATATCCTCCAAAGGGGTTTAAATTATTTTTATGTGCGCCAATATTGAAAAAGCACGGGTAATTTATATCATGACTAGAATGATGATGCAATACTAAAAATCGTTTATGCGTTTAACCTGCTATAAGGAATTGATATTTTCAGGTAAGTTGTAGTTGATTCTATTGTTGTGCCACGTGACTGTGCCGATGTTTGACCAAGGTGCAGAAAAGTTTTGATGTAACTGATCATAGACCCAATAACTGGGAGCATTAATTTTTTTAAGTTTGATGGTAAAGACTGTTTCATTTAAATTGAGGTGTAATTGATTACCCCAAAATGCAGTGACTTTCATAATAAATTTTTCTAGTCGAGTATTGTTAATAGTCGGTGTCACTGCAATATTGGCCCACATAGAATGCACGCGCCCCCAGTTGGGTGCCAATAAGCGGCCTTGTTCATTCACAAAAGGTAGCCAGCGTTCAATGCCGGATTTATCTGTGTACGTAATAGCCAAAATATGATCATAGCCGGCGAAATGATCGTGAACATATAGGGCATGAGGGGTAATTCCTAAAAAGGTCAGGGAGAGCATAAGGAGGGCATTACTGCCTTCTGCGATCGGTATGCTAATAGGGTTGTTTTTTATAGGCAAATCGATTCTATAAAAAATTCCGTAATGAAGGGTACTGTTAAGTTGTAAAAACAGGATGGCTACCAATATTTTGGCTAGTTTTCTAGAAAATGCTTTGGGTTTGTGTGTGGCGAAGCTTTCAAATATTCGATGATAGAGATTGTTATCTACCATGGGGTTAACAATCAGACATTCATCAGTGCAAGGTAAACGCGTGCGAGAGTCCGCGATAAGACGATATTTTTTAATCGCTAAGGGTTTGACGATGGGTAGGCTTAAAAACAAGCCTAGAGGCGCTAAATAACGCATTTTTAATAAGATCTGGGCGTAGGTTTCTACGCCTGCGTAAATGCGGTTTTTGGTGTCAACTGCATATAGATCAGTGAGTAATGTTTCGGGAGATATTTTAGCTAGCACAGGGTAATTTGCCGCGTTGTCTTGTGCGTTTTTAAAGTCTATGCAGTTGAAGATATCAAAATGATTCAGAATCAACACGGTTCGGTTACATAAGGAACATTGTTTGTCATAAAACACAATTAAGGTTGGCGTTTTGGCCGTGAAGAGTTCGCCAATTTTACGCCACCACGAAAAAGGTACGATTAAGCAGTAAAATATAATCATACCTATGCCAAAGGGATAAATATTTAAGGATAGGGTAATCCCTAAATGCATGGCTAGACCGATTATTAAAAAGACGGGCCTTAAGTATCGATTTGAAAAAAAGAATAAAAAAGTAAATTGGAATATTAGAATGGTATAGCCGATGGTTTTTTCAAGAAGTTCGTTATTAAGTAAAAACGACATATCAAGAGCAGACACATAGTAGGGTTGTGTTGAGGGCAGCCAAGAGCCTAAACCATTGCGCCAGTGCTCGGCAAACAGTTTGTGGACAGCAGAATCAAAATATAAAAATCCAAGGCAAATCAATACCGGTAGATAATAAGCCAAACGGGAAACTGTGGGTTTAGGGTAGGTGCTGTAATGTTTAAAGGGGGTGCTTAATTTATAACGCAGACTATCAAGCGAAAAAGCGCGATCTCCCGGCATAAATAATAAGAAAAGCCCAGCGCCAATCATAAAGGTATCGAAGCCGCCGTCAAAATCTCTTTGTAAGGTTGTGAAATTTACAAAAATGATCCAGAAAATATAATTACTGATCATTGAAAATTGATAACGATAACCAACCATTACAAAGCTAGCGATAATTGCCCAAAGGCCCAAGAAAAAGGGAATCATTGGAAACTCAACGTCTATGTACGGTATAGGATCGAATATTAAGTGATTGAAGTAGAGTAAAAAGAAAATTTCTTGAAGGGTAACGAGTCCATATAGAAGCCTAAATAAACCTAAACCTGTTACAGGAGATTGCTTTGAATGGAGTTTTGAAATCTGATGAATTATAGATTTATACATTTCATTGTTGAAAATGTGTAAATTATAATACGACTTGGGGGCGGTGTGTTATAAAGTTTTACAAATAAATAAGGCCGTTAACTACCCCTAAGGAGTCGTTAACGGCCTATATATAACCGAAACCGGTTGACGAAGCTTACTTCTCGTCGTCTGGATGCTCAGCAAATACCCATTTTAAAAGTACGTATACAGCGCCAACAACAACAAGAGCGCCGACCATGCCAGCTGGTGTTTTTAATGTTTCAGTTAGGTCTAAAATAAATCCCATGTATGTGTCTCCTACTTAGATATTTTTATTTGATAAATTGCTATATTCATAGCAAGCGGATGTTGCATAATACTTTAGGTCACGTTAAAGTCAAGACATATTGTAAGTGATTATTAAAAATAGGGCAAATTAAGCTAATCATAACTATTGTTCTTAATGCTAGATAACCAATGTGGTATAGTTTCGATTCTGTTTTTGATGCTGATTGATAAGGGGAATAATAATAATGAAAAAATACGTTAAAATATTACCGTTGGCTGCACTTTTTTTTGCTTTTTCAGTAAATGCTGACGTTGAGTTGAAAGATAATTCTGAAATTTTAGGTAAATGGAAGGTTTATGCAGAAGCACAGAAGTTAGATGGAGAGCAAAAAAGCCTTACTATGGAATGGGATTTTAAAGCGGATGGTATTCTTAAACAGACCGCAACCGATTCAGTGGGACGAACAAAGGAAATGAAGATTGATATTAAATATGCTGTTGAGAATGGCGCTATCAAGAAACAAACAAAACTTGGGCAAGAAAAATATGAGTCATGCAGCGTTGTTGAAAAAGACGGCTCTAAAATGATTTTAAAGTGTCAATTTATGTATTATTTCCTAGCGAAAATATAATAATTATTTATAAAAATAAAGGGGTATAACTTATGATTAGCGGTATGATAATGGTTTTTGTAGCAATCTGGATTTATCAGACAGCTGTAAAAGCAAAAATAGACAATGTTATTTTATGGGTTGCTGGTGGGGCGGTTGCCTTTTTTGTATTAGTCTTTTTGTTTCAATATATTAATATCAATATACTTGAATCGCTTAGAGCTAGCGAAGGTGGTGCTGCGTATGAAGCTATTAACGGCGCAGATAGAAAAAATGAAGGCGACTTCACCGGTTTTGGCGGTATTTTAAAATCTCTTTATGAAGAGTTATCACCTTCTATCATTAGCTTTCTGGTCATTGCATTCTTGCGTCTTAAATTTATTACTAAAGAAGCAATTTCTTTTGGAAATTTATTTAGTGGTTTAAAAGAAATGTTTGTTAACATCAAACAAAGCTTTACATCACCTGAATAAAGATTAAGTCGTTAGAATTAAAAAAGCTCAAGTTATGCTTGGGCTTTTTTATTAATTATAGACAGTATGTGGTGTGGGTCATGACACTTAAAGCACTGCAGACACAAGAAGAATAATAATCACAACAAACAATGCCGTAAAAATTAAACCTGCAATGATATAGCTAGAAAGCGATCCATTTTCGAAGGCCTTTTTTCTATTCTCTTCGCTTTGCACGCCTATAAAAGCAGAAAAAACACTTTTAAATACATCAGTTATGGTTGGTTTTGACATGTTCATCTCCTAATTTAAGTTTAAAAATAATAGTGCTAGCTAGATTTTTAAGCAATGCTTATATGTAAACAACCTAACGACACTTGGTAGAATTAATGAGCAATACAGAATTATTAAGACAACAATTATCCCAGAAAATCTTATTTCTTGATGGTGCGATGGGCACTATGATTCAAGGTTATAAGCTTGAAGAAAAAGATTTTAGAGGTGAGCGTTTTTCGCAATGGGCCGTTGATCTTAAAGGTAATAATGATTTATTGTCATTGACTCAACCCGATATTATTAAAGCCATTCATTGCGCTTACTTTGAAGCGGGCTCTGACATTGTAGAAACAAATACATTTAATTCAACATCTATTTCCATGGCTGATTATCAAATGGAAACCTTGGCGTATGAATTAAATGTGGCCTCAGCACAGGTGGCTAAGCAAGCAGCGGCTGAATATACCGCAAAGACACCTCATAAACCGCGTTTTGTTGCAGGCGTCTTAGGGCCAACTGCACGCACAGCTTCCATGTCTCCAGATGTAAATGATCCTGGTTTTCGTAATGTGTTCTTTGACGATTTAGTTGAAGCTTATACAGAAGCAACTCATGGATTGATTGATGGTGGTGCTGATATTATCCTGATTGAAACTATTTTTGATACCCTAAACGCTAAAGCCGCTATTTTTGCAGTTGAGCAAGTGTTTGAGCAGCGTGGTGAAAAACTCCCCGTGATGATCTCAGGGACAATTACCGATGCATCGGGTCGTACTTTATCAGGGCAGACCGTCGGTGCTTTTTGGAATTCTTTAAAACACGTTAATCCGATTTCTTTTGGTTTTAATTGCGCTTTAGGTGCCACTGAATTACGACAATACATTGCAGAACTGTCCAAGATTGCCGATACTCATGTTTCAGCGCATCCTAATGCCGGTCTACCGAACGAATTTGGTGAGTATGATGAAACCCCAGAGCAAATGGCCCAAGAATTAGCGAGCTGGGCTAAAGAGGGTTATCTAAATGTAATTGGTGGTTGTTGCGGTACGTCACCGGCGACTATTAAAGCGATTGTTGATGCCGTTGAACAGTATGCACCGCGTCAAATTCCTACTCTTGAAAAACGCTGTGCTTTGGCTGGACTTGAAGCTATGTCGATTGGTCCAGAATCATTATTTGTGAACGTAGGTGAGCGTACAAATGTTACAGGATCAGCGGCGTTTAAACGCTTAATTATTGAAGGTGATTTTGAAACGGCTTTAGAAGTTGCCAAGCAGCAAGTTGAAAATGGCGCCCAAATTATTGATATCAACATGGATGAAGGTATGTTGGAATCAAAAGAAGCCATGGTGCGATTTTTGATGTTAATCGCGGCAGAGCCTGATATTGCAAAAGTACCTATCATGTTAGATTCTTCTAAGTGGGACATTTTAGAAGCAGGTTTAAAATGTATTCAAGGTAAAGGTATTGTTAACTCTATCTCGCTTAAAGAAGGCGAGGAAGCCTTTTTAAGGCAAGCGAAGTTAGTGCGTCGTTATGGTGCTGCCGTGATCGTTATGGCCTTTGATGAGGAAGGTCAAGCCGATACCAAAGCCAGAAAAGTGGAAATATGTCAGCGCGCTTATCGATTGCTGACAGAAAAAGTGAGTTTCTCGCCTGAAGATATCATTTTTGATCCTAATATTTTCGCTATCGCCACAGGCATTGATGAGCACAATAACTATGGACTTGATTTTATTGAAGCCACCCGAGAAATAAAGCAAACCTTACCGTATGCCTTAATATCGGGTGGTGTGTCTAATGTGTCTTTTTCCTTTCGGGGTAATAATCCTGTTCGTGAAGCAATCCATGCGGTATTTTTATACCATGCCATAAAAGCCGGCATGTCGATGGGTATTGTTAATGCCGGTCAATTAGCGATTTATGAAGATATTCCGCTGGATTTACGAGATGCAGTAGAAGCGGTTGTATTAAATCAACATGATGGCAGTGGTACAGATACCTTATTAGCGCTTGCTGAAA
>CAIPDT010000140.1 GCA_903863905.1 uncultured Methylococcaceae bacterium
CGCCACTGTTAACTCAACCGTGCCTAAGCCTGCTGAAAAATGACCGCCCGAAATACTGACTGTATGGGTTAAATAGTCACGTAACTCTTTGGCTAAAGGCTTGAGCTGTTCTTTCTTTAGCTTTCTGACATCAGCCGGGGTTTGAATATTATTTAACAACGGATAATTAGGTAATGTGTTCATAATTAATAAAGAGGTTCGCGATAAAACATCAAAATGATGCCAATCTGAAACAGGGCGGCAACGGAAATAAAGCCAGCGATATCTTTACCTGGCCGGTCGAGTTTTAATTCTAGCCAACGTCCACAGGCCAAAACTAGAGAGAATAAGCCCATAGTGGTGTGCCCTACTTGGATAAGAAAAGCACTTTTAGCCTGAAACCCTACATGAGAATGGGTCAATAACATCAAGCCACCAAAAGCCGCTAAAATGGGAAATACAAAAGGCAGTTTACTGTTCGGATTCTTTGTTAATCTGGCGCTTAATTCAAAAATACCCAGTGTTAACACCAACAGCGTAGCAATTCTGTGCTGAAGCACTTCTCCATTGTTAAAGGTACTTTCCCAAAAGCCTATCGGACCTAAAGGCCATGTTTCTGCATCACTGCGAAAGAATAAAAAAATACCTAAGCCCACAAAACCTAAGGGCCAATAATTTGTCATCGTCAAATAACGTTGCACTGTTTGTGATGTAATGGGCAGTTGTTTTACATAAGACAACATGGCAAAAAAGCTCATTACCGTTAAAAATATGCCCGCAATATTATGATTGTAATTAGACCATTCAGTGGCGGCTATAGAAGGCACTTGATCAATAATCGCCACTCTACCCGCTTCACCCGCAATTAAAGCGATATGACTAGGAGACTGTAATTGGGGAATTTGTGGGTGGAACGTATTTAAAACTTCTTGCCAACTTGCCGTTAAGTTCGGGACATCAATCGCAGGTGGTTGCGATGCTAAACTAGCCGCCGCAAATAATAGAATCACTAAAACAACGGCTTCAGCTTGAATATAGTAAGGTACTCGATGGGTTAGAACGTAATCATGTCCAGACGCTAAAAATTTAATAATTGCGCTTTTATTCAATAAGGCAAAGCCTAATGCCATTGCCATTAAAGCGAGTTTAACGACTAATAAATTACCATAGCCCGTCCCCATTAAACCATCCCAACTATCGATATACTGCAAAGCAATAGGTAGGCCTGATAATAATATCAAGACCACGGACGCAATACCTAAAAAAGCAAACTGATGAAGAGCCAATGGCCATAAAGTACTAGAAACCTTTTGATCCTGTCTTAACCACCAAATATTAACCAATTGAAATACACTACCTAACCACGCCGCCGCGCCTAATTGATGAATAACCGTTAAGGTCATTAATAAGACTTGATTATCAAACCGTCCAGCACCATGCACCAACCAAGCACCGGAGACAACCATGGGCACCGAGACTATCAAGGCACCGATCCAGTGACTTTTTGAATAGGGATTATTTCTTAAGTAATAATAACAATATCCAGACAACACTCCCGTTAACAAGGCCCTAATCAGCCCTCCTATAAATTGCGTGGTCTGTGCAAACTCAGGAAAGGGCCAGCGCTCTAAAACGGCTGTCATTAACCAAACTTTAAGCACAATTTTAAATATTTGTGCAGCGACTAAATAAAAGCCACCTTTATAAATCAAAGCAAGGGTTCTTTGTAGTAAGAGTGAATTATACTCAGGCTTTTGATGCCAAGGCTTTAAAACAAACAGCCCCCAAAACAAGCCACCCATTAATAAGGAATAACACAGGAGATCAAAGCCACCGACTAAAGAATCTAAAAAATCTGCAATGCCTGCCATATCTCTGTCCTAATTAAGCAACAGTAAAATGAATGACATCTTCGGTCAAATGACCATCAGCAGCAAAAACCTTCAAGCGAATGGCGTAGTCTCCAGCCTCTAAAGCGGGCACAGATACAATAACTTGACCTTGTTTGTGACCACTTTCAGTTTTTAACAATGTATGTTTATCACCTTTACTGACTAAATAAATTTGTGATAACCCTAATTCAATTTTTGAATTGAAGGTTAACTCAATCTTATCTGCCTGCTGAGCATGAATAGGCGTAATTTTTAAAGAATATGACGTAACAACCGCATGCGCTAACGCACATTCGGCTTGCGCAAACAGTAACATTAACACTGTTAAAGACAAGCACTGCTTCATCTCTGATTAACCTCAACCTGCCTTTTTATTTTTTAACGCATGACCCGCCAAGTTTTTACCTAAATCCCAAATAGATCCCGGTATTTGATGTGTATCTGCAATAGCCTTATCAAACGCGGTCACAATATGATCACGATCTTTTTGAGTTAGGTTTAAAGGCGGCAATAATTTAACCACGTTCATACCATGCCCTGCGACTTGAGTTAAGATGTGATGTTCTTTAAATAACGGAATGGTCACCATCTGACAGAACAAGCCTTTATTAGCCGCTTCTAGCATCGCCCAAGCCGCTTTTAATTTAAGACTTTTAGGCGATTGAAACTCGATAGCGATCATCATACCTTTACCACGCGCTTCTTTTAAGAATTCATACTTGCTTGATAACGCATTTAGACTGTTAATAATATCGGTTCCAACCGTCATACTATTTTCAACTAACTGCTCATCTTCCATCACACGTAAAGTGGCTAAACCCGCTGCCATCGCTAGGTTATTTTTTCCAAACGTTGAACCATGTACCACCGCTCTATCCATTCGATTAAAGACGGTATCCATAATTTTATGAGTCATTGCAACGGCACCAACGGGAGCAAACCCACCTGATAAAGCCTTCGCCATACAAATCATGTCTGGCTTAACATTCCAGTGTTCAATCGCCCAAAATTTACCGGTGCGTCCTAGACCAGTTTGGACTTCATCAGCCACAAATAAAGTGCCGTACTTTTTACACAACCGTTCAACTTCGGGTAAGTAATTATCATCCGGGACGTTAACGCCTTTACCTTGAATCGGTTCTACGATGAAAGCGGCCACATCTTTACCACTTAAGGCTTTTTCTAGCGCCTCGATATCGTTAAACGGCACTGAACTGCAACCGGGTAATAAACTGCCAAAGCCTTCACGGAAAATACTTTCACCATTAAGAGATAACGCACCCAGCGTTAAACCATGATAACCATGTTCACAAAAAACAATTTTGTCTCTTTTAGTGGTATAGCGTGCAAATTTAATAGCCGCTTCAGCCGCTTCAGTCCCTGAATTACAGAAAAACATCTTATCTATATTGTCCGGGGTGGTCTTTAACAATTCTTTAGCTAACAAACCACTTAAGATAGACACATCTAATTGCACCAGATTAGGCAATTCCAGCGTTAATGTTTCTTTTAAGGCATTAATAACCGTGGGATGATTTCGGCCAATCGCAAAAACACCAAAGCCACTTAATAAATCCAGGTACTCAGTGCCTTCTTGATCGTAAAGATATTGACCGACCGCACGTTGATAATGACGGTCATAGCCTATGGTCTTTAGCATTCTAACCATCTGATTGTTTAGATGTTGCTCATGCAAATCAAATTTATCAGTGCTGTGTTGAGCAAAAAGTTCTGCGATACTGAAAGTCATATTGATGATTTAAAAATAAGGTTAAAATTAAAAGAATAAGTCTTCTTAAAAACCGTTTATATAATTATTTATACGTTACAGGTTAATAATGGCTCAATCTGTGCAGCTAGTTTCTTTAAAGTTTTTGTCGATGCCTTAAAGTGTCTTCCTAAAGTAATTAAACGAGGAATTTCGGTTGGATGCCTAGCTATATATAACAGTAATTTAAGCAAATCCACTACGCCTTCTTCATTTAACGAAGCGTTGATTGCTTTTGGTAAATCCATACTCATGGGATCAACAATGACCCTAACCGCTAAAAAAGGCACCTTGTGCTTTTGAGCCACTTTGGCAATAGCGATACTTTCCATATCAACCGCCACGGCTCCCGTCGATATCTGTAACGCCTGCTTATCGGTACTTAAGGAAACAATCGCTTTTCCTTCCACTAACAACCCACGGTACACGAGAGTCTCTTTTGATACATTTTTTATAAAGGCGTCATGCCAGTCTAAGCACACCTTAAAATCAGTATCAATATGCCCCTCGGCATCCATCAATTGATCAGCCAATACTAAATCGCCCGGTTTTAAATGTGAACTTAAGCCACCGGCACAGCCCCAACTGAGCAGTTTAGTCACACCTTGCTCAATGAGTAGTTCAGCTGCACGGGTTGCGTTAACCTCACCCGCGCCCGCATGAGCGATTAAAACATCCGCTGTTAACGAACTATACTGGCCTTTAACGATTTTTTGTGCAGTTAAAGTCTTTAATTCCTCAGGCAACGCCACCACAATTCCGGTCATCACTTCTTGTTCAGCTCGTTACGATAACGCGCTAAAGCCCATAGCGGGAAGAACTTATCATAGCCATGATATTTCAAATAAAACACCTTTGGAAAGCCAGGTGCGGTAAAACATTTATCATTCCAAACACCATCCGCTTGTTGATGATGCAAAATAAAATCAATACCCGCTTTAACTTCTGCGCTATGCGCTTCTCCAGCGGCCATTAAAGCTAATACAGCCCACGCTGTTTGAAAAGCGGTACTAAAGCGATAAGTACCCGCAACACTCTTGTCGTGATAAGTGTAATTATCTTCACCCCAACCACCATCTTCGCGCTGTACACTTTTTAACCAAGCGACGGCTTTAGTGTACATCGGATCGGTTTTAGGCAGATTAGTTTGCTCTAAACCTAGCAAAGTTGACCAAGTTCCATAAATATAATTGGTACCCCAACGCCCAAACCAAGAACCATCGACTTCTTGCTCACTACGTAAATAATTTATGGTTCTTTCTAAGGCTGGTAAATACTCATCATGATCTTGAGCCACTTTAGCCATTAACATGGCACAACGTGCGCTTACATCTGAGGTTGGTGGGTCTAATAACGCACCGTGATCAGCAAACGGAATCTCATCTAAATAGTAATACGTATTATCCACGTCAAATGCGCCATAACCGCCATTGACCGATTGCATCCCTACAATCCAACGCGTGGCACGATGAATCGATTCTTCTAAATTAGGTAATTTAGATTCAGCCATCGCAAACCCAACCACCGCCGTATCATCAACGTCTGGGTAGTAAGGATTTTCAAATTGAAACGCCCAACCACCACCGGCAAGATTAGGCTTAGACTTTCTCCAGTCCCCCGGTTCGTCTGACAGTTGTTTACTTTTTAACCAATCATAAGCACGCGTTAAAGCGGGGTTACTGTGTGGATTTAACTCAGTAACGGTACTTTTATCAGTCTCTTGTAACGCTAAGGCTGCCAAGGCTGTATCCCACACCGGAGATAAACACGGCTGACAATAAGCATCATGCTCATTAATCACTAATAGTTTATCAATCGCTTGTTTAGCGGTAACGACTAATTCATGATCTTTAGGCATACCTAACAAAAGCATGGCTTGATAAGCGCCCATCATCGCAGGGCAAATACCGCCTAAACCGTCTTCACCATTTAATCTTTCAATAATCCAATCTTTTGCTTTAGCTATTGCTAAATCATGAATTTTCTTAGGAATAAGCGAACGCGTTTTTTTTCCCAAGAAATCCAAACCTAAGAATATTTTATTCAGTAAGGTTCTTTCAGGAAAATAATGTTGTTCTTCATCAGGGTGTGTTACAAACAACTCTAAGATATTAACCTGTTTAGGGTTTTTAGCTTTTGCTTGCAAGGTGCAAATAATAAACAAAGGCACCATTACCGTTCTTGACCAATACGCAACCTTATCCAGATGGAATGGAAACCAACTGGGAAACAGCATAATTTCAACGGGAATATAAGGCACGCCACGCCAAGGTAACTGCTCAAAGGTGGCTAAAGCAATACGCGTAAAAACGTTAGCTTTAGCCGCCCCACCGGCACTCAAAATGAAATCCCTTAACCGCGTCATGTGCGGTGCATCAGGCGAGTCACCCGCTAATTTCAAAGCGTAATACACTTTTACACTGCAACTAATTTCACCCGGGCCACCCGTAAATAAAGGATAACTACCGTCTTCTGATTGACGTGATCTTAAGTAAGTCGCAATTTTAGTTTGTAAGCCTTCATCAATATCACCTAGATAATTCATCAAGAGGATATATTCTGATGGAATAGTGCAATCCGCTTCTAATTCAAAAACCCAATAGCCTGCCTCATCTTGCAAACTTAATAATTTGTCTTGGGCTTTTGCAATGGCTTTATTTAAATCATAAGCCTTAGAATAAATAGCGGTCGCCGAACCCGTTTGATCGTGGTTACGAAGATGTGTCGTGTTGTCAGTAAACATATATTACGTCCTTAAAGGTCGATATTGGCTTTTGAGGATGGTATTGAATAACTCCAATCGGGCGTTTTAAGCTCACGACTGGTTAAATTAAAAATAAAAGATAACAAGGTGTTACTACGTCCAATTAATTTAGTGGTCAGAATCGTTGTTTTAACGCTCTTACGGGTAATTTTAACTTGATCGGAATGTCTAAAATCTAGATTCTCCTTAATCTTCTTTAACGTTAAAACCGCCATACCTAAAGCCCACAAGCAAAAATTACGAATACCAACTTCATGACTCGGAATCAACAGGGTATAGGTTAAGGCATTTTGTAAGTGACCTTGAGCAATGCTAATAAGATGCTCTAAACCCGCTCTAAAGGCCGCATGATCTACATCAGTATTAATCTCTTTAAGATCAAAACCGGTTTCAGTAAAAATATCTTGTGGTAACCAACACACTCCGCGTTGTGCATCATCCCATATATCTTTTAAGATATTGGTCATTTGTAAGCCTTGACCAAAAGACACTGAAAGCGTTAACAAGGTTTCACGATGCTGAGCAATCTGAGGCGAATAATGACAAAATAATTTTGCCAACATCTCACCCACACAACCCGCTACGTAATAACAATATTTATCTAAATCAGCCAGTGTCTCTAAACCTGCGCTTAAATTTTGCGCCTGATAAATAGGCATACCCGCCGCCATGGTTTCAACACAACCGGCCAAGGCAGCAATTTGGGCGTCATCAAACGTATGGGTAATTTGGATGACACGTGGCAAAACATGAATCAGAGTATGTTCGGCTGGAATGGTTTGCTCAGACAATAAAGGCGCCAGATCAATTGCAAATAACTCAGCGTTATTTCCGGTTTTGACCACCTCAATGAATTCAGTGCAAAAATATTTCTTTTGTTCCGCTGACAGAGAGACCTCATCTTCTATTGTATCGACAATACGGCACAACAAATAAGCGTTAGCGACTGCCCCGTAGAGTTGTTGAGGTAACTGCGGAATAGTTAATGCAAACGTTCGAGAAACGCCTTCTAGCAACAAAGCTTGAAAGTCATTATCTGATAATTGACTTAATGATTTTGGATTATCTAGCGATATTAGGGGTTCGCTCATAGTATATTTAAATGTCGACCCAAATGGGTTAGTAAATTAATTGATGTCAATAATAGCGTGTTTGTTGGTATTTTGCAAAGCAATGTTGTTTTAATGTAAATCCCTTAAATCAAGCACCTTGCAGATACCTTTTGTCAAAAGAAAAACAGCGAGTTAAGCGATAATGTTGTATTTAAACGAATCACCTTAAATATACCTGACTAAAAGCTAAATTATAGATAATTTAGCTTAAAAACTGGAGTCCTTTGTTAAAACATAGTATTCTAGTAATCAATAGATAAGCGATTGTATTATATAGTCACGCTGCTTTATTCCTTTCACTGTTAAACTCAAAAACTTAACAGATACTTATAGGACTAAATCATTGGCTTACTGTTGTTTTATTGCGACATGCTTATTGTATCTAGTGTTTCACGATGATCAAGTACTTGATCATTTATAATTTATTTAATCTTTGGAGATTTCGCACGTGGGTGTTCCATTACGTCAGCAGTTAGCAGTAGGTAGTTATTTAATGAAACAAAAGATTAAAGGAGTTAAGAAATATCCTTTAGTACTGATGTTGGAACCGTTATTCCGTTGTAATTTAGAGTGTGCTGGCTGTGGTAAGATTGATTACCCGGATGATATTTTAGATAAACGTTTATCGTTTGAAGAATGTATGCAAGCGGTTGATGAATGTGACGCACCCATGGTTTCTATCCCGGGTGGTGAACCTTTGATTCATAAAGAAATGCCGCAAATTGTGGCCGGCATTATTGCACGTAAAAAATTCGTCTACTTATGTACTAATGCCTTATTACTTAAGAAAAGAATTGATGATTACACGCCCTCCCCTTATCTGACTTTTTCTATCCATTTAGATGGTATGCAGGAAAGACACGATAGCTCTGTTTGTCAAGAAGGTGTGTTTGATAGAGCGATTGAAGCCATCAAACTTGCTTTAGACAAAGGCTTTAGAGTCAACATTAACTGCACACTCTTTCAAGGCGAAAACGCGCAAGAAGTGTCTGAGTTCCTAGACTATGTTATGGAACTGGGTGTTGAAGGCGTCACCATTGCACCGGGCTTTAGTTACGAGCGCGCACCGCAACAAGATGTTTTTATCAAAGGCAAAGATGTTAAAGACTTATTCAGAGGCATTTTTAGAATCGGCAAGAACCGCAAATGGAAGTTAAATCATTCTTCACTGTATTTAGACTTCTTAGCGGGCAATCAAAACTATGAATGTACGCCTTGGGGCAATCCAACCCGCAACGTGTTTGGCTGGCAAAAACCGTGCTATTTATTAGCAGACGAAGGCAATGCCAGCAGTTTCCAAGAGTTATTAGATACCACGCCTTGGGAAAAATACGGCAATGTAAACAACCCTAAATGCGCCAGTTGTATGGCACACTGCGGTTACGAAGCAACGGCGGTTGAAGACATGTTAAAACATCCACTGAAAGCCTTATGGACTTCAATCAGAGGACCTAAAACTGAAGGTGACATGGTACCTGAACCCACGCCAAACTTTGTTGAAGCTAAACCAGTCTCTTCGCTTTCAGGTATTCCGATTACCGTTGAACGCAGTTGATTTAACGCCAGCAATTCAGTGACTCTAAAAATGCCTACAAGACCTCTTGTGGGCATTTTTTACAAGTAAACATTCATTTAAGAATTAATTGATAGCCTAAACTATCACTTTACGAGGCTTTTACGTATGGTTTTTAAAAAATCAAAATTATCTCTCTTAATCCTAAGCTTATCGCTCGCCCTAACATCCGCCTTTGCGCAAGACGAAGCCAACAGTGCTAAGCAAGTGGTTGAGAAATTTCAAACCGAACTGATCTCTGTCATGAAAGAGGGTAAGAAACTAGGTTACGCAGGACGCTATGCCAAACTGCAAGACCCGGTCATTAATAGCCACGACCTCCCTAAAATAGCTCGCGTTATTCTCGGTAAAGATCGTGAAGCCTTAACGCCAGACCAACAAAAAACTTTAGAAGATGTCATCATAAGACTCAGCATTGCCTCTTATGCTCATAATTTTAAAGAGTTTTCTGGGGAAGAATTTGCGTTTGATTCAGAAGAAGAAACCCAAAGAGGCCAAGTGGTTGTCCATAGTCATTTAAATATTCCTAATGACAAACCCGTCAAATTCGACTACATGTTAAAAGAGAGCGAACATAATTGGCGCATTATCAACATTAGCGCTAATGGAGTCAGTGATTTGGCTTTAAAACGCTCTGAATACACCAGTATTTTACAAAAAGAAGGTTTTGATTCCCTAATTACTAAAATAAATGAGAAAATAGACGGATACTCCAAATTATAAGTAACAAACAGGTTTTAATAAGGATGCATAATACAGATCGTTTCTTAAACATTTTGCTGATCACTAGTTGCTTGATGACCGGTTGCGCTACCAATGGAACGTCAGTACACAGTGATTCAACAGGCAATCATGATCCTTATGAAAACTTTAATCGAAGTATGTTTAGCTTCAATGATAAAGTGGATGGCTATGTCGCTAAACCGATTTCTGATACGTATAAAAAAGTAACACCACAACTGCTTCAAACCAGTGTCTTTAATTTTTTCAACAACCTTAAAAACGTAAACGTAGTCATTAATGACACACTTCAAGCTAAATTTGAACAAAGTGCCAAAGACACTGGCCGTCTCGCTATTAATTCAACCTTAGGCCTTGGTGGCATTGTCGATGTAGCGAAGGAACTGGGCCTAGAACAAACTGAAGAAGATTTTGATCAAACACTGGCTGTTTGGGGCGTACCGATTGGCTCCTATTTGGTCCTGCCGCTTATTGGCCCATCGACGATGCGAGGTATTCCAGGCGTCGCCTTTGACACAGCAACCAATCCATCAACCTATATGGGTGCGCCCTTACAAGTCGTTTCGTTAATCAACACGAGAGCCAGTGCTGAAGGCTCATTACAGTTTATTAATGAAGCGGCACTTGATCCCTATGTATTTACTAGAGAATCATTTCTCCAATGGCGTAATCATCTTTCAAGTGATGGAAATTCACAAGCCAATCACGATGTCGATGATCTTTATAGTGATGAGGATAAGGCAGACGCTAAATCACAAACTAAACCATCTGCCGGTGTTAATACATCAAACCCAAACCCCGCCGAAACAAATTCAACGCCTACTACTAACAATAAACTAAGCTTAGAACCCGAAACTAACGTGAAAGAAGTCGTTGGGATCAAAAAAGCTAAACCCAAAAAACATAAGAACAAGCCACCTCATTTAGCAAAAAAGCCACTGCTTAAATAGGAACATTTTCACATATCCTATTTTAAGATGAAATCATCCCTTCGTATTAGCCCCTTTGTGCAATTTGCTATGAATTAAATGAACCTTAGTTGAGATTAAGGTTTGCATGGGTGGAAACAAGTTGTAATTGGCATTATGCGTTAGGGTAATAGAACTACCTTGGACGCCACCGAGTTGGTTATAAAACAAATCACCCATTGGGCTGGTATTAATGTTATAGGCACCCGCTTCTAAGGGTGTTGCGGGTATTGTCCACCCCGTATAGGCTCCTAATTACATCGTGCTAAACCAGAAGCAGCTCTCCCTATTGCTACCTTATTACGTATTAAACATTTGATACCATCTGCTAAACCCCCTTAACGTAAGATTAAACAGTCCGCAACACATACAGTTGGTTTAATAACAGCTACTATTTGTTTAATCTTACATCCCGCACCTTTAGTAACACACATTCCTTCTTTAATCTTACATCCCGCACCTTTAGTAACACACATTCCTTGTTTAATCTTACATCCCGCACCTTTAGTAACACACACTCCTTCTTTAATCTTACATCCCGCACCTTTAGAAACATACATTCCTTGTTTAATCTTACATCCCGCACCTTTAGCAACACACATACCACG
>CAIPDT010000141.1 GCA_903863905.1 uncultured Methylococcaceae bacterium
ACCCAGTAATGTAGCTTGATTACCCAGTAATGTAGCTTAACTCCTTCCTAATGCACCTTTATAGGATATCTATCAAAAACTTAAAGTTCTATTGTAACGAGGTTTTTAGGGGGAAATTAGGCCATAATTTCCGAAAATTTGCCAACCCCATGTCAACCGCCTATCTTAAAGCCATTAAACGACGGAGATACCTATGACCACTATTACTTTTGATACATTAAAATTTGCCAACACGCTAAAATCGGCGGGTGTTCTATCTGCTCAAGCTTAAGCAGAGGCCACTGCAATTTCTAAAATACTAGATGTTAATTTAAAAGATTTAGTGACTAAGGCTGATCTGCAAAGAGAAATGCCAGATATGAAACAGCGCCTCATTATTAAACTAGGCGCAATAATGGCCTTTGCTATCGGTATAGTAGTTGTGTTAGTTAAGTTGTTGTAAATTTATTTTTGATCAATGATGGGTACTACACTGGATAGACTTATCCAGTGAGACCTAATATTCTTTGTGAAAATAATTACTCGTCTAAGCGGGGTGATTCAGCAGAACGCATAAATGAAATGGGTGCTTCATTTTCTTCAGAAAAAGACACCATTTCCCAAGCGTCAGTGTCTTGAAGTAAGGTACGGAGTAATTTGTTATTTAAACCATGACCTGATTTATAACCGGTAAACTGGCCAATTAAGCTATGGCCTAATAAATATAAATCGCCAATAGCATCTAGAATTTTATGTTTAACAAATTCATCTGCGCAACGTAAACCATCTTCATTGAGAATTTTACTGTCATCAACCACAATCGCGTTATCTAAACTTCCACCTAACGCTAAGTTATTTTCTCTCAGCATTTCTATGTCTTTCATGAAGCCAAAGGTTCTGGCTCTGCTGACTTCTTTGACAAAGGTCGTTGATGAAAAATCCATGGTCGCTGTTTTTAAATGCTCTTCAAAAGCGGGATGTTCAAAATCAATGGTAAATGTAACTTTAAAACCATCAAAGGGTTCAAAAGCCGCCCATTTATCACCTTCCTCAACACGAATGGCTCGTTTAATACGAATGTATTGTTTAGGAGCATCTTGCTCTTCAACACCTGCGGATTGTAATAGAAACACAAAAGGGCCCGCACTACCATCCATAATAGGTACTTCTGCAGCACTGACATCAACAATTGCATTATCAATACCGAGCCCGGCAAAAGCAGACAGTAAATGCTCAATAGTTGATATTTTTACCTTACCCTCAACGAGGGTTGTTGATAGAACAGTTTCACCAACGTTCTTAGGTGTAGCCTTAATAGAGACGGGTTCGGCCAAATCTACTCTTCTAAAAACAATGCCAGTGTTAGGTTCAGCTGGGCGTAAAGTTAAATACACTTTTTCGCCAGTGTGTAGCCCTACGCCAGTGGCTCTTATAGTGTTTTTTAAAGTTCGCTGTTTAATCATAAAATTAATATCGCCGAATGAAGTGGCAAAGCAACGAATTTTAACACAAGGTAACAAAAAAAAATATTCAATCAAACAATTTTAAAGTGAATCTGCCTTTTTATTGCTATGTCTCAATTTAAAAGTAGCCATCTCAACTAAAAAAATGCTAGTCTAAATGCCATATCTTTTGTAGCTAAAATACATGTTTAAAAAAAGTTTTCCATATCAACGAACAGTGACTCATTCTGAAGACGCTCTTTCAGAATTACTTGAAAAACGCTATAAACATAAAGTTGAACAGAAGGGATTGAGATTCGACCCCTTTCAACTGATCGCTTTAAAAGACCTACAGCATTTACTCGACCAACTGATACAAGTTAACCAATACCGAAAAAAATCATTCCGGCAAAAACTTTTTCACAAACAACCTCCTCTAGGTCAAAGCATCTATTTATACGGTGATGTAGGTAGAGGCAAGTCGATGTTAATGGCACTGTTTTACGAAGCCTGTCCTATTAAACCCAAAACACGGGTTCACTTTAGTCTCTTCATGTTAGAAGTTCACTCTTTTATGCATCAATGGCGCCAAGCGAATCAGTCAGATGCTATGACAGCCTTAGCAAACGAGATAAGAAGTCACTCACTCGTGCTCTGTATTGATGAGTTTCATGTCACCGATATAGCAGACGCTATGATTCTTGAACGCTTATTTATTAAACTCTTTAACTTAGGCATCCTAATTGTTATCACCTCAAATCGTCACCCTGATGATTTATATCAAGGAGGCATACAAAGAGAACAGTTTTTAAAATTTACGCGCTTACTCAAAAAAGAAACCAAATTAATTGAATTACTCGCTAAACATGATTACAGACTCAAATACCTAAAAGCCCTTGAAATTAGCTATCATTTCCCCTTGGGTCAACAAGCGGATGATTTTATAACACAGCGTTATAGTGAACTGACTCAAAATGCCACTATAGAAACACAGTTGTTAAGTGTGTTGGGTAGACACATTAAATTGACTGCTATCTATAAAGATATCGCACTGGCATCTTTTGATGAACTGTGCACTCAGGCCCTGGGCTCCATTGACTATACCGAAATTGCTCGTCACTTTAAGCTCTTAATCCTCACTAATATTCCACAATTATCTTCCGATAACCGCAATGAAGCTAAACGTTTTATGCTATTAATTGACTCGCTTTACGAACATAAAGTAAAGTTAATCTGTACGGCGGCCGTTTGTCCAGAGGATCTTTATACAGAAGGCGATGGTATCTTTGAGTTTAGACGCACCACCTCTAGGCTCATAGAAATGCAATCCAAAAGCTACTTACAATCCAACTGAAACTATTTACTCTAAAACAATTAAAGGCAGAAACATGGCACTATTAACCACTCCAGTATGTGATTTTGGCACAAAAGCAATTGACTTCACTTTACCCGGTATTGATGGAAAGCCCTGGTCTTTAGCGGATTGCATGGGTGAAAAGGGTCTATTAATTATGTTTATATGTAACCATTGTCCGTATGTTAAAGCGATTCATGATCGTATTGTACGAGACACGCTGGCATTAAAAGAACTGGGAATTGGCTCGGTGGCTATCATGTCTAATGACGTTAATGACTACCCAGAAGACTCTTTTGATAACATGAAAAAAATTGCCGAACAGCTCAATTTTAGTTTTCCATACTTGTTAGATGACTCTCAATCGGTCGCTAAAGAATACAAGGCTATCTGCACACCTGATTTTTTTGGGTATAATAGCAAACTTGAACTACAGTACAGAGGTCGCTTAGACAGCAGTGGTAAAGAACCCGCCGCTACAGACACGACCAGAGAATTATTTGCAGCGATGAAACTCATTGCTGAAACAGGCCAAGGCCCTAAAGCACAAATATCCAGTATGGGATGCTCCATTAAATGGAAATCTCATGACGTACTATAATCATTGAACACCCTACCAACATAAACCGAGAGAATAAAATATGTCATTTAAAAGAATGGTTGATCTGGATTTATCCGGAAAACGTGTATTAATCCGTCAGGATTTAAATGTACCCGTCAAAAACGGTGAAGTCACCAGCGACCTTCGTATTCAAGCAAGCGTTCCAACTATCCAGTTTGCTTTAGCTGCAGGTGCTGCTGTCATATTATTGTCTCACTTAGGTCGTCCTGTTGAAGGTCAATTTGACGAAGAATCTTCTTTAAAACCTGTCGCTGAACGTTTATCACTGTTACTGGGTAAACCGGTCCGTTTAGAAAAAGACTGGTTAGACGGTATTTCTATTGAAGCCGGTGAAGTCGTTCTTTGTGAAAATGTCCGCTTTAACGTGGGGGAGAAAAAGAATAGCGATGAATTAGGCCAAAAAATGGCCGCCCTGTGTGACATTTTTGTTATGGATGCGTTTGGAACAGCACACAGAGCTGAAGCATCAACGCACAGTGTGGCTAAATTTGCACCCATTATCTGCGCTGGCCCTTTATTAGCCAACGAATTAGATGCTTTAGGCAAAGCTTTACAAACTCCGACCAAACCGCTGGTTGCGATTGTGGGTGGCTCAAAAGTCTCCACTAAACTGACAGTCTTAAAATCTCTTTCAGAGAAAGTAGATCAATTAATCGTCGGTGGCGGTATCGCTAATACGTTTATCGCTGCAGCAGGTTTCCCAGTGGGTAAATCACTTTATGAACCGGATTTAATCGAAGAAGCTCAACGCCTTATTGCGGCTGCAAAACAAGCCGGCTCAGACATTCCTATCCCAGTCGATGTTGTGTGTGCAAAAGAATTCTCTGAAACAGCGGTTGCTACTATCAGAAAAGTGGCCGATGTTGAAGAAGATGACTTAATTTTAGATATTGGACCTGATACCGCTAAACAGTATGCCGAATTAATAAAATCAGCTGGCACGATTGTTTGGAATGGCCCAGTAGGTGTTTTTGAAATTGAACAATTCAGTCACGGCACCCAAGTATTATCGGCTGCGATTGCAGAAAGTCCGGCTTTTTCAATCGCGGGTGGTGGTGATACATTAGCCGCCATTGATAAATATGGTATCAGTGATCAAGTTTCTTATACCTCAACAGGCGGCGGTGCTTTCCTTGAATTTTTAGAAGGTAAAGAACTTCCTGCTGTCGCTATTTTAAGCTCAAGAGACTAAGTTATCTCAGTCAAGCTTTAAGATTATATAATCTTGAAGCTTGACTTTAGCGTGTGTACCTTGTACTTTTGATACATTATCAGCCCAATTTATCGGCTGAATGCTCTTTTTACTTAGATTAGGTTTAATAATGGCCAGAGTTACAATTGAAGATTGTTTAGAAAACGTAGAAAATCGTTTCAAATTAGTTTTATTAGCAAGCACGAGAGCGCGTCAATTAAGTCATGGTGCTACTGAGTTTTTACCACGCGGTAAAGATAAAGATACCGTGCTTGCCTTACGTGAAATTGCGGCTGGCCACGTGACGACTGAAAATATCAGCCTGCTTCATCGTGTTGGCGAATCACACGACAATACTCCTATGTTCTAAAGCAGACTTATATGTCGAAAATAGCCGACACTGTCGAATCAAAACGGCCTCAAGATGAATTGATTCAACGCTTACGCGACACATTGTCGGGCTATTTAGACCCCAGTCAAATCAATGAATGTATCCGTGCTTATGAATTTGGCGCGGATGCCCATCAAGGTCAATATCGTAAAAGTGGTGAAGCTTATATTTGCCACCCTGTTGCAGTCGCTATTACACTAGCAGAAATGCGCATGGATGCCAGTGGCATTATGGCCGCGATTCTGCATGATGTGATTGAAGACACCCCCATTACTAAAAAAGAACTCGCTAAACAGTTTAGTCCGGAAGTCGCCGATTTAGTGGATGGTGTCACCAAGCTTACTAAAATTGACGGAAAATCCCAAACCCGTGCTGAAGCACAAGCGGAAAATGTTCGTAAAATGTTTCTCGCAATGGGTAAAGACCTGCGCGTTATTTTAGTTAAACTCGCTGATCGTTTGCATAACATGCAAACATTAGGCGTTATGCCGGCCGAAAAAAAGCGACGTATTGCCCGAGAAACTCTCGATATTTATGGCCCCATTGCCAATCGTCTGGGGATGAGCAAAATTCGACATAAGCTTGAAGAACTCAGTTTTCAAGCCATGTACCCAATGCGCTATACGGTTCTGACGCAAGCTATTAAAAAAGCCCGTGGCAACCGTAGTAAAGTAGTTGCGACGATAGAAAGTACGATCAGAAATCGCCTAGAACAAGCCTCACTGCATGTTGAAGTGTCTGGACGCGAAAAGAATATTTACAGCATTTACCAAAAAATGCTCCAAAAAAAGATCGCCTTAGCTGATATTTTTGATCTTTATGCCTTTAGAATATTTTGCGATAACACCGATACCTGCTATCGCGCCTTAGGTGTTATTCATAATCTATACAAACCTATTCCCGGTCGCTTTAAAGATTATATTGCCCTACCTAAAGCCAATGGCTATCAATCCCTGCATACCATTGTAATTGGTCCCTATGGTGCGCCTATTGAAATTCAGATTAGAACCCATGAAATGCATCGCATGGCTGAATCCGGTATAGCTGCGCATTGGCTTTACAAATCAGAAGACGATAAAACCGAAAAATTTCAAGCACGCGCTAATGAGTGGCTAAGAGATTTGCTAGAAATACAAAAAACAGCGGGCGACTCTTTAGAATTTATTGATAACTTAAAAATCGATTTATTTCCTGAAGAAGTGTTTGTATTTACACCCAAGGGTGGCATTATAAAAATCCCTCGTGGCGCCACTATCATCGATTTTGCGTATGCCGTGCATACCGATATTGGTAATGCCTGTGTGTCTGCACGTATCGATAAACAACTGGTGCCTTTACAAACCAAATTAGAAAACGGCATGACCGTCGAGATAATTACCGCTACTTGGGCCAGACCTAATGCACTATGGCTTAATTATGTGACGACCGTTAAAGCCCGCTCAAGTATTCGTAATCACCTTAAACACTTTAAACAACAAGAAGCGATTAGTTTAGGTAGACGACTCTTAGAAAAAGAATTACAAGCCTTAAATTGTCACCTTGAAAATATAGAAGAGTCTCGCATTCAAACCTTGCTAAAAGTCATGTTCATGCCGACGCTCAACGATTTACTCGAAGATATTGGCTTAGGTAATAAAATGCCTTTCTTAGTCGCCAAACGACTCACGCAAGTCGATATTAATGCCAATATCAAATTAGACCACACAGATCACACTCAAAAAACCCCTTTAATTATTAAAGGCACCGAAGGTATGGTGATTACACTGGCCAAATGTTGCCGCCCTATTCCGGGTGATTTAATTATTGGCTATTTTAATCCGGGTAAAGGTATTGTTGTCCATCATCATGAATGCCGCAATTATTCTATTATCAGTAAAAAACATACCAATTGGCTAGATGTTGAATGGTGCCAAGAAGCCAGTGGTGACTTCTCTACGGAGCTTCGCATTGAAATACTAAATCAACGTGGAGCCTTAGCCACACTCGCCGCGACTATTTCTGAACATGGCTCTAATATTGAAAATGTCACGGTCGTCGATCAAGATGATCGTGTGTGTGTTGATTTAATCACCTTGACAGTTAAAGACCGTGTACATTTAGCCAAAGTCATGCGGCGCTTAAAAGAATTAGCCATCGTTTTAAAGATTACGCGCGTTAAAGGTTAATAAAATACATTTATTTTCATTTAAAGCTTGCGTGATTCTAATTATTCATAGATAATAGCCGTCTTTTAGCCGATACAGCTAAAACATAATGGTAGTCGTCTTGGTCCTCTCGCAACGATACTCTGCAAACCCCGCCAGGTCCGGAAGGAAGCAACGGTAGCAGAAGATTCGTGTGCCGAGATGTGGCTAATTCGATTACCGCCCAACTCCTTATTACCGATCGAGCCTGCAATGAATTATCAGGTTCTCGCCAGAAAATGGCGTCCTCACAATTTCACAGAAGTCGTTGGACAAGAACATGTTGTTAAGTCGTTAATTAACGCCCTGCAACATAATAGACTTCACCATGCCTATTTATTTACCGGTACTCGCGGTGTGGGGAAAACCACTATCGCCCGAATTCTTGCAAAAGCCATTAATTGTGAAAATCTTCTTGATTTCAATCCCTGTGGCTCCTGCTCCACTTGTAAAGCTTTAGATGAAGGCCGCTTCTTAGATTTAATAGAAGTTGATGCCGCCTCTCGCACAAAAGTTGAAGACACCCGCGATTTACTCGACAATGCTCAATATGCACCCAACCAAGGTCGCTATAAAGTTTATATCATTGACGAAGTACACATGCTATCAGGGCACAGCTTTAATGCGCTGTTAAAAACCTTAGAAGAACCCCCTGAACACGTAAAATTTCTCTTAGCGACGACTGACCCGCACAAGATACCGGTAACAGTCCTATCACGGTGCCTGCAGTTTAATTTAAAACGCTTATCACCTACACAGATTCTTGAGCAAATGGCGTTTATCCTTGATCAAGAAACGATTCCATTTGAACAGGCAGCCCTAAAATTATTGTCTAACGCAGCTGATGGCAGCATGCGTGATGGCTTAAGCTTACTTGACCAAGCGATAGTGTATGGTAATGGCACGGTTCCGACCGAAGAAGTCAGAAACATGCTGGGCACCATCGCCTTACAACCTGTCGATGATCTCTTGCTCGCCTTAGCCGACCATGATGCCCCCGCTATTCTCAGTAAAATTAATGAGATTGATGATTTAACCCCTGATTTTAGTGATGTCTTACAACAAATTTTGCAAGTCTTACATCGTGTTGCCTTAGTTCAACAAATCCCTACCGCGATCGATGAAAACTTTGATACGGATGTCATTACCGACTTAGCCGCCAAAATATCGCCAGCAGACGTACAGTTGTTTTATCAAATTGGCTTAATTGGCCAACGCGATCTAAATTTAGCACCCGATCCAAAAAGTGGCTTTGAAATGGTCATGTTACGTATGCTGACATTCAAACCCGCCTCCTTAATAGCGGCACCTTCAAAATCAGCCCCTAGTTTTAAAGCGGACCTTAAAA
Source organism: uncultured Methylococcaceae bacterium (assembly GCA_903863905.1). Lineage (GTDB taxonomy): Bacteria > Pseudomonadota > Gammaproteobacteria > Methylococcales > Methylomonadaceae > Methylobacter_C. The sequence goes on from CAIPDT010000141.1 coordinate 8,512, forward strand.
TAGCGCCCAGTGCAAATCAAACACAACCAAAACACATCGCACAACCTATTGAGAAACCGCTAAATAAAACCCCAGAACTGCAAACTCGGCCATTGCCGCAAGTTCAAGCGCAAACCCACACCACACCACACGCGCAACCGTTATTGATCGATAATCCCGATTGGTTATCGATGATTTTAGCCATGAAGTTAACTGGCATGACTAAAGAGTTTGCAAGTAACTGTATCCTTGAATCTTTAAATGAGCAAACCTGCACTTTAACGATAGACCCCAACTATCTTCGCAGTAGTCGAGCAGAAGACGCCTTACAAAAAGCTCTGCAAACCTATATAGGTTCACCGCTTAAATTAATCGTTCAAACTCAAAAAATTACCCAAGAAACACCGGCCATTCAACTCGTTAAAGCCCGTGAAAATCAACAACAAGAGGCTGTAGATATAATCCATGCAGACCCTAATATTCTCGCTTTAAAAAACAATTTTGACGCTCGGATTTTACCCGGCACTATTGAACCCATCAAACCTACAGAGGAAGACCGATGAAAAATGCTTTAGGCAATATTATGCAGCAAGCCCAAAAAATGCAAGAGGACATTAAGAACGCCCAAGACGAATTGGCATTAATGCAAGTTCAAGGTGAATCTGGTGGTGGCTTGGTAACCATAATAATGACAGGCAAACGCGAAGCCCGAAAAGTCACCATCGACCCTTCTTTATTAGGTGATGATAAAGATATGCTTGAAGATTTAGTGGCAGCCGCTATTAATGACGCGGTGAACAAAGTCGGCAAAATGAAAAAAGAAAAAATGACTGACATTACCGCCGGTCTACCCCTTCCTCCTGGATTTAAATTGCCCTTCTAAGATGCAAAAAAAAGGCTTACTCGGACAACTGATACAAAACTTTTGCTGCTTACCCGGCATTGGCCCTAAGTCAGCGCAACGCATCGCCTTTTATATCTTACAAAGGGATCGTAACGGTGCAAAAATATTAGCAGAAACCCTGCTTAAAGCCTTGTCCGAGTTAAGACACTGCCAATCTTGTCGCACTCTCACGGAGCATACTCTCTGTGAGATCTGCCAAGATGAGCGAAGAAATCCAGCGCTGATGTGCATTGTTGAAAGTCCAGCAGATGCGTGGGTGATTGAACAAGCTACGGCATTTAAAGGTTATTATTTTGTCTTACATGGACGCTTATCACCCTTAGATGGCATCGGACCCGATGAACTAGGCCTGCATCTATTAGAAAATCGCTTACAAAGTGGTCTTATCCAAGAACTGATTCTTGCCACCAATTCAACCGTAGAAGGTGAAGCAACGGCCTATCTAATCAGTGAAATCGCTAAGAAATATCAAGTACCCGCCAGTCGAATTGCCCATGGCATCCCTATGGGAGGTGAACTTGAATTTATTGACAGTGGCACTCTATCTCATGCGTTTAGTGGACGTAAACTTATTTAAAGGTAACAGAAATGACTGATTGTTTGTTTTGCAAAATGGTTTCAGGGGTTATAAAACCCGATGTGGTTTTTGAAGATGATAAAGTCTTAGCTTTTAGAGATCTTAACCCGCAAGCCCCCGTACATATCCTCATTATTCCTAAGACGCACATTGCCACCTTAAATGATTTAGACGATACCCAACTCGCTGGACACTTATTACAAACAGCCGTAAAAATAGCCCAAGCCGAAGGTTTAGCAGAAACCGGTTACCGGACTCTATTTAACTGTAATCAACACGGTGGACAGGAAGTTTACCACCTGCATTTACATCTATTAGGCGGCCGCCAATTAATGTGGCCACCGGGCTAAACAAATCTACTTTAATCGCGCCAACTGATGATTCAAAAAAGCTGGAATACGTTCCTCTAACCAATACACCGGTTTTAAAGGCCAGGCCCCAGAAATAAAACCCACATGGCCACCGCCCGGAGTAACTTCCAACTGAACATCAGACGACAATTCATCAAGTTTAGGCAACACGGCTTCGGTCATAAAGGGATCATCAATCGCTTGTATGACCAAAGTAGGCACTTTAATCCACTTTAAAAACTGCCGAGAACTGGAGCGCTGATAATAATCATGAACATCTTTAAAGCCATGTAATTTAGCCACGACTTGATCATCATATTGCCAAAATGAACGGATATTTGAAATATCACCCAACGCCTCAATTTTATTCGCTTCCTGCTCATGCCCCAACTGCTTTAAATACTGCTGCTTTCCGTTGAGATACTCTTTTAACTCAGACAATAAACTTTTACGGTAGATCTTAGAAAAACCCTTATCTAGTTTCGTCGCACAATGCCTTAATTCTAAAGGTACAGACACCGCAATGGCCGCAAACAATGAAACACGTGACCCCTGCTCGCCCAGCCATTTTAATAAAACATTTCCGCCTAAAGAAAAACCGACCGCCGCAAACGCGGTATCAGGTTCACGCTCACGTAACACCTGATACAAAAACTGAATATCTTCGGTTTCTCCTGAATGATAACAGCGCGCCTTATGATTCAGCTCACCACTACAACCCCGAAAGTTTAAGGTCACCGTTCGTAGTCCTTGTGAGACTAACACAGGTTGTAAACCGTTAATATAACCAGACTCAGAACTGCCCGTTAAGCCATGTAATAGAATAACTAAGGGCTGATGGTGATCTTCAGCCCCATACCAATCAATATCTAAAAAATCACCGTCAGGGGTCACCAGACGCTCACGTCGCACAGTTAAGCGCGACGTGGTCCGCATAAAAGCCGGATATAGGGTTTGTAAGTGGGGATTATTTAACCACCAAGCGGCTTTAAACGTTGACTTAACGAACACTCATCCACTCCACTTATTTAAGCAGTGCCCCAGCAAAACCTAATTGCCGCCACGCCTCATATAAAACAATGGCCACCGTATTCGATAAATTAAGACTACGACTTTCGGCTTGCATAGGCAAATATAAACACTGAGCCTCACCTATGTCCGCTAAAATATCACCCGGTAAGCCGCGTGTTTCAGGTCCAAAGATAAAAGCATCCTCCGCCTCAAAACTCACCTCGCTGACCGGATGCTTCCCTTTAGTCGTTAACGCAAACAGACGCTTAGGTTTAATGGCCGCCATAAAAGCAGCCAACGACTCATGCTCCTTAACCGCCACCCATTCATGATAATCCAACCCAGCTCGACGCAATTTTTTATCATCTAACTCAAACCCCAAAGGTTTAATTAAATGCAATTGCGTCCCTGTGTTAGCACATAACCGAATGATATTACCGGTGTTAGCCGGAATCTCGGGTTCAAACAAAACAATATGAAACATACTTTATTTTTTAACGAAGACAGGTGTTAACTTCCATAATTCATCGTTATATTCTGAGATGGTTCGGTCAGTTGAGAATTTTCCACTGTTAGCGGTATTAATAATACTCATCTTAGTCCAACGGTCTTTATCTTGATAAGCCGCCTCAACTCGTTTTTGAGCATCCACAAAACTACGGAAATCAGCAATGGTCACCCAAGGATCATGCGGGCTCTTTAAAGAATGAATAATACCGTCGAAGGTGCCTTGTTCAAATTGATTAAAATGACCGCACTCTAATAAATTCATCACCCGTTGTAAATCTTCATCCTGTTGAATCATCGAAACTGGATCATAATGATGACGTAAACTTTCGACTTGATCTTCAGTTAAACCAAACAAAAAGAAATTGTCATCCCCGACTTCTTCACGGATTTCAATATTAGCGCCATCTAAGGTACCAATGGTCAAAGCCCCATTCATCATAAACTTCATGTTGCCGGTACCCGACGCTTCTTTTCCAGCCGTCGAAATCTGTTCAGATAAATCAGCACCCGGACAAATTTTTTCCATCGCCGATACACGATAATTAGGTAAGAAGATTAATTTTAATTTATCACCCACATCCGCATCATGATTGATGACATTAGCCACATTATTAATTAACTTAATAATCTTCTTGGCCATAAAATAACCCGGCGCCGCTTTACCCCCAATTAACACGCAACGATCAGTCCAATTAGTGATATCACCCCGCTTAATACGGTCATACAAATGGATCACATGTAATACGTTTAACAATTGACGCTTATATTCATGCATACGCTTAACTTGCACATCAAACAGCGCATTCACATTTAAATCCACCCCTAGCTCTTGTTTATTGTAATCCACTAGTTTTTGCTTGGCGGTTTGCTGAACAGCGAACCAACGCTCACAAAAAGCTTTATCATCAATAAAGGCTTCTAGTTTCTTTAATAAGGTCAAATCAGTTAACCAACCCTCACCAATCGTCTCAGTAATTAACGTGGCTAATTCAGGATTACAGGCCGCCAACCAACGACGAGGCGTGACTCCATTGGTTTTATTATTAAACTTATGTGGCCATAACTCATAAAAATCATGAAACAGACCTTGCTGCAATAATTTTGAATGTAATTCAGCCACACCATTGACAGAATAACTGCCAACAATCGCTAAATAAGCCATTCTAACGTGCTGTACGCCACCCTCTTCAATTAAGGACATGCGCGCCAGACGATCAATATCACCGGGCCAATGCGCAGAGACTTCAGCTAAGAAGTGGGCATTAATTTCAAAAATAATTTCCATTAAGCGTGGTAATAATTGCTTAAACAAATTAACAGACCAACGCTCTAAGGCTTCAGGTAATAATGTATGGTTGGTATAGGCCATGGTACGTTGAGTAATTGACCATGCTTCATCCCATTGTAAATCATGAATATCAATCAATAACCGCATTAATTCAGCCACTGCAATACTCGGATGCGTATCATTCAATTGAAAACAATTTTTCTCCGCAAATTGAGAGAAATCAGCGCCATGACGACCGACCCAAAGGGCTAATACATCTTGCAAACTGGCAGACGCTAACAAATATTGCTGACGTAACCGCAACGCTTTACCATTTTCATTGGCATCATTCGGATACAACACCATGGTAATATTTTCAGCGCCATTTTTGGCCGCAACCGATTCCGCATAATCCCCGGCATTAAATTCTTGCAAACCAAACTGCTCAGTCGCAGTCGCTTTCCATAACCGTAAGGTATTAACCGTGCCGTTCTGATAACCTGGAATAGGGGTATCAAAAGGAACCGCTAACACATCTTGGGTATCCACCCAAACCACTCGCTTATGTCCGTGTTCATCTTCATGGGTTTCGGTATGGCCGCCAAACTTAATACATTGGGTATATTCAAGTCGTTGAATTTCCCAAATATTACCATTACGCAACCAATGATCCGGTTCTTCTACCTGCTCACCATTCACAATCATTTGTGAAAACATGCCATATTCATAACGCAAGCCATAACCAGTCACAGGTAACTGTAAGGTGGCACAACTATCAATAAAACACGCCGCTAAGCGACCTAAGCCACCATTGCCCAAACCGGCATCAGGCTCAGAATCAATTAATTCTTCAAGATCAAGACCTAGATCATAAGCGGCTTTTGAGGTCGCATCCGTAATGCCTAAATTTAACATCGCATTACTCAACGTTCTACCCATTAAAAACTCCATGGATAAATAGTAACCTCTTTTACAATCTTCCTTTCTATACGCGTTATAGGTTTTTTTCCAGCGCTCTGTCAGTCGATCATTTACGGCTAAGGATAAAGCCTCATACACATAATGCACGGACTTGCAGTGCTCATCCATTCCCAAGCGATGTCCGTAATAACTTTTTAAATCGGCTTTAATATGTTTAGCATCCATTCCTAAATCAGGCAACGTAGAAATAGTTTTAATGGGTTGGCTTGTTTTAAATCGTCTGTGCGGCATAATGATCTTGATAGCTGAGTTAATGAGTAATTCCCATAAATATTTTATCTTAATTTACACAGAAACATCAGACTTTAAGAGTTAATAACTATTTAAATATTCAAATTAAGATCAAAATACACGATTAGCCACGTAAAAGCATACAAAGCAACCTCTTTTAGCTATTCAAGATCACTCAATACCTGCTACTATTAAATTATTTGATTAATTCTATATTTGTAGCACAACTTAATGGATAACATGATGTATACCAATCTAAGTACTATCGAAATTAAGCCGACCTCCACTCATCAATACTCTATTATTTGGCTACACGGCTTAGGCGCTGATGGCCACGACTTTGAAGGTATTGCCCCCGAGTTACACTTAAAAGCAGAAGCGCATACCCACTTTATTTTTCCCAACGCGCCTATTCAACCCGTAACTATTAACGGCGGCATGGAAATGCCGGCTTGGTATGATATTTTAGAAAGATCTTTAGAGCGAAAAGTTGATATTAAGGGCATCTATCAATCTGCAACGTATATAGAACAACTTATTGCACAAGAAATAGCCAGCGGCATTCCCGCTGAACATATTTTATTAGCAGGCTTTTCTCAAGGCGGCGTCATTGCTTTGCAGGCCGGACTTAACTTCCCGCAACCACTCGCCGGCATAGTCGCCTTATCAACTTACTTTCCTACCGTTGATAATTTAAGAACTCACCCAGCCATTGCCAATAAAACCACGCCCATTTTAATGGGCCACGGCATACTAGATTCCGTCGTTAATATTGAAACCGCCAAAGAAGCTTACAATACCCTGCATGAATTGGGCTACTCGATTCAATGGCACGACTATTTAATGGAACACTCTGTTTGTGTCGAAGAAATACAGCACATCGCTGACTTCATTAACAAAAAATTTATATAAAAAAAGGGCATCCCAGTTAAAGGATGCCCTTTTTAAATCGTCTACTAAACCTTAAAAGCTTAAGCTTTTACGGCTTCTAGTATTTCGTTAAATCCTTCAACACGTGCTTTACCCGTTTTAACTAAATCTACGCCTGTATCAATCACCATCTTGCATAGACCCGGAGTTTTATACACGATCAAGCATAAATATCCCACAACTGGAATAGCCACTAACGCTCCGATAAAACCATGTAATCCTAAAACGCCTAATAATTTTATTAATAAAGCAATGGCATCTAGTGGTAGTAAAACCATAGCACCAAAATAGGCGATTACCATAAAGGTAAATAATACAAAAACCACAAACTGAAGCAGTCTTACCAACCCAACATTAACTTTTTTCATAATTACTTTCAATTTCCTGATAACTTAGAGGCCTTTTTAATCAGTAAAACTTACTGACTGCAATTATTTTTGTCAAAAAGCCCGACTTTTTGAAGCTGAAAATTATACCTTAAAGCGATCAAATTACGTCATTTTTCTTACTGTTTAAGAAGAATCTATATAAAACTGTTCCTGCAACAAACCCACCTAAATGTGCCCACCACGCCACACTGGTAGAACCCTCATGTAAAATTACCGCGGTAGTCGCATTATATAACTGCCACAATACCCATAAACCCAAGAAAGTAATCGCGGGAACATAAATGACCAAGGGCGGAAAAAACACCACCACCTGCTCAAGTGGATATAGAAAGAAGTACGCCGCTAAAACACCCGCTATCGCCCCAGAGGCACCGATAACAGGAATACTTAACATTGGATCAAAGTACCACTGCAAAAGGGTCGCCATGACCCCACTAATCAAATAAAAGATCAAAAACGGTAAATGCCCCATCCTATCTTCAACATTATCACCGAAGATCCAAAGAAACCACATATTCACAATGAGATGCAACCAACTGGCATGCAAAAATAAATTAGTCACAAAGGTCAAATATGACTTAAGCGATAAACTACCAATATGAAATTCAGAATAATGTACGGGGACCATACCATAACGATTTAAAATACTGATTGCTTCTTGATCAGGCATTAACTTCATGCCAATAAAAATGCCAATGCAAACCGAAATGATAGCCCATGTTACATAAGGCGTCGAATTACAAGGCGCAGTATCTCTAATTGGTATCATTATTTTTTTTACCTCTCGCTTATTGAAAAACACGTTAGCTAAGCTTAACACCTAAACAGGGATTAGCAATCGCCAATGATTTAAATCCTACCTTACCTTCAAAAAGATTATAATACCTAAAAACATTCGCTTTTAATTATCTGCGTTAACGCAGTCACTTCTTAAGATACATGCAGCCTAATTCAACAGACACCCCCCTTACCTTTTCAAGTTTATCTCTTGCCGAACCCTTACTCCTAGCCATACAAAAAATGGGTTATGAGCAACCCACTCCCGTACAACAAAAGTCTATTCCGTTAATATTAGAACACAAAGACTTACTGGTCAGTGCCGAAACCGGTAGTGGAAAAACAGCCGCTTTTTTATTACCCACCCTAGATCACCTTTTAACCTTACCTTTACAAAAGAGTGGCACCCGCGCCTTAATATTGGCACCCACACGTGAATTAGCGCAACAAATATTTAAGCAATGCCAACAATTAATTGAATTTACTGACCTCACCGTCGGCATCATTACCGGTGGTGATGACTTTAGATTACAAAAAAACATGTTACAAAGACACACTGACGTGGTGATTGCGACCCCCGGCAGAGTCTTAGAATTAATGGAGCAAGAAATACCCAACTTTGAAAATCTTGAAGTGCTGGTATTAGATGAAGCCGATAGAATGCTAGACATGGGTTTTAGTGAAGACGTATTAAATATTGCCGGCCACTGTAACCCGCTTCGTCAAACCCTATTATTTTCAGCCACGTTAACCCATTTTGGCGTGATTAAAATGGCCGACAAAGTGCTTAAAAACCACGACGTCGTCGCCTTAAATACCTTGCATGATGGCCATCGCAATATTGAACAACAATATGTCGTCGCTGATGATAATGATCACAAAAAAAAGCTGTTAGCCTGGTTACTCCTAAATGAAACTTACGACAAAGCCTTGGTTTTTACCAACAGTCGCCTACTTGCTGATGAACTAAGAGGCCCACTACGAGGCCAAAAACTTCGGGTAGGGGTATTACACGGTGAAATGGATCAAAAAGATCGAAACCGTATGATGGATCTGTACCGTAATGGTGAAATCAAAGTCTTAATTGCCACAGACCTAGCGGCCCGTGGTCTGGATATTAGAGGCATTAATCTCGTCATTAATTTTGATGTGCCCAGAAATGGCATCAACTATATCCATCGCATTGGTCGCACCGGCCGTATTGATGAACTGGGCTTAACCATTGCTTTAGTTAAAAGCTCCGAATGGAATCTGATCTCAGGCATACAACGCTTTTTAAAACAAACGTTTAAACGTCGAAACATCAAAGAACTTGAAGGAAAATATAAAGGCCCTAAAAAGCTTAAAGCCTCAGGTAAAGCAGCGGGTATTAAAAATAAAGCCCCTGAAAAAAAACCCGAAAAAGAAAAGATTAAAGTGCGTCACAGAGATCAAAAAAACATTGGTAAACGCCGCGCCCCCAGTAAAGACGGCGATACACAAGCACCCAAATAAAACTTACACGCCATATAACTTACGCTTACGCCAAAAGGTCACCCGACTCATGCCTAATAAAGTGGCGGCCGGCGTAATCTTACCCCGCGTTTGTACTAAAGCCTGCTGAATAGCCCTAGCCTCATGGTCTGGGGTTAGCATCTCAGTCATTAACGGCATAGGTTTTTCAGGCGGTATTTCTCTAAACTCGGGAGGTAACTCAGAGCACCGTAAAGTTGCTCCTCTACCCACCGCAAACGCATACTCAATCACATTGTGCAATTCTCTAATATTACCCGGCCAAGCATAATCTAATAAAGTGCGCATCGCCTGCGGATCAATCTTCTCAATACATCTAAAATTATCCGCATTATGTATTTGGATAAAATGCCACAACAATAAACTGATGTCTTCTCTACGCTCACGTAAAGGCGGCAAAAAGATCGGCACCACTCTTAAACGATACATTAAATCTTCTCTAAAATGCCCCAACTTAACTTCTTCACGCAGTGAGCGATGCGTGGCCGCTACAATCCGAACATCGACATGGATTAAATGATCGCCCCCGACCGGAATATAATTTCTTTCTTGAATCACCCGCAATAGTTTCGCTTGTAAATCCAACGGTAACTCAGCCACCTCATCCAAAAACAAAGTTCCGCCCTGCGCTCGTTGAAATAAGCCTTGATGATCTTTAATCGCACCGGTAAAAGCGCCCCGAACATGACCAAACAACTCACTTTCTAACAAACTACTGGATAACGCCGCACAATTAATCGCTAAAAAAGGCTCGGATTTACGACCACTTAACTCATGAATCGCTTTAGCAACCAACTCTTTACCCGACCCACTCTCGCCTCTGACCAACACCGTGGCCGTGGTTTCTGCCGCGTTCTCAATAATTTGAAACACCGCTTCCATCGCCGGAGATCGACTAATTAAACCTTGAAAACTGTGTTGACGCACATCGACTTTAGGGAAATTTACTTTCTGCTCTGTACAGAGTGTTAAACGGGCTAATCCACCCGAAAAATCGCCGGATTGATCTTGAAATAACTGCACAGACTGCTTTAACAGAACGGTTGAACCATCCGCCTTAGGCAATTGAATTAAATGATCTTTGGGGGATATTGCCGCCGCAATTTGACACTCAGGTAAACAAATCTGCCCGACCCGCTCTTTTGCAGACCAACCCGTTAAAGTCTGGGTTCCTTGACTCCAATACAGCACGCGTTGATTTCTATCAACCAAAAAAATAGCTTCGTGGTCACACAAAGCTAACATTTTTAAGAACAAAGTTTGTTGAGAATGCTCTGCTAACCACAACGCCAAATCATTGTTATAGGTCAACTCGGGGAAAACTGATTTCATGTTTTTTTCACTAACTAACGCCTCATTAAGTCATTAGAACAATACATGAAATAAGCCAACAAAATCAACTGTGTTATTTTGCCTTCATCCAAACCCATACACCCAAAGCACCAAAAGACAGAACTAACAGTACAATTAACAACGGATGATCATACACCTTCTCAACGATACTACCGACGCCTTGCGCGGTATGTTGATAATAAGGACCCATAGCAATTCCTCCAATTTATTTTTTTAAGATTGATTATCAGACGATGAAGCAGATAAACCTAATTGACCTTCCACACCAATGATAGCTTTATTTAGCTCATAGACATTTTTTTCTTCGCCTATCTGAATGCCCAAGGCATAAAAAATAGGGATCCACAGTGGATTCATAATAAGCCCACCCATCACACTTTTCCAGGTTCGCTTTAGCTTTTTTAAAGGATTAAACTCATCCACCAAAGGATCAACAGTCCGCGATTCAAAAACATGGGCGATTGGATTTAACTGGGCTTTTTGTTGAAAACTCAGTCTTTTAGTGGACTCAAAAAACCTAATTTCCATACGATGGTAATTAATATGCGCCCAACTTGAGGTAATAATAAAGTTTAAAGCAACGAGGGGTAACAACACCGTCGGCGGTGCCATGGGGGCTAATAAAGATGAAAACATTCCAAAACTTAAACCAAACATCAAAATTTTTTCACTTTTTTCTAAATCTTGATCAATACCCTTAACTATGTCATTAACAACCGCGTCATTATAAGGGTAAACCAAATAACTCTTCTTTTCGGCCATAACAGTCACTCATCTTTTAACAATAATGGTTGTTATAACCCATAAATAAAAAATGTCAATTTTTGGGTTATTTGAAAGGGTTTGTAGAATTCAAGATACTTTAAAATAGTTTGGCACCACTCAATAAAAAAAGCATCAATAGAGAAATTTCATGACTCTTACTTCACCATAATGGCCAATAAAATACCTCTGCACCCAAACTTTTTACGATTCAAAAACTGACTTAACCCAACTAAAAGTATCGTAATCTGCTATTATCTGCCCGCTATTTAATTCATTTAACCTTATAAGGAAACTCATGTCAGAATTTAATAATGTAACTATCGTAAAAAAAGCTAATGTTTACTTCGGTGGCAATGTCAGCAGTCGTACTATCCGTTTTGCTGATGGTTCTTTAAAAACTCTGGGCTTTATGTTACCCGGTGAATATGTTTTCAACACGGCTGATAAAGAACTGATGGAAATTATCGATGGCGATCTTGACGTTTTGTTACCAGGTACAGATGAATGGCAAAAAGTAGTGGGCGGTGAATCTTTTGATGTGCCCGCTAATGCGGCATTTACTGTAAAAATCAACACAGCAACAGATTACTGCTGCTCTTTTATTAAATAAAAACAGTCGATACCCTAAAAAGTGCTTAAGGTCTGCCTGTTTATCGATGTGCAAAACATTTATTACACCACCAAACAAAGCTATCAACGTCAATTTAACTACCGGGCTTTTTGGAATCAGGCCACAGCGAATAGAACGGTTGTTGGGGCCTTTGCGTATGCTATCGACAAGGGTGATAGTAAACAATTAGCCTTTCAAAACAGACTTAGAGAAATTGGTTTTGAAATCAAATTAAAACCTTATATTCAACGTGCAGATGGTTCTGCTAAAGGCGATTGGGACGTCGGAATTACTTTAGATGTAATCGACTACGCGACTAAAGCCGATGTGATTGTACTGTTATCGGGTGATGGTGATTTTGCGCTCTTATTAAATAAAGTGCGGGATACCTATTCCATTACGACTGAAGTCTACGGTGTGCCAGCTTTTACGGCACCGGCCCTGATTCAGTCTTCTGATCGTTTTATTGGAATAGATAATAGCTTATTGTTGTAATCACTTTAAAACAGTCGCTTATTGATACGATAACGCTTAATCAGATCCACAAAAAAAAGCCGAACTTCAATGACTTGAAGTTCGGCTTTTTTTATAACAACAAGAAAAAACTATTTCTTAATGATACTAATACCTTTCAGAAGGTTCAACGCTTCATGTAGGGCATAATCTTCAACAGTCGATTTTTCTTTATCTTTGTCTTTAGACTCCTCTTTAGTTTGATCCTTAGAGGCATCTTTATCCGCTTCTTCTTTTTTAGCTTTAGCGGCACTATCAGAATGTTGCAGATGGCCTGATAAATCGGATTCTTTAATCGATAAAGAATCAAGTTTGTCTAAAGTTTCTAGCTTAACCCGTGTTAAAGCAATATCAGGTTCAATACCTAAAGCCTGAATAGAGCGACCTGAGGGCGTAAAATAACGCGCTGTGGTCAATTTAACGGCTGCACCATTGGTGGTTGGCAATATAGTTTGTACTGAGCCTTTACCAAAAGATTTCTCACCCATAATAACGGCACGTTTTTGATCTTGTAACGCACCCGCTACAATCTCAGACGCTGAGGCAGAACCGCCATTAATTAAAACCACAATAGGCGCGCCATCAAGTAAATCATCAGGTGAAGCATTAAAACGCATTTCTGAGTTTTCAATACGACCTTCAGTGTACACAATTAAACCGCTTTTTAAGAAAGCATCACTGACTTCAACCGCCGCATTTAAAACACCGCCAGGATTATTTCTTAAATCTAACACCAAGCCTTTTAATGGCTCAATATTTTCTTTTTTCAACGCGGCCAACGCTTCTTTTAAGCCATCGCCGGTGCTTGATTGAAAGCTACTAATGCGCATGTAACCAAAGCCTTTTTCTAACATTCGGCTTTTGACGCTCTTTACTTTAATAATGTCACGGGTCAATGTTAACTTAAGAGGGGCGTCTAAGCCTTCTCTTACTACTGTTAACACAATTTTACTGCCGGGTTCACCACGCATCATTTTAACTGAATCGCCTAAAGACATCCCTTTAACGGGCTTTTCATCCAGTTTAATAATTAAATCACCCGTTTTCATCCCTGCTTTTTGTGCGGGCGTATCATCAATAGGAGACACTACTTTTATAAAGCCATTCTCCATCGTCACTTCGATACCCAAACCACCAAATTGACCGGTAGTTCCTTCTTTAAGCTCTTGATACTCTTCTGGCCCTAAATAAGCAGAATGAGGATCTAAACCACTTAACATGCCACGAATAGCATCTTCTAGTAATTTTTTATCAGAAACAGGCTCCACATAATCTCTTTTTATACGCCCGTAAATTTCAGTAAAGGTCCGAAGATCTTCATAAGGCAATGTTTCGGTCTCAGGTGCGACTCCAGTGTTTGCGCGATCAGCGAAGACACTACCACAAAGCCCTATAAAAACGCCTAACATGACACCTAGCGACAAAATAAAAATAGCTTTCTTTTTTAGCATCTAATTAAAACTCCATATCCTCTATTGACGACCTAATATTAACACTCAACCACTGATAACTTAAAACCAATTTATCTTCGACACCATTCAAGTGGATCAACGGGTACACCCTTATTACGTATTCCAAAATATAACCCTGTCTTACTCCGCCCACCACTTTGTCCAACAGAAGCAATCACTTCGCCAGTCGCAACAAACTCACCAACCTGTTTATACAAACTTTGATTAAAACCATACAAGGTTAAATAACCCTGACCATGATCAATAATCATCATTAAACCATAACTTCGAAACCACTCTGAAAAAACCACTTTTCCTTGCGTCACTGCTTTAACATCCACACCTTCAGCCGCGTCAATTAACACACCATCCCAAGTCACTTCGGTTCTAGCACTGCCAAATTTATTGGCTAATTTACCCGTTACCGGCCAAGGTAATTTACCTTTAAGAGTCAAAAACTCAGCAGGCACTAAACTATCATCCGAGGGTAAGACCTGATTTTGTTCAGCATGAACATTAACCTCATCACTTAAGGCCGGCAATGAAGACATCAACAGTTTTAAACTACTTTCACTGTCTTGTAACTGTTGTAACTGTTGTTCGCTAGACAAAAAATCAGCGCCCATTTGTAACAGCAACTCATTCCGTTGTTTCTTAGCATTTATCAGTACCACTTGCTCTAACTTCTTGTTCTCTAAGTCTTGCTCTAAGAGAGTCGTTTCAGCTTGCTTTTGTTTATCTAATTCATCCAAATGTTGAACAGCCAATTCTAAATCAGCAATTTTTCTTAACCGTTCTTTATTAAAATAATTAAAATAAACCATCACACGCCCCGATATGGCAGGCTCTTGTTGATTCAGCAACAATCTAATTGTATCAGTTTTACCCAAAGCATAAGCTAATCTAATATGTTTAACTAACTCATGACTTAATTTTTCGACCTCACTTTGTGAATAATCAATATTCCGACGAATATTATCCAAACTATCACGTTTTTGCTCAATTTTGCCCTGTAGCTTTTTTAATACACCCGCTGTTTCACCATACTGCTTATCGATATCGGACAAAAGGCTTTGCATACTGTCTTTTTGTTCTAACAGTTTCTGCAAAACCTCCTGTCTATCAACTGGATCTGATAAATCCTCAGCAAAACTATAAGCGCACCCTAGCATCAAGCAGAGAAAAATCGCCAATTGTTTTAGCATTCAACAATCAAGCCTTTTCAACTAATGATTTACCCGACATTTCTACCGGTTGAGGTACACCTAAAATAGCTAACATTGTTGGTGCTAAATCAGATAAACCTCCCCCTTCAATTAAAGGTTTATGACCGCCAATATGAACTAAAGGTACCTTATTAGTGGTATGTGCCGTATGAGCTTGGCCTGAATCTTCATCAACCATCTGCTCAATATTGCCATGATCCGCCGTTAATAATAACTGGCCATCCACTGATTTTAAGGCTTCAACAATACGCACTAAGCATCTATCAACCGCCTCTACCGCTAAAATAGCCGCTGGAATAATCCCAGTATGTCCTACCATATCGCAGTTAGCATAATTACAGATGATCACATCATATTGTCCGCCTGTAATAGCCTCAACCAGATGATCTGTTACTTCGCCTGCGTTCATTTCAGGCTGTAAATCATAGGTTCTGACTTTAGGGGAAGGTACCAAGATTCTATCTTCACCCGGGAATGGCTTATCAATCCCACCATTCAAAAAGAAAGTCACATGCGCGTACTTTTCAGTTTCTGCTAATCTTAATTGTTTAAGACCGAGTATTGATAAATACTCACCTAAGCCATTTTTGATATCAACTGAAGGGAAAGCAATGTCATAACCAAAATCTTGATGATATTCGGTTAAGGTACAAAAATAACCCGCATGAGGCGCATGGCCTCTTTCAAATGAATCAAACGAAGGCAACGTTAACGCTTGAGAAATTTCACGCGCTCTATCCGCTCTAAAGTTCATAAACACAATAGAATCTTCAGGATCTAAGATAACGGGTACACCGTTTTCTAAAATGGCGGTTGGTAACACAAACTCGTCCGTTTCGCCTTTTTCATAAGACGCTTCTAAAGCACTTAAAGCAGACTCAGCGGAATTAACTGATTCACCTTTAGCAATCAAATCGTAAGCTAATTTAACGCGATCCCAACGGTTATCTCTATCCATTGCATAGAAACGACCCGTAATCGTAGCAATACGGCCCACACCTTGTTCAGCAAATGTACGTTCTAACAGTTCAATGGAAGAAGTGGCACTTTTTGGCGGCACATCACGACCGTCTAAAAACGCATGTAGATAAATTTTAGTTAAGCCTCGTTTAGCGGCTAACTCAACCATAGCAGCAATTTGTAGTTCATGACTATGCACACCCCCGGCTGATAATAAGCCCATAATATGCAGCGCTTTGTTTTTTTCAATAGCAACATCAACCGCACGACACAACACGGGGTTGGTATAAAAACTACTATCTTCTATCGCATCGTTCACTTTAGAAAAATCTTGTGGCACATAACGACCTGTACCAATATGTATATGCCCCACTTCAGAATTACCCATTTGATCAGCCGGCAAGCCAACAGAACGACCTGAGCAGTCTAACAAGGTCATTGGATATTCTTTTTGCAACTGATCCCAACACGGTGTATTAGCCATCGCAATAGCATTATTCTCTTGTTCTAATGAGTAACCAAACCCATCAAGAATCAATAAAACGAGTGGTTTAGGGCGCTTCGACATCTTTCTTATATCTCCAATACTAAAAACAAAATTGTGGTACCTTGCCCAATAAAACTGCATTAAAAAACACAGTTAGATTATCCATTACCCAAAATGATTAAAAATAAGGTATCATTTTGTTAAATTCGTCGGCTTTAAAGCTGGCAACGTCGTTATTATATTAATACACGTTGATGGTAGTTGGGTATAAATAATTCTTAAAGATAAAATACAAGACCTTTTTTATTCAATTCACTGGCGTCAACAGACTATCCACCCAACCCAAAAATATTCCATGGACCGTTATCTAGAATTTATTTTAAACCACTATATATTATCACTTGCACTAGCTGTTGTTACCTATCTGCTAATACAAGAACTATTGGATACTGCTTTTAAAAAGTTTGATTCAATATCTCCTTTAGTCGCTGTTACCAAAATGAATGACACTGACACCATCGTCATTGATGTACGTGAACCTCATGAGTTTGTTGCAAGTCATATTATCGACTCCATCAATATTCCGTTGGGAAGCCTTGACCAAGGACTTTCAAAAATAATCAGTCATAAGAATAAACCGGTTCTAATTTCCTGCCAATCGGGTACTCGTTCAGCATCTGCCGGCAAAATTTTAACTAAAGCTGGTTTTGAGCAAGTGTTCGTTATTATAGGCGGTATGCAAGCTTGGGAAAATGACTACAAGTTACCTGTAAAAATTACGAGTAAAGCAGTAAAAAAAGCACCAAAACAATAACTTTCTAATCACACACACCAATATTATGGCCGAAGAACAAGTAGCAACAGAAAAACAATTTTCTATTCAAAAAATCTATACAAAAGACATGTCTTTTGAAACCCCTAACTCACCACAGATTTTTACTGAGCAATGGGAACCTTCAGTTGATTTCAACCTAGGTTCAAATGTACAACCTTTAGAAAATGGTTTATATGAAGTCGCATTAGCTGTCACTATTACCGTTAAAAGCGGCGAAAAAATAGCTTATTTGGTTGAAGTTAATCAAGCGGGTATTTTTACATTAGCCGGTTTCTCAGATGAAGAAATGGGCCCAATGGTAGGTAGTTTCTGCCCTAATATCTTATTCCCTTATGCAAGAGAAGCGATAACTGATCTAGTGACTAAAGGTGGCTTTCCACAATTATTGTTAGCGCCTGTTAACTTTGATGCTTTATATGCGCAACATATCCAAGCTCAACAACAAGTTCCTAGCACTGAAACCATCAATTAATTTATCAATTTGATGGAAAAAAGAATTGCTATTGTTGGTTCTGGTTCATGGGGAACTGCACTTGCACTTTTGGCAGCCAGAAATGGCTGCCAAACTTTATTATGGGGACACAATCCCGATCATATAGCCGCACTAAGAACCGAGCGCGTTAATCAACGTTATCTACCCAAACATCCATTTCCTCAGCAGTTAAACGTTACGGCTAATTTAACTGAAATAACCCAATTTAGTCATATCATTCTTATTTGTGTACCCAGTCACGCTTTTAAAGACACCTTGATAAAACTTAAACCCTTGTTGCCCAACGATGTAAAAATAGCCTGGGCAAGTAAAGGTTTTAACCCCGATGACGGCGCCTTATTGCACGACATCGTGGCCGAGGTCATTGGCCCAGACACACCGGCCGCTATTTTATCAGGCCCGACCTTTGCACTTGAAGTCGCCGCCAATCTTCCTACCGCCATCACCATCGCTTCAACTAAACCAGATTTTTCTCAAGAACTCAGTACTATCTTGCACAGTGGTTTTTTTAGAACCTATACCAGTACTGATGTCATTGGTGTAGAAGTGGGCGGTGCTGTCAAAAATGTCTTAGCTATTGCCGCAGGTATCGCCGATGGGCTAGGCTTTGGTGCCAACACTCGTGCTGCTTTAATTACCCGTGGGCTGAATGAAATTATTCGCTTAGGGATTGCCTTAGGTGGTAAACAAGAAACCTTTATGGGCTTAGCCGGTTTGGGTGATCTTATTTTAACCTGTACCGACAATAAATCCAGAAATCGACGCTTTGGTTTAGCGCTGGGCTTAGGTAAAAATAGAGCCGAGGCAACTTTAGAAATTGGCCAAGAGATTGAGGGTATTTCCGCCGCTAAAGAAACGCTTCTATTAGCCAAAAAGTACCAAATAGACATGCCGATTACGGAACAAACCTATAAGGTTTTATATGAAGGCTTGGACCCTCTTATTGCCGTGCAAAATTTACTGGCACGTGAACAAAAATCTGAGATTTAACTACTTCCTTAGGTTCTTTAAAATTTCTGCTAACGGCACTAAATTCATCTTAACTCTAAACAGCACCTCATTGTTTTGTAACAAACCATAACAATGATAGGTTCGTTGCATGATATTAGTATGATTTAACGTATTTTGCGGCGATTCTGGTAACTGATGCACCAAAATATGTAAGGTATCATTATTCTTAAGGAGCCCTAAATACTTTCTATCCACCGAAATCTCATGAGACGTGTACACCATCGGATTCTTTTTAAAATCATGATGTTCCAATTGCGCTTTTTCAAGCAACGCGCCTGATGACAAACTACACGGAAATATTTCTGGATAATGCGCCACATGCGCCAACTCATCAAAATAATCTGATTGTTCCGCCAAAGATCCCGATAAAAAATTCTTAACCGAACCATTGTTCATAAACTTACGCTTAAGAAAATAAGGACTGCCTGGAATCATCGTTAAATCGGGCACTTCATCCAAATTCGGTAAGTGCTCAAAGGTCGTATCGGCTAAAAACAACGGCACTTGAGTTTCTTTTTTAAAACCCAACAACACCGTCTTATTATCCGCCTTCATCGCAATTCGGTTACCCAAGGTTAGATTAGGAATCGTAGTAATCAGAGTTTTCTTAATATCTAAACTAATACCTGCTCTTGGACGTACCGCATTAACAAAGGTAATTTGATAATTGCTAAAGCGCAGTTTATTTTCTTCAATGATCTGATTTTCATGATGCGCGGCTCTATAGAGACGCATTTGATATTCGATTAAGGTGTTTAATTGATACCCTAAAACGATAGGTCCTTTAAAAGGATTATGGGTAATCTGCAACCATTTATGCTTATCATGAAATAAATTAAAGTCATCGGTCGCATTACGCGCCACTTCAATATGAATCTGATCAAAGGTAAATACGGTATCGTTCATATTTTAAAATATATAGGGCGTTAATTTAGACTTGATAGCCTGCAAGGCCTTCTAATTTAACTAAGGCCGCTTTGATTAGTGCTTCAATATCCGCATCCAGCTCATTATTTTTATAAACTTTTTCAACTAAGCCTTCAGTCACTAAAGCTTCTTTAATCCAACGTTTAGCAAACCGATAATTAGCATAAGAGGTGGCTATCTCACCAGTCACTGGATTTTTTAAACCCTTCTTTACCGTAGGTTTTACCACCTTTTCAGTGGCTACTGTAGTTTTAACGACTGTCTTCTTCAGCGGCGTCGGCTTAATCTTACTGGGTTTTTTAATAGGAAGCGCCACACCCTCTTTAATTGAACTAACAGGAATGACTAAATTGGCCGGCATAACAGGTACCTTAACTGTTTCACTGACTTCTACACGAGAACCTTCAAAATGTTTATGAACACTATAAGCCACAAAAACAATCAGCAGTACCAACAACACTTCAAACATAAAATCCCCCTTTGTGTTAACTGTTTAAAACCTTAATCCGAATCAATATAACAGAAGCAACGCATCTAGTTAAGCTTTAACGAAAAATCAATAACCTGAGTAAAAAGTCATCCTCGTGTATAATGCCTTACAGATTTAAACTCGTTACCGCTGGTGTTATGTATAAATACGATGGCCTCCTCATTCATGAAAGCCACGATGATGAAGGCATTATAGAAGTTATTGACTACAAAGGCATCCGTTCATTGCACTTTGGCTCCCCTTCTAAACAAAGTAGCCTTATTTTAAATAACCCTGACCAACTGGCCTTAGACTATGTCAGAGCCATGACAAGTTGGTTATTATTTAAACCCACTTTTGATGATCAAGCCTTATTTGTCGGTTTAGGCGGCGGTTCTCTTGTTAAACACTGTCTATTACATTTTCCCGATAGTACCCTAAAAGTCATCGAACTTAGAAAAAGCGTCATTAAAATAGCCCGCAGTCATTTTGGCTTACCTTTAGATCCCCGCTTAAAAACGCTAACAGATGATGGCGGTGCTTATATTCGCCAACGCCGAGAGTCGCATCGCGAACAATACAGCCTACTCTTCATTGACGCCTATGATCATGACGGCATTGCCTCTTCAATAAGAAATATCGCGTTCTTTGATGACTGTAAAGCACTGCTTAAGAAAAATGGTGTTTTAATGGTCAATCTTTGGGGGGGCTTACAAAACCCAGAATTTCAATTAGTTTCATCTTGGTTAGGGCAAGTATTTAACTGGCAAACCCTCTTTTTACCTGTTCAAGATAAAAGCAATATTATCGTACTAGCCTTTAACGATTACACGCCACTGTATCACTTAAAAGATCTTAGAGCACATGCTCTTGCCCTTGAGCAACACTACCACATTGAATATCCAGTTTTTTTAAAGGACTTAAGGAAATATAATGCTAGCACTTTTGACCACGTAATTAAAAAATGAATGCAATTGCTTTAACACCCGAACCCAATATTTTCAGTTACCGTAAATACTGGGCCCACCGCTTTGGTGTCGCGCCTGTATTACCCATGAGCCAAGCTGAAATGGATGCCTTAGGTTGGGACAGTTGTGACATTATTTTAGTCACCGGTGATGCCTATATTGATCACCCCAGTTTTGGCATGGCCTTAATCGGGCGTTTATTAGAAGCGCAAGGCTTTAGAGTCGGCATTATCTCGCAGCCTGACTGGACCAGCGCCCAAGACTTTACCAAACTCGGCCGGCCCAATCTCTTCTTTGGCGTGACCGGAGGTAATATGGATTCCATGGTGAATCGCTATACCTCTGACAAAAAGATTCGTTCTAATGATGCCTATACGGCTAATGGTGCTGCGGGAAAACGCCCTGATCGCGCCGTCAACGTGTACTCACATCGTTGCCGTGAAGCCTATAAAGAAGCCCCCATTATCATCGGAGGCATTGAAGCCAGTTTACGCCGTATCGCTCATTATGATTATTGGTCAGATAAAGTTAGAAAATCTGTACTCTTAGACTCTAAAGCGGATTTGTTAGTCTATGGCAATGCTGAACGCCAAATAGTGGAAATCGCGCACCGTTTAGCCCAAGGTGAAGCTATCACGGACCTCAAAGGTATTCGCGGCACAGTACACTTTGTTAAACAAATCCCTGAAGGCTGGCGCGTTAAAGACTCAACCGACATTGATAAACCCGGCGCCATTAGCCCCATTCAAAATCCGTATCAAGAAGAACCCGCTTGCGACAAAAAGCCAGAAGACAGTAGCACCGCCATTGCCGGTGAAATTGCCATTCCGCTCACCAGCTTGGGTTCAATTAAACAATTGATGCGTGATTCTCGTTCACAAACGGTCATTCGCATACCCGCTTATGACAGCGTAAAAGATGATCCTATTTTGTATGCGCATGCCTCTCGCGTCATGCACGGTGAAACAAATCCAGGCAATGCCAGACCGCTGATACAACTACACGGCACCCGAGAGGTTTGGATTAATCCCCCACCGATTCCACTCACCATGAAAGAAATGGACGGGGTATTTGACCTTCCCTACTCACGGGTGCCTCATAAAGAATACGGCAATGCCAACGTGCCCGCTTTTGAAATGATTCAGCATTCCGTCAATATTATGCGTGGCTGTTTTGGTGGCTGTACCTTCTGTTCCATTACCGAACATGAAGGCCGTATTATCCAAAGTCGCTCAGAAGATTCTATTATTAAAGAAATAGAGGCCATTCGGGACACCTCACCTAATTTTACCGGTCATATTTCTGACTTAGGGGGGCCGACAGCTAATATGTATCGACTGGCCTGTAAAGATCCTAAAATTGAAGCCGCCTGTCGAAAACCGTCTTGTGTGTATCCAGGTATTTGTCCTAATTTAGATACCAACCATACACCGTTAATTAAACTGTATCGAAGAGCACGCGCTCTACCCGGCATTAAGAAAATCTTTATTGCCTCGGGACTACGTTACGACTTAGCCGTTGAATCGCCCGAATATGTTAAAGAACTGGTCACTCATCATGTGGGTGGTTATCTTAAAATTGCACCTGAGCATACCGAACAAGGGCCTTTATCAAAAATGATGAAGCCTGGCATGGGTACTTACGATCGCTTTAAAGAAATGTTCGATCAGTATTCTAAAGAAGCTGGTAAAGAACAATATTTAATCCCTTATTTTATCGCGGCACATCCAGGTACCACCGATAATGATATGCTTAACTTAGCCTTATGGTTAAAGAGCCACGGTTTTAGAGCCGATCAAGTCCAAGCGTTTTTACCTTCGCCCATGTCTATTGCGACAGCCATGTATCATTCTGGTAAAGATACGTTGCAGAAAGTGAGTCACAAAGCCGCAGATATCTCTATTCCAAAATCGATTAAACAACGTCGCTTGCATAAAGCCTTTTTACGCTATCACGACCCTAAAAACTGGCCGTTATTGCGGGATGCCTTAAAAGATATGGGACGTAATGATTTAATTGGTAATGGAAAACATCATTTGATTCCCTCTTACCAACCGAAAGGCACAGGAGAGACGCTCAACAAGGCCCAACAATTTAAGACCAAATTCACTGGCTTTGATAACAAAAAGGAAAAAAAAGCCTTTGGTCAGAATAAAAATATAAAAAAACGCTAAAAGTACTTCACAAAACCAGTAAATCTTGTATAATAGGCGCTTGTTTGCTGGTTTAGCTCAGTTGGTAGAGCAGCTGATTTGTAATCAGCCGGTCAGGAGTTCGAATCCCCTAACCAGCTCCATAAATTAAAAGCCTTTAGATAGAAATATCTAAGGGCTTTTTTATTGCCTAAAATTTAAGCCCAAGGTTATTACAAAATTGTTATCCCCTTTATATCAATAAAGAGTTATCTTATAGTCCACTTTCAACCTGAATGACTTTCAAATGACTTTGCAAGCAAAAATTTTAATTGTTGACGATGACAATCGCATAAGATCACTGCTTAAATATTTTCTAAGTGATCAAGATTTTTTGGTTGACTGTGCCGCGTCTGCAGAGCAAATGACAGACTATCTGAAGCGTTCTTTTTATGATTTAATCATACTGGATTGGATGCTGCCGGGTGAAGATGGCTTGTCAGTTTGTAGTCGGTTACGTGTCGAAGATCATAACGCCCCGCCTATTATCATGTTAACGGCCAATAGCAGCGAAGAGCATTGTATAAAGTGTTTAAAATGTGGGGCTGATGATTATTTGGCTAAACCTTTTAATCCTGACGTGTTATTGGCACGGATTCATTCGGTGTTGCGCCGCAACACTCGCTTCAACGAAAATGACACCCCTAATAATGCGACCGCGTTTCATTTTGGTCCATTTGTATTAGACTTTACTCAACACTGTTTATTCTTCCATGACAGCAAGATCGACTTAAGCCACAGTGAATTTACCATGCTTAAAGTATTCGCTGAAAATATAGAAAAACCCGTCTCGCGACAAATCCTTAGCTTTCTAATTAATGAACGACACCATAAACCTGACGATCGCTATGTTGATGTGCAGATTTTTCGCTTACGCCGTTTATTAGAAGCGGATACTGCCAACCCCATTTATTTAAAAACCGTTAGAGGTATTGGCTATATGCTGACAGTTGATGTTTAAGTATGTCGTCATATTATAAAAAATTAATGACTATGAAACGATTGCCTAAAACCTTGTTTGGCAGGTTGTTTCTATTGATCATCCTATTTATGCTGGTTAATTTTGTCTTATTGCGACTTGTGTTTGTCTTACTTATCGCTGAACCAGGGGGGCAACAGTTTGCTTATTTAAGTGAGACCTTAAGCACCTTAGTTAAAGAAATTGATGTGCATAGTAGCCCTGAAGAGAAGCTTAAACTGTCTGAACAATTACAACAACGCACTGGCTTTATTCTGCTATGGAATACGGATCAACAGTGGGATAAACTACCCGACCTGCCCTATTACCGTTCCTTGGAAAAAACACTGGTAAACAACTGGGGGAGCGAATTAACCTCTCGACTGCAAAGTGAACCTAAGCAAATATTTTGGTTGCTACACTCCACCGCCCCCCAATTTTCTTTGGGCACGCCCTTAATAGAGCGCATTGGCATGTGGAAATATTTGTCTATCGGTTTTCTGATGGCACTCCTCTTGTCCCTACTTTCGGCACTGATAGCGGCACGCTACCTTAAATCCACCTTAATACCGTTGGTTGATGGCGCAAAACTAATGGGTCAAAATTTAGGGGGGCATATTATTAAGCCCAGAGGACCCGATGAAATTCGTGAGTTAGCGATAGTCATGAACACCATGAGTGCGGATATTAAAGAAATGACCAAACAACAAGAGTTTTTGCTCGCCGGTATGTCTCATGATTTACGCACCCCGTTAACACGCATCCGCATTGCCACTCGGGTACTTGGCTTTGACACCAGCGGTTTTATTGAGGGTATTAATCAAGATATAGCAGAAATGGACTTAGCATTAAATCAATTTATTGCCTTAGCACGCTTTAATGTTGAGCAAACTGAACCCTGGGTAATGGGTGACCTCAATCAATTGATTAAAGCAGTCAGTGAAAAATATCAACGTTCTGAAATAAATTTACGCTTAGGCCTTAAAATTACGCCTTTGGTACGCTTTAAACCGATGGCCTTAGAGCGCTATTTATATAATATAATCGATAATAGCCTAAAGCATGGCGATGGTAATATTACGCTCAGTACGACACTAAAAGGCAATACTATTGAGTTATGTGTTTCTGATAACGGGCCGGGCTTTGCTTTGTCTGCCGAAGCGTTGGCGAGTTATTCTGATCTACGTGTTGAGTGTAGTCGTGGCAATGGCCTAGGATTACGTATTGTGCAACAAATTGCCAAACTTCATGAGGGAAAATTAACCCTACGAAACAAATCTGAAGGTGGCGCAGAAATTATCTTAAGCCTAAAGGCAAATTTGGACAAGGTAGAATCATCTTAAACATGAAAGGCTTCGATGCTTTAAAAGTAACCGATGTTAAAAGAATTACTTGCTACAGGCTGTCCACGCTCCAAAATTTGATCCAAATTAAAATCATATTGATCACTCCAATAGATACGTTTATTTTTAAACTTAACCGTTTTAAATAACGCATACTCATATAGCGGCTTGTAACAAGGTATGCGATCCAATTCAGCCTTAACATCAAAATCAATGATCGAGTTATCATCTAAAAATATGCGCAGGTCATCAGTTATTAAAAAAAAACCGGAAGAATCCATCAAAGCTCGCTGTGACCCTTTTGTAGTCAAAACAGACGTACATTTCTCTACCGATACCAACCTGTTATGGGATGCCCTCCGCAAAATCATCCAAATTAGTGCCCAACTTTGCCAGACTCATAGCATGGAGGGGTGATTGTTGATTGAACTAAGAAACTCTCTAAGTTCTAACCAACTTCTGTACAAAAGTTACCTAATCCAGCAAACAATTAACCAACTTCTGTACAAAAGTTACCCAATCCAGCAAACAATTAACCAACTTCTGTACAAAAGTTACCCAATCC